>CAJKFS010000020.1 GCA_905199225.1 uncultured Collinsella sp. | reverse complement strand
AGGCCCTCGTCGAGACCATCGGCTGCTCGGGCATGACCCACTCTGCCGCCATGGCTTCCGAGATCCTTCCCGGTAAGACCATCCTCGAGGCCCTCAACACCGACCTCGTCTGCGACGCCATCAACGTTGCTATGCGCGAGATCTTCCTGCAGATCGTTTACGGCCGCAGCCAGACCGCGTTCTCCGAGGGCGGCCTGCCCGTGGGCGCCTCCCTCGACGACCTCGGCAAGGGCCTTCGCTCTCAGGTCGGCACCATGTTCGGCACCAAGGCCAAGGGCGCTCGTTACCTCGAGCTCGCTCAGGGCTACGTCACCCGCATGGCTCTCAACGACAAGAACGAGATCATCGCATTCGAGTTCCTGAACCTCGGCAAGTTCACCGACGCCGTCAAGGCCGGCAAGACCCCCGAGGAGGCCATCGCTGGCGCTATGGGCCACTATGGTCAGTGGGAGAACGCTGCCAAGTACATCGACCCGCGCACCGACGAGGAGACTCACTCCGTCGCCAGCGTGTTCCCGGTTCACGAGTAGAAAGGGAGGGAAATAACTATGACTGTTACGTTCGAAGGTTACGAGCGCCGCGCTGACAAGATCAACAAGTGCCTCGCCGACAACGGCATCGCCTCCCTCGAGGAAGCTCTGCAGATCTGCACCGACAAGGGCTTCAACCCGCGTGAGATCGTCAACAACACCCAGTCCATCGCCTTCCAGAACGCCGAGTGGGCCTACACCCTCGGTTGCGCTCTCGCTGTCAAGCGTGGCGCCAAGTCCGCTTCTGAGGCTGCCGCCATCATCGGCGAGGGCATCCAGGCCTTCACCGTTCCTGGCTCCGTCGCTGAGGACCGCAAGGTCGGTCTGGGCCACGGCAACCTGGGCGCTATGCTGCTCTCCGACGACACCGAGTGCTTCGCCTTCCTAGCCGGCCACGAGTCCTTCGCTGCCGCCGAGGGCGCTATCGGCCTGGCTCTGAACGCCAACAAGGCTCGCAAGAAGCCGCTGCGCGTTATCCTCAACGGTCTGGGCAAGGACGCCGCCCAGATCATCGCCCGTATCAACGGCTTCACCTATGTGAAGACCCAGTTCGACTACTACACGGGCGAGCTCAAGGTCGTCGAGACCATCCCCTACTCCGATGGTCCCCGCGCTGCCGTTAACTGCTACGGCTCCGACGACGTCCGCGAGGGCGTTGCCATCATGTGGCACGAGAACGTCGACATCTCGATCACCGGTAACTCCACCAACCCCACGCGCTTCCAGCACCCCGTCGCTGGCACCTACAAGAAGGAGCGCATCGAGGCTGGCAAGAAGTACTTCTCCGTCGCTTCTGGTGGCGGCACTGGCCGTACCCTGCACCCGGACAACATGGGCGCCGGCCCTGCCTCTTACGGCATGACCGACACCATGGGCCGTATGCACTCCGACGCCCAGTTCGCCGGTTCTTCCTCCGTGCCTGCGCACGTTGACATGATGGGTCTCATCGGCATGGGCAACAACCCCATGGTCGGTGCCACCGTCGCTTGCGCTGTCGCCGTCGAGGAGGCCCTCAAGGCCTAATCGCGCCCGCGCGATGCTCATATCGTTGAGCTTTAGAGCCGCTACCTTTCGAGGTGGCGGCTCTTTTTGTATGCGCTGTCGCAGGGTAGCTAATGCCGATATATCAGTTGGGGCGAAATACGAGATGTGATGAGACGGAGCGTCAGAACGCCTATGACGCCCACCTGCCATATTTGCCCTTTACCGATTTGCCGAGTCTTTGCGGCCCTATTGTCGATCACCCGTGCGACAATGCGCCGGACGAGAAAGGAATCCGATGGAATCGACTGATGTACTGGTAATTGGATCTGGCATTGCGGGCCTTTGCGCCGCCATCGAAGCGGCACGCACGGGTGCAACCGTCACTGTGGCAAGCGCCGGCAAGACTATGAGTGGATCGAGCTTCTTCCCCGGAACCTGGGGCCTCGGCCTCATCGGTCCCGTCGACGAAGACGACGAGCAAGACCTCATCGACACCATCCAGACCGTCGGCGGCGGCGTTGCCGACCCCGAACTCGTCCAAACGTTCGTCCACGGCATTCCCCGGGCAATTACATGGCTCGAACGGGAGCTGGGTGTTGAACTCCAACGTCCGCAAAGTGCCGAGAGCGCCCAGCAAAAGCAATTTATCCCCTGCTTTGACCATAAGACACGCAAATGGCGCGGCCTCACTCGCAAGCCCCTTGAGGACGCGTGTGCGGCCCAGATCGAGTCTCTCGGCATTCGCCTGCTTCCCCGCCACGAGCTTATCGACCTTATTGAGGACACGCCCGGAAAGATTGTCGGCGCCACGCTCTACGACCGCACAAACAAGCATCTCGTACCTATGGCAGCCAAGGCCACCATCATCGCTGCGGGCGGCACGGATGGCCTGTTCGAGCGAAGCCTCACTTCAGCCGACGTGCTCAGCTCCTCACAGGCCATCGCGCTGGCACACGGCGCAACGCTCACTAATATAGAGTTCATGCAGATGATGCCGGGCTTCATCGAGCCCAAACGCAACCTTGTCTTTAACGAAAAGACCTGGCGCTACGTCAAGTTCTACCAGCCGGTCGATATCGCCGACGACAAGCTGGACGATCTGCTTGAACAGCGCTCCGGATATGGCCCCTTCACGTCACGCTTGGCCTCCCGCGCCATCGATCTTGCCATCGATCAAGCGGGTACCGAAGGTCTGGCGCTCCGCTACGATTTCCCCCGCGAGGACGTCCCCGAGTTTGTACAGACCTTTGCCACCTGGCTGCAAGACGAGCACGGCATCGCGCCGACCGACGAGATGCGCGTGGCGATGTATGCCCACGCCGCCAACGGCGGTATCAAAATCGACAAGACCGCGTATACGGGCGTTGAGGGCCTCTTCGCTTGCGGCGAGGCGACAGGCGGCATGCACGGCGCCGACCGCATCGGTGGCTTGTCAAGCGCCAACGGCATAGTGTTTGGGCGCATCGCGGGCACATCGGCAGCCCAGGCAGCACAGAATGCACCTGAGGTGGCCCCAAAGGCGGATATCGCCCTCCCCCAGTACGGCATTGCCACAACAGTCGCCGAACGCTTGACACGCAGCCTTAAGCACACGATGAGTACCCATTGCATGATCAACCGCACCGAAGGGGGCCTATCCGAGGCACTACACGAGCTTGAGGGCTTGAAGACGGAGGCAACGACCTTGAGCACACAGAAAGCTCAGGACAGCGAAGTCGCGGCCCTCGCCCGCCTGCAATCGCAGATTCAACTAGCACAGGAAATGATCAAAGCCATGCGCAAGCGAACTGAAAGCTTAGGTTCGCACTATCGAACGGACTAAACTGGACACCCATATAAAGCAGAACACAACTAATCGATATCTATGGGCCCCGTGAGCTCGAGGTGGCACGGGGCCTATTCGTGTCCGCACGGCAGCGTATTCTAATTCTGAATACAGAGCGGGCAAAGCCCGCACAGACAATAGACCAGCGAGGAGGAGATATGGACAGTAGTGATATCGAGAAGTGGCGTGTCAAACTTGATAGCTACGCCAATGTGGAAGACGGCGTTGAGTATTGGCTCGCACGCGATTTAATGGAACCCATGGGGTACACTCGATGGGAGAACTTCGCCGAAGTTGTTAAGAGGGCAAAAGTCTCGTGCGAAACAAACAAAACTCCAGTTGATTCCCATTTTCGTGACACCACGAAAATGGTAACTGCCGGTGTCGCCGCTCGCGCGGTTAAAGACTACAAACTTACGCGCTATGCATGCTATTTAATCGCACAGAACGGAGATTCAAACAAGCCAGAGATCGCGCTCGCCCAGGCATACTTTGCCGTGCAGACGCGCCGCCAAGAGCTCATAGAGCAGCGCTTCGCAGAGATTCAGCGCTTGCAGGCGCGCCACTCGCTATCCGATTCAGAGAAACAGCTCTCGGGTATTGCGTTCAAACGCGGCGTGGACTCCAAAGGATTCGCGATCATCAAGTCGAAGGGCGATGAGGCGTTATTCGGCGGTAGAAGCACGGCGGAAATGAAGCAGCAGCTCGGCGTACCCAAGAGCGCGGCATTGGCGGACAGGTTAGCCGATGTCCTCATCAAAGCAAAGGACCTTACGAACTCGATGACGGCCTTCAACGCCGAGGAACACGACCTGTACGGTCTGGACCAGATCAAGCAAGAGCACGTCGAGAACAACACAAGCGTGCGTGGCAGCCTCATCGACCGCGGAATTGTCCCCGAGAACCTACCGCCTGCCGAGGATACAAAAAAGCTCGAGCGTCGCGTGAAGGCAGACGAGAAGAAACTCAAGGAGGGTACTGACGGTTTTACCGATCCCCAGGGTAGGCTCGATCTGTGAAAGCGGCTGTGCCCCGACGGGTTCGACCCCATGCAAGGTCAACAAAAAAGCGACCGGCCGAAGCCAGTCGCTTTAACATACTTTGGTGGGCCGTCAGGGGGTCGAACCCTGGACCTTGGGATTAAGAGTCCCCTGCTCTACCAACTGAGCTAACGACCCGATATCAACACGAAGCAAGAACTGGGGTGGGTAAAGGGACTCGAACCCTCGACCTACGGGACCACAACCCGTCGCTCTAGCCAACTGAGCTACACCCACCGTGTCCTGTGCGCTTCGCGCTCGACTATTATTGCAAGGAACGCCACGCGATGCAAGCCCCAATTTTCAAGAATTTTGAAAAGAGTTTTTCGAGACCATTTCGAGCAAATCCCACCGGTTTCATAGGAGTAAACTTGCCCCACTGCAAATGCTCGAAAGGACCGGCATGAAAGAACTCTCCAACCGCACGGCAACGTTTACCGATTCCGTCATCCGCCGCATGACGCGCATCTCCAACAAGTATGGCGCCGTCAACCTGTCGCAGGGCTTCCCCGACTTCGATCCCCCGGCGCAGCTGCTCGATAGCCTGAGCACCATCGCCAGCGACCCCAAGCCGCTCTATCACCAGTACTCCATCACCTGGGGCTCCCAGGCCATGCGCGAGGCGCTCGCCGCCAAACAGGAGCACTTTATGGGCATGCCGGTGAACCCCAACGAGAATATCGTAGTCAC
This sequence comes from uncultured Collinsella sp., assembly GCA_905199225.1. Classification (GTDB taxonomy): domain Bacteria; phylum Actinomycetota; class Coriobacteriia; order Coriobacteriales; family Coriobacteriaceae; genus Collinsella. The sequence goes on along the minus strand of CAJKFS010000020.1, from coordinate 34,720 downwards.
CTGCGGCTCCACCGAGGCCATGATGGCCGCCATGATGACGGTCACGAACCCCGGCGACGAGGTCGTCATCTTCTCGCCGTTCTACGAGAACTACGGCGCCGACACGATCCTTTCGGGTGCCGAGCCCATCTACGTGCCGCTCAACCCACCCACATTCGACTTTGACCGCAAGACACTCGAGGCGGCCTTCCGCGACAACGACCCCAAAGCCATCGTCCTGTGCAACCCTTCCAACCCCTGCGGCAAGGTCTTTACGCGCGAGGAGCTCACCTTTATCGCCGACCTCTGCAAAAAGTACGACGCCTACTGCATCACCGACGAGGTATACGAGCACATCGTCTACGCACCCCATGAGCACGTCTACATGGCCACGCTGCCTGGCATGTTTGAGCGCACCATCAGCTGCAGCTCGCTGTCCAAGACCTACTCCATCACCGGCTGGCGCCTGGGCTACACTATCGCCCCTGCCGAAATCACCGAGCGTATCAAAAAGGTCCACGACTTCCTCACCGTGGGCGCCGCCGCTCCCCTGCAGGAAGCCGTCGTCACCGCCCTCAATTTCGACGACAGCTATTACGATGAGGTCCTCGACCTCTATACCGCCAAACGCGACCTGTTCTGCCAGGGACTCGACAGCATCGGTCTTGAGCATAACGTGCCGCAGGGCGCCTACTACGTCATGATGGACATCTCTGAGTTTGGCTATGACAGCGACCTCGAATTCTGCGAGGACCTCGCGTCTAAGGTGGGCGTGGGCGCCGTGCCCGGCTCGAGCTTCTTCCGCGAGCCCGTCAACCACCTGATTCGTTTCCACTTTGCCAAGCGAGACGAGACGCTTAACGCGGCACTGGAGAACCTCAAGTCCCTGCGTGATAAAATCAAACCGCGCGGGTAAGGACGGCCCGGCAACTAAAGTAACTAAAGAAGCCCCGCACCGCCTGCCGCGTTGCGAGGCTTCTTTTTATGGCGCTTTCTTAAATGGTTTAGAGCTCTATACTTTAGTCATGGAGCAACTCGTCCCAGTGAGAGGAATATTATGGAAGAGCAGCAACTTATCGGAGCGCTCGAGGCCGGCGGCACCAAGATGGTCTGCGCCACGGGCTATGCAGACGGCACGGTCCTGGAGCGTGAGCAGATCGTGACCACGACTCCGCAGGAGACCGTCGAGGCCGTCAACGCATGGTTTGCCGACAAGGGCATCGCCGCGCTGGGCATCGGCGCCTTTGGCCCCACCGCAGTCAACCCTGCCTCGCCCCAATACGGCAAGATCCTGGAGACGCCCAAAACGGCATGGCGCTACTTTGACCTGCTGGGCACCATCCAAAACGAGCTCAATATTCCCTGCGGCTACGACACCGACGTCAACGTCGCCTGCCTGGGCGAGGTCACCTTTGGTTGCGCCCAGGGCCTCACTGACGTTGTGTATCTGACCATCGGTACCGGCGTGGGCGCCGGCGTGCTCTCGGGCGGCCAGCTCGTGCACGGCATGATGCATCCCGAGGCCGGCCACATCCTGGTCACGCGCGACCCGCGCGACACCATTGGCGAGCACAGCGCCTGCCCCTTCCACGACAACTGTCTCGAGGGCCTCATCGCCGGCCCCGGCGTTAAAAAGCGCTGGGATGGCAAGAGCGCCGGAGACATGGCCGATGACTCGGAGGCCATGGACCTGCTCGCCGGCTATCTGGCACAGGCACTCATGACCTACACGCTGTGCTACGCGCCGCAAAAGATCATCATCGGCGGCGGCGTGGCCGACCACACTCCCATCGTGCCGCTCGCACGCAAAAAGTGCGCCGAGATGCTCAACGGCTATATCGTCACGCCCGAGGTCAACGACATCGATAGCTACATCGTCAACAACAGCCTCGAGGGCAAGCAGGGCATCATGGGCTGCCTGGCCCTGGGCGCACAGGCGCTTCAGTAGCAGACGCACCCACGGGGCGTGGCACGCCCGGCAAATCCGACCTACGGAACGACGCCACCACGACTCATATAAGCCCTCAAATAAAAAAGGCCGCCTAGGACCAAACAATACGTCCTAGGCGGCTTTTTTGGCGCACATCAGCGACCGTAAGAGATATCGGAGCACAACGCCCGTTGCCGCTCCACAGCAGTCGATCATCACATCGGTGATCATGCCAGCGCGTCCCGGCACAAAGAGCTGAATCGTCTCGTCGATCGAAGGAATCAGCAGCAGGAACACCGCCGTGGGCAGCAGCACGTCAAAGGTGCGCCGGCCCTCAAAATCAAAGGCATGCGTTGCCAGGATGCCGAGCACCATATACTCGGTAAAATGCGCGCACTTGCGAACAACAAAGTTGGTCACCCATTCATATGGAAGTCCCACGCCGTGCAGGAAACCGCGGATAGCTTCCATGACCGTTAGACTCAGTGAGCCCGACCCCGAGCCGGGAACCAGCGAATTGCCCCAGATCAAGAGCGCCATCAGGCAGGTCACGACCGCCCATTTTCGATTGATCTTAACCATGCAGAAGTTATGCCTCCGCGCGGAGCGGCGCAAAGCTGGCGGTACCGCCCTCGATAACGCTCAGATAGGCACGGCCCGTACGCTTGGCGGTAGAGGACTGCAGGCGCTCGATCTCTTCCTCGAGGATCTGATTGACGCGCTCGTGACGACGATTTTCCATAATGCCGGCGGCAATAGCCTCGGCTCGCTCGATGCTCTCGCGCGAGATACGGGCAGTATCCTCGGGGAACACAGCACTGTGACGGCCGACATAGGCGGGGACAGCAGGCTGAGGGGCAGCGACGGGAGCGGGGGCCGTAACAGGAGCAGGCTCGTCAATCTCATCCAGGATCGCGGTGGCGGCGGCCCACATGTCCTCGTGGCCCGAGTAATCGGCCATGGGGACATCAACCTCGAGCGAGGCATCTGGAAGGTCGCCGGTGTTGATGCGATCTTGGGCATCAATCGATGCGGTGATGGCTGCAGGCTCATCGAGGTCATCGAGATCGATGTCCGCGGCACCGGAGATGATAGGCATGCTGGCGAGGTTTGCATTGTACGGCGCAGCCTCAGCCGCCTGCTGCTGGGCAGGAGCGCCCCACAACGAGCTTTCGGCGGCACGGCGGGCGGCAACGGCCTCCTCGTCCGCGGCCATGGCTTCATCAACGTACGAATTGTCGGCAGAAGCGTTCGCGTCCGCCGAGGTAGCGCTGTAGGCGTTATTGGCTGCCGCGTTGGCGACGAGTGCCACGAAAGCCGCCGTGCTGCCCGCAGGGGCGGCCTGGGAGCCAGACACGGCGCGTGCCGCGGCGGCGATGTCGTCGCGATTGAAGGAGCCGGTCTGCCCGCCGTTGGTGAGCTCGTCGATGGCGACTTGATAGACGTCGCGCGAGTGCGCAGGGTCGCAGCTCACCGGCGAATCGTCGTCGAGCATACTGTCGATCATGGACCAAGCCTCGGCCTCGTCCATGGCATCTGCGGCTCGAGCGATGGTAGGGACACCATCATCGGCATGACGGCGCTGGAACGCACCAGTCAGGCCGGAAAGGAATGCCGAGGTAGACTGCTCCGCCTGAGCCTGAGAAGCAGAAGCCGCAGCGTAAGGAGTCGCATCCTGCTGCTGAGCTGGAATCGAGGCGGTCTTGAACTCGCTTTGATGCTGATTGAGATTGGCGGCACCGCCCATGGCATCAGGCTGGAACAGACGCTCTTCACGCTGCGCACGGTACTCGGAGATACCCAGCGAGGCGGCATAGATACCCACGCCCGCCACCGCGCCCACGGCGAAGGGAACCGCACCCGCCACGACCGTCTCGTTCACCGACGAAAACGGCAGCGTCGCGGCATACATAACCACGGGAGCGGCCAGGCCGATCCCGCACGAAAGTCCGGCAAGGACTGCTCGTTGTGTCGCATCAGAAGAAGCCATGAGCTCTCCCCATCTTCCAGCACCCAAATCGCATCATTCAGTTGGCTGCGCGAGAGAAGATGAAGCGGGGCTATGCCCCAAAGCAACGGTATATGGTTCGTTTCATCTGCGTTTTCCGTCGCGAAGCTTAAAAGCTATTATGCGAAACCGCCCTGTCGATTGCAAGCGACGATGTCGGATTGAAACGGGAAACCTGCTGCTTGCCAGTCTTATGGTCAAAAATAAGCGCGGAGCGGCGATATGGAAAAGGGCCGAGGCTCAAAGCCCCGACCCTTTATCGCATTGATGACTATCGCTGCGCGTGGATGACAACCTAGAACGTCTGCTCGTAGTCGCTGTGCTTTTTGGCCGAACGCACCAGGAACTCCTGGTTGGTGTTGGTGCCCTTAAGACCCTTGATAAACGATGCGGCTGCGCGCTCGGTGTTGTTCATGCCGGCAAGAATGCGACGCAGGCCAAAGACAAACGGGCGCATCTGCTCGTCGACCAGCAGATCCTCGTTGCGCGTACCGGAGGCAACGGGGTCAATGGCCGGGAAGATACGACGGTCGGCAAGATCGCGGTCGAGCTTAAGCTCCATGTTGCCGGTGCCCTTGAACTCCTCAAAGATGACTTCGTCCATCTTGGAACCGGTGTCGATGAGGGCAGAGGCCAGGATGGTGAGCGAGCCACCGTTCTCGATATTACGGGCTGCGCCCAGGAAGCGCTTGGGCGGATACAGGGCCGCCGAATCGACGCCGCCCGAAAGGATGCGGCCCGAGGCGGGCGCCGCCAAGTTGTAGGCGCGGGCAAGACGCGTGATGGAGTCGAGCACCACCACGACATCGCCGCCCAGCTCCACGATGCGCTTGGCGCGCTCGATGACGAGCTCGGCCACGCGGGTGTGGTTGTCGGCGGGCATATCGAAGGTCGAGGCCACGACCTCGCCCTTAATGGAGCGCTGCATATCGGTGACCTCTTCGGGGCGCTCGTCGACGAGCAGGCAGATGAGGTGCACCTCGGGGTTGTTAATCGAGATAGACTGGCAGATCTTCTTGAGGATCGTGGTCTTGCCGGCCTTGGGCGGGGACACGATCAGGCCACGCTGACCCTTGCCGATCGGCGACACGATGTCGATGGCGCGACCGGTAATGGAGTCCTTGCCGTGCTCCATGCGCAGCGGCTCGTTGGGATAGACCGGAGTGAGGTCACCAAACTTGGGGCGGTTGCGAATCTGCTCGGGGTCCAGACCGTTGACGGTCGTGATTTTGGCGAGGCCGGCGCGCTTGTCGCCGCCGCGCGAAGGACGCAGTGAGCCCTCGATGACGTCGCCCGTGCGCAGGCGCGCGGAGCGGATGAGGTAGGCGGGCACGAAGGCGTCGTCGTTGGACTTCATGTAGCCATGGGCGTGGATGATGCCGGAGCTGTCCGGGCGAATCTGCAGAATGCCCTTGATGTCGCGGAAGCCCTCTGCCTTCGCGGCGGTGACGTAGATCTCCTCGACGAGCTCGGCTTTCTTCTTGCCGGTCGTCTCGATCTCGAACTCCTTGGCCTTCTCGCGCAGCTCGGCGACCTTCATGGCAGCGAGCTCCTCACGCGAAAGCGTGGGCTCGGTGGGGGCGGCGTTACGCTCCTTGTTGCGCTGTTTGCGATCGCGCTGGCGATTGCGACGGTCGTTGTTGCGCTCGTTGCGTTCCTCGTTGCGCTTGTGCTGGCGACGGTTGGAACGAGTGCCGTCTTCGGCCTCGGCGGGCGCGGCAACATCGGTTGTGGCGGCGTCGGCATTGACCGCAGCGGCTTCATTGGCCTCGGCGCCAGAATCGACCTGCGCTTCGACATCAGCCTGATGCTCGGACGCCTTGGCCTTAGCGGACTTCTTACGACCGCGCTTGGGCTTCTCGGACGCAGGCTGTTCGACGTCTTGGGGCTCGGCGGCATCAGTCGATGCATCGGCGGTCGTCTCGTCGGAATCCTCGGACGTACCCTTCTTGGCAGCCTTAGCCTTGGACGTGCGCTTAACAGCAGTGCGACGGCTGCGACCGGGGCGGACGTCGGCGGGCTCGGCATCGGCGGGAGCGGCCTCGGAAGTCGCAGCATCTTGGACGGGTGCATCGGCAGCGGTTGCAGACTCGGCGGTCGCCGCAGCATCCCGAGCGGCTGCGGCTGCGGCTGCGGCCTTCTCTGCCTCGACGAAGGCCTTGGGCTTGCGACCGCGACGGTGCGGGCGCAAAGCCGGATCGACAACGGGAACTTCGCTGACCTCGACAGGCGCAGCAGGCTCAGCAGGCGATATGCCCTCCCCTGACGTGGAACGAACCGAAGCCTCGGTGAGCTCGGGGGTTACCTGATCGGCAACCTGCTCGGCCTTAGCAACCGTGCGACGGCGTGTGCGCGGTGCCGGCTTCTCGGTCGGCTGGTCGGCGGCAGGGGTCTCGGTGGCGGCAGGGGTCTCGGGCACAGACGGAGCTGCAAGCTCGGTCAGAGCCGCGGCCTCGCGCTCGGCAGCACGGCGGCGGGCGCGCACCACCTGAGCCTCGCTAATCTGCGCCAACGCACGTGCCTGCGCGACCTCATCGGAAATCGGCGTCGAGGAGTCAGCTGCAACGGTGCGCTTGGCGCGCGTCGTGCGCGTGGTACGGCGCTTGGGCTTGGTGACCTCCTCGCCGTCAGCGGCAGGCTTGGCCGTGCGGCGCGTGCGCTTGGGCTTTGCCGGAGCAGCCTCCTCACCAGTTGCAGGCACGGCCTTCTCGGCCGCTGCAGGCGTAGGCGTCGAAGCAGCCTTAGGCGTCTCAGGAGCCGAGGCTTGCGCGGGCGCCGCGACCTGGTCCGACGCAACCGGTGCAGCGGGAGCGGCATGCGTCGTCGTTATTTCGTTATCTTGCTGTTGATCAGACACAGTGTTTGCTCAACTTTCTTTTCAAGCCCTGTGATCACATGCTCCCTGCATAAACCTTCAGGGCGGCTAAACAGTCTAGCTCCGTCAAATACCGACGGACATCATTGATCTGTATCGAGATATTTGCGTCATATACGCAGCGTTAGTGTAACACAACCGCCGCCACCTGCAACTTAGTCATTGGGGACGTTCTTAAACGACTATTCAAAAGGGACACTCTTTGGTTTACCGCCCACAAATCTGACTGCCTCCGCCAAAACTATGGCGGTTTACTACGATGAATCGCTCAATCGCGACCACTCCGAAACATGTTGAACTAAAACCGCAGGTAGATGACTTGCACTTTTTAGCGAAAAGCCGGCGTGGTTGGAATATCTCAATTCATCGTAGTAAACCGGCATAGTTTCGTATTTCCAGCAGTTCCAAATTCGTCAATACGCCGGCGTTTATGCAAAAAGCCCGACCTCCGCATGGAGATCGGGCTTTCAAGGCTTAGTTAAACCAAGTCTGTACGGTCAAATGACTCGCAGATTACATCTGCTCGGGCGCAGAAACGCCAACGAGGGTGAGCACCAGGGCGAGCGTCACGCGAACGGCATCGCAAGCGGCCAGACGGGCACGCGAAAGCTCGGGGTCGACGGGACGGCCCTCGCTCGGCAGCACCTGGCAAGCAGCATAGAAGCTGTGGAAGTCGCCGGCAAGCTCCTCGGCAAAGTGCGTCAGACGGAACGGGGCGCGATCACGAGCGCAGCTGGCGATGAGGTCGGTGAGCTCGTTGAGCTTACGCGAAAGGGCAAGCTCGGTCGGGTCGGTCAACAGCGAGTAATCGACGTTCTCACCGATGGCCTTGGCGGCGACGGCTTTCATGCCCATCTCGTCAGCCTGCTCGGGCGTAACGTCGGCGGCACGGCGCAGAATGGAGCACACGCGGGCGTGAGCGTACTGCACGTAGTACACCGGGTTGGAGTTGTCGCGTTTCTTGACGGCCTCGATATCGAAGTCGACCATCTGGTTGGAGCTCTTGGAGATGAGCGTGTAACGGGCAGCGTCGGAGCCGACCTCGTCGATGAGCTCCTGCAGGGTCACCATAGTGCCCTTGCGCTTGGACATACGGACGGGCTTGCCGTTGCGCAGCAGGTTGACGAGCTGGCCCAGCAGAACCTCAAACTTGCCGGGGTAACCCAGAGCGTCGCAGACGCAGCGGACGCGCTCGATGTAGCCGTGGTGGTCGGCACCCCAGATGTCGATGACGTGGTCGACGCGCTGGAACTTATCCCAGTGATAGGCAACGTCGGAGGCGAAGTAGGTGTACTCGCCGTCGGACTTGATCAGGACGCGGTCCTTGTCGTCGCCCAGATCGGTGGAACGGAACCACAGGGCGCCGTCCTTGGTATAGAGGTAGCCCATCTTGTCGAGCTTCTCAAAAGCGCGGTCGACGGCGGAGGTGCCGGCGGTCTCGCCCTCGGTGTCCTTCACATACAGCGAGCGCTCGGAGAACCAACGATCGAAGTCGCAATTGACGGCGTGGCAGAGGTCGCGCATGTTGTCGACCATCTTTACGTAGCCGCGCTCGCGGAAGCTCTCCATGCGCTCCTGAGGATCGGCGTCGACCCACTTATCGCCGTCGGTGCGCCAGAACTCAGCAGCCTCGTCGATGATGTAGTCGCCGCCGTAGGAATCCTTGCCCAGGGTCTCGGCAAAGTTGTCCTGATACGGATGGGTCTCGGGATGCTCGTCGTTCTCGTCGGCGACAAAGGCGTCGCGGTCGGCGATCAAGATCTTGTGAGCCTCGTCGATATCCACGCCCTGCTTGGCGATGATGTCGGCAAGCTGCATATAGCGCGTGCTGATGGAGTTGCCGAAGGTGTTCATCTGAGAGCCGTGGTCGTTGATGTAGAACTCACGCTGGATGTCGTAACCGGCGTGGTCCATAACACGGCAGAGCGAGTCGCCCAGCGCGGCCCAGCGGCCGTGGCCAATGTGCATGGGGCCGACGGGGTTGGCGGAAACGAACTCGACCTGGGTCTTCAGGCCACCACCGACGTTGGACTTAGCGAAGTCCATGCCCTTCTCGCGAGCCTCGCCAAAGATGGCATTCTTGACGGCAACGGAGAGGTAGAAGTTGATGAAGCCAGGGCCTGCGATCTCGACTTTCTCAATCGCGGGGTCCTCGGGCATATGGGCAACGATGGCCTCGGCGATCTTGCGCGGGGCGCAGTGGGCCAGCTTGGCGGACTTCAGGGCCATGGTAGAGGTCCACTCGCCATGAGAAGTGTCAGCCGGTCGCTCGATAGCGCAATCGTCAAGTTCAAATGCGGAAAGGTCGCCGGCCTCCTGGGCCGCAGCAAGCGCAGCGCGTACCAGCTCTTCAATCTTCTCGGGCATAGATCCTCCTTGTGTTAAAGCCCCCGAGCTCTTGGTCACTCGTAGGGCAAAAGCCAGAGTTTGTAGCACTCTATCACAAGCGACGGGCACTGTCGCAGGGTAAAGCCAATCGATATTGCATATGCACAAAATTGACTACAGCTTGTATGGAGTCACTCAAAGATGCCGGTCTGCCTGCAGATTATGCAGGCGTTGAAAATGCATAAAGGTGTGAATGAGCTGCGTCTGTTATCGAATACTCTTACCTATCGGAGTTGTGTGCTTTTCCTGCATAAAGTGAGAATTTGCGCACGTCAGCGTGTTATTCTAGACATACGTAAATTCGTATAAGTTGGAGGTAGCATGTTCTCAATCGGTCAACACGTCATTCATCCGGGTCAGGGAGTCTGCACCGTCGTCGGTTTTAGGGACGACACGCCGCAGCCCATGCTGCTGCTCGAGACCAAGCAGGGACATGCGCAGACGATCCTCATGTACCCCGTGGCGCAGGCCGACCGTTTGCACGCCGCCATCTCGCAGCAAGATGCCGAGCACCTGCTGAGCCACTATGACGAGCTGGAGTGCGACACTTTTACCGAGCGCAACAGTTCACTTGAGGAGACGCACTTTAAGCAGCAGCTCAAGCTGGGCGCGCCCGAGACGGTCCGCGTGGCAAAGACCATGATGCACCGCATTCGCCAGGCCGAGGAAGCTGATAAAAAACCCAGCTCCTACTACATGCGCGTACTCAAGGAGGCCAAACGCCGCTCCATCGAGGAGTTCGCCGTGGCCTTGGGCGTCACCGAGGAGGCCGCCGAAGCCCGCCTAGCCCAAGCCGCCCTCAACTAACCTGCCAAAAAGGGACAGGTTTATTTTGGCAGGTTTTATCTGGCCAAACGTCAACAAACAATCAGTAAATGGCCGAGTTCTCCGTTTTGTTTGTGAGCGCCCGGCCATTTTTCTATCGCCGTAGAAATGCGTGAAGCCCATTTGCGATGACATCACGCGAGGGGGGCCGTCCAGATCGACGCAACTAACGCCCGCATCCACAACAAGCGCGCCCGTCTTGTTCAATTACCATTAAAAAGCATCAATTTGAAAACGCAATAACATTTCGGCAGGTAGCAGCTATGGTCGGTGAACTGAATCTCGACAACCGAAGCCTCCGAATGAGGTATCTTCAGCCCATCCAAGCTAAAGGAGGGGCCATGCCGAGAAAACCTCGTTCAAAGTCACCAACCGGTTATTTCCACGTCACGTTGCGTGGAAACGGAGGGCAATTGCTGTTTGACGATGCCGAGGACCGAATCGCCATGCTTCAGATCCTCGATGCGATTCTCCCCAAACACAATATCGAGCTTATCGCTTGGTGCCTTATGGGAAACCACATTCATCTGCTCATCGACGATCCGGACGACCGCAAGAGCGACGCGATGCACGCGGTAGCCGTATCGTATGCGGGCAGGTACAATGCGCGGACGGGACATATCGGCCACGTGTTTCAGGAGCGGTTTTGGGATTCGCCCATTAAGTCGGAAGTATATTTACTCGAGGCAATTCGATACATTCATCTGAATCCACAAAAAGCAGGACTGGCGGCATACGACGAATATCCCTGGAGCAGCCATCGTGAGTATCTAATGAGTGCCAGGTCACGGCCGCATGTCACCGGCAGCGTTGTCGGTGTTTTATTCCCAACACCTCGCTCATACCTTCAGCTCATGGAAAGTGCGCCGTCGCTTCCCTATCGCCCCAGCGCAACAGCCAAGGTTCGCGAGGAAGATCTATGCGAATTTGGCACGGCAATCGTGCAGAGTGTCGCAGGATGTGCTCCGACGGAACTCAAATCCGTCTCCAAGCCACTTCGCAATGAGGCGATTCTCGCGCTTCGAAAAGAAGGGTTAACGGTTAGGCAGGTTCAGCTGTTGACCGGACTGGGGACATGGATTATCAAGAACGCGTCCTAGCGTCGCGCTTGCCGAGTTACGAGTACGGCGAAGCGCAGCTGCCTGCCGCGAGGCGCCGCCATTCGCCAACGTCACCATGTCAAACAGAAAACGCTTCCGCTGAATAACGTCCAACGGAAGCGTTTTCCCAGATAAAACCTACCAAAAAAACCTGTCCCTTTTTGGCAGGTTAGGCCTGGAAGGTGTCGCGATCGGGCGCGAAGGATTGCATGGCCGCGATGGTACGGTCGAAGAGCTCGGGGAGCTCCCAGCCCAGCATCTCGGCGCCCTGCGAAATCACGTCACGCGAACAGCCGGCGGCAAAGCGCTTGTCCTTGAACTTTTTCTTGAGCGACTTAGTCGTAAAGTCCATGACGCTTTTGCTCGGACGCATGATTACGGCAGCACCGATCAGGCCGGTGAGCTCGTCGCAAGCAAACAGGATCTTCTCCATCTGAAGCTCGGGCTTGGGCAGCGAGGCGTTGAAATCGGACGTGTGCGTCTGAATAGCGCGAATGAGTTCGGGCGATGCGCCCTCGCCCTCGAGGATTTCGGCCGCATAGATGGTGTGGTTCACGGGGTCGTCCTCATGCTCCTCCCAATCCAAGTCGTGCAGCAGGCCGACGATGCCCCAAAACTCCTCGTTCTCGGGGTCGAACTCGCGCGCAAAGTAGCGCATGGTGCCCTCGACCGTCTCGCCGTGGGTGATGTGGAACGGGTCTTTGTTGTGCTTGTTAAGCAGTTCGAACGCACGGTCGCGGGTGATTCCGGCGGAAAGCATCTGGGACATGGCAATACCTCCAGGTGAGTCGGTGCTAGGACACGGTGTCATTATCGTATATCGCCGTGGCTCAAGCCGAAAGGCAGAAAAGGTATACGGAGAAAAAAGCCGGGCAAACGTGTCGCCCGGCAAAACCGCAGATAAAACCTGCCAAAATAAACCTGTCCCTTTTTGGTAGGTTTAGGGGCGAACCTGGCCGGTGCCGCGGAGCTTGTATTTGTAGGTAGTGAGGGCCTCGGCGGCAAAGGGGCCACGGGCGTGGAGCTTTTGGGTCGAGATGCCAATCTCGGCGCCCAGGCCAAACTCGCCGCCGTCAGTGAAGCGCGTGCTGGCGTTGGCGTACACGGCCGAGGCATCGACCGCATCCAGGAAGCGCTCGCAAGCATCCGTATCCTCGGCAACGATGGCCTCGGAGTGCATCGTGCCGTAGCGGTTGATGTGTGCGATGGCCTCGTCCTCGTTTGCCACGACCTTCACGCTCATCTCGAGCGCCAGGTACTCGCGACCCCAGTCCTCCTCAGTCGCGGCGACGTAGTCATCGCCCTCTACAAAGCCGACGTCGGCGCACGCGGCGCACGTGGCCTCGTCGCCGTGAATGAGCACGCCGTGGTCGTGCAGCACGGCAACGACCGCAGGCAAAAACGCATTGGCCACAGCATGGTCGACCAGCAGCGACTCGGCGGCATTGCACACGCCCACGCGCTGGGTCTTGGCATTGACGATAATGTTGAGCGCCTTATCAAAGTCGGCGGATTCATGCACGTAGATGTGGCAGTTGCCCGTACCCGTCTCGATCACCGGCACGAGCGACTCGCGCATGCAGCGCTGGATCAGGCCTGCACCGCCGCGCGGAATGAGTACGTCGACAATGCCGCGGAGCTTCATGAGCTCGCCAGTGGCCTCGCGGTCGGTGGACTCGATCATCGACACGGCCTCGCGCGGGAAGCCCTTGGCCTCGAGCGCATCGGCCAGCAGCTCGGCGATCATGGCACACGAGTGATAGGCCAGCGAGCCGCCGCGCAGAATGCAGGCGTTGCCGGTACGGATGCAGATGCCTGCGGCGTCGGCCGTCACGTTGGGGCGCGCCTCGTAGACCATAGCGACCAGGCCCAGCGGAACACTCACACGGGTCAGGTCCACGCCGCTTGCAAGCACGCGGCGGTCGAGCACGCGGCCCACGGGATCGGGCAGCTCGGCGAGCTTTTCCAGGCCGGCGGCCATGCCCTCGACGCGCTCGGGCGTCAGCAGCAGGCGATCGAGCAGTCCGGCCGAGGTACCCGCATCGCGCGCGGCGGACATATCGAGCTCGTTGGCGGCGACGATGGAGTCGACACCGTTGCGCAGTGCTGCGGCCATGGCGCGCACGGCCTCCTGACGCTGCTCGTTGCTCGCCGTGGCAAGCGAGGCCGACGCTGCCTTGGCGGCAACGGCAAGATCGTGGACATACGTGGCTATATCGACCGACATGGGCGGCCCTTTCTCCTAGAAGTTTGCAACCATGGTAGCCGATTTGCGCATGGCCTCGCCCGCGGCGGTAGAATTGGTCAACCCGAAACACCGCAACGAACGGAAGACTCACATGGCCCTCATCACTTCGTACCACGTCCCCGGCCTTTACGTCGAGGACCACAGCATCGACGTCCCCCTTGACTGGCGCGGCCTGGAGCCGATGCTCCTGGCCGTCGGCAGCACCATGCGCCGCGGCGCTATGCCGGCACCCATCGCCGGCGCGCCCGAGAGCATCAAGCTCTTCTACCGCGTGGTTTGCGCGCCCGACCGCATCAACGACGATCTGCCGCTGCTTCTGTTTTTGCAGGGCGGCCCCGGCGGCGAGAGCCCGCGTCCGCTGTCGCCCACAAGCGACGGCTGGATCGAGGAGGCCGTCAAGCACTTCCGCGTGGTCCTTCCCGACCAGCGCGGCACCGGACGCAGTAGCTGCGTGGACGGACGCACGATCAAGGCACTGGGTGATCGCGCAACGGCCACCGGCGCCGATACAGCACGCTCGCAGGCGGACTTCCTCAAGCGCCACCTCGCCAGCTCCATCGTGCGCGATTTTGAATACCTACGACTGGTGGGCTTTGGCGGCAAGCCGTGGGTCACGCTCGGCCAGAGCTACGGCGGCTTTTTGACGCTGAGCTATCTGTCGCTCTTCCCCGAGGGCGTGGCGGCGAGCTTTACCTGCGGCGGCATCCCCCACGTGCCGGCGAGCGCCAGCGAGGTCTACGCGCACACCTTCCCGCGCATGGCCGCCAAGACGCAGCAGTATTACAACCGCTACCCCGCCGACGTCGAGCGCGTGGCAGCCCTGGCCGATGCGCTCGAGGCACAGAAGCCCGTGCTGCCCGACGGCTCGCCGATGACGGTCGATCGCCTACAGCTCATGGGCAGCGACTTTGGCATGAAGCCGAGCTTTGAGCGTATGCATTGGATTATCGATCACGCTTTTGTTGACGGCGACGGCACGCTGACCTGCGGCGCCTCGGTATCTGACAGCTTTTTGATGCGCGCCTTCGAGCGCACCAACACGCGTACAAACCCGCTGTACTGGACACTGCAGGAGTTCATCTACGCCGACGGCGATACCATGCCCATTCGCTGGGCCGCGGCAGAAGAGAAGGCACGCCGTGCCGAGTTCGACACCCTCACGCGCCCTCTCATGTTTACCGGCGAGGCCATGTTCCCGTGGATGTTTGATCAGATGCCCGAGCTTAAGCCGTTTAAACCCGCCATGGACCTGCTGATGGAAGACACCAGCTGGGACAAGATCTACGACCCGCAGCGCCTGGCCTGCAACGAGGTGCCGCTCCAGGCCGGGGTGTATTTCGACGACATGTACGTAGATTCGAGCCTGCAGCTCGATACGCTCAGCCGCGTGGGCAACTCGCATGCCTGGGTGACTAACGAGTTCGAGCACGATGGCCTGCACGGCAGCGTGGTGTTCAAGCACCTCTTCAACGAAGCCCTCAACCGAGGAGACCTGCGCCAGATCTTCTAGCAAAGGAGTGTCCCCACCTGCCGGCACAAAAAGAACGTCCCCAGGTGCCGGCACGAGAAAGACAGCGCTGCGGGAAACGATTCGCAGCGCTGTCTTTCTTTATGCAAATACAATCAAGTTGTCTCGATGGATCGCGGGCTTCTCGGCCAGGTCTGCCAGCAGGCGGTTGCCGGCGATCTGGTCCTGGCGGCGACCGGCAGCAAGCTCCAGCACGTCCGAATCGGCCTCGGCGATACCGCGGGCGACGACCATACCGCTCGGATCGCACACATCGAGCACATCGCCCTCGGCAAACTGGCCATCAACCTCGCGAATACCCACCGCAAGCAGAGAAGAGCCACGGCTGACCAGCGCCTTCGCAGCACCATCATCGACCGTCACCGAGCCATGCGCCTTGTCGCCCAGCGCGATCCACAGCTTGCGGGGTGCGATGTCCAGACGCTCCGCCGGCGGATCGAACAGCGTGCCCACGCTCTCGCCGCGGGCGAGGCGCACGAGCGCATCGGGGTCCTCGCCCGAGCAAATCACGCTCTGAATGCCCGCCGTCATCAGAATGCGGCTCGCGCGAATCTTGGTGATCATGCCGCCCGTGCCCACCGATGTGGAAGAATCGCCCGCCG
This sequence comes from uncultured Collinsella sp., assembly GCA_905199225.1. Taxonomy (GTDB): domain Bacteria; phylum Actinomycetota; class Coriobacteriia; order Coriobacteriales; family Coriobacteriaceae; genus Collinsella. The sequence goes on along the minus strand of CAJKFS010000020.1, from coordinate 19,237 downwards.
AGGCGATAATCTTGGCATCGATCTTATGCACGACCGGGACGAACTCGGCCGTGGGGTCCTCATGCGGATTGGCAGTATAGAGGCCGTCGATGTCCGAGAGCGTCACGCACAGATCGGCAGAAACCAGGCAGCTCACAAGCGCCGCCAGTGTGTCGTTGTCGCCAAACTTGATCTCGTCGACGGTGACGGTATCGTTCTCGTTGACGACCGGCACCACGCCAAGCTCCACGAGGCGCAGCAGGGCGTCGCGTGCATGCAGGTAGGACGTGCGGCGGGCCGTATCATGGCGCGTGAGCAGCACGAGCGAGGTGAGCAGGTCGCGCGCATGGAACTCCTCGTCGTAGGCCGACGAGATGATGCACTGACCGGCCGAGGCGCAGGCCTGCAGGCTCGGAAGGTCGCCGACCGGCTTGCGATCGAAGCCCAACACGGGATAGCCACAGGCGATAGCGCCCGAGCTCACCACGACCAGACGCCAGCCGAGCTTGCGCAGGGCTGCGGCCTGATCGGCAAGCCCGCCGATAAAAGAGCGGTTGACCTTGCCATCGGCGCCCACCACCGTGGACGAACCGATCTTTACCACCATCGTTTTATAAGAAGTCGTCATACGTCAAACCAATCAACTGTTCAGCGAACGGCCGAGCTGGCGGCCAAGGGAGCGTGACTCGCCCCTACCGCCCAGGGAATCATTTTGCCCAGGGGAAAGCCGAGGCCGCGGCCATATTCTTGCGCACGAGCTCGTCGCGCACCTGGGCCAGGCCCTGTTCCATACCCACCACGTAGGTCTGCGGATACAGGAAGCGCTTGAAAGCCGCATCCAGATGATCGAGCGCCCAAACACAGCGCTCGCGCGCGTCCTGGATGCTCTCACGCGGAGCCACCGCACTGCCGTCGCGCACGATCGGCACCAACAGCTCACGATACTCAAGTTCGGACACGTCGGTCACCAGGGCGGCATCATTCACGGCCACGAGGGTATTGCCGCGCGCGGCGCCCTCCCCCGCCAGATGGTCCTCGTCGTAGATCATGTCGCAGACCGGGCCGCCAAAGCCGTCGTAATAACGGCGCACGCGCTGTACGCCCGGGATCGTGCGCTTATAGGGCTGCTCGGAGAGCTTGACCACCGGCGTCCACGGGTCGGCCTCGCTCGCACGGCGGGCGGAAAGCTTGTACACGCCGCCCAGCGCCGGCTGGTCGTAGCAGGTCGCGAGCTTGGTACCCACGCCAAAGCTATCGATGGGCGCGCCCTGGTCGAGCAGCGACTGAATCGTGTACTCGTCCAGGTCGTTGGACACCGAGATACCCACATAGGGCAGGCCCTCGGCATCAAAACGGCCGCGAACATACTTGGAGAGCTTGGCAAGGTCGCCGGAGTCGATGCGAATAGCCGACAGGCGCTCGCCCACCGCCTCCATCTCCTTGGCAACCGTAATGGCATGCTCGCAGCCCTCGCGCACGTCATAGGTGTCGATGAGCAGCGTGCAGTTCTTGGGGCTCGACTTGGCAAAGGCGCGGAAGGCCTCGAGCTCGGAATCGAAGCTCATCACCCAGCTGTGCGCATGCGTGCCAAAGACGGGAATACCGTAGCGGCGGCCGGCGAGCACATTGGACGTAGAGGAGCAGCCGGCAACGTAGCTCGCGCGCGCAACAGCTAGGCCGCCATCGGGGCCCTGGGCACGGCGCAGGCCAAACTCCGCCACGGGGCGACCGTCAGCGGCGAGCACCACGCGCGCCGTCTTGGTGGCGACAAGCGTCTGGAACCCGACGATGTTGAGCAGCGCCGTCTCGAGCAGCTGGCACTCCAGCGCGGGGCCGGTGACGCGCACCATGGGCTCGCGCGGAAAGACGAGCTCGCCCTCGGGCACGGCGTCGATGTTTACATGCGCACGAAAATCGCGCAGATAGTCGAGGAATGCGGACTTAAACATCGCGCCGCCGGCCGGGGCCTCAAGCGATGCGAGGTAGTCGATATCCTCGGGCGTAAAGCGCAGGTTCTCGACCAGCTCGGGCAGCTCGGCGGTGCCGCACATGACGGCATAGGCGCTGCCAAAGGGATGGTCGCGGTAAAACGCGGTAAAACAACCCTGCTCATTGGCCTTGCCGCTCTCCCACAGGCCCTGGGCCATAGTGAGCTCGTACAGATCGGTGAGCATTGCAATGTCGGTGGGATGCGAGATGTCGGTCAAAGCCATGGGGCGACCTTTCGGATGTGTGGTACAGAATTTGAGGGTTAGACGAGAGCAGAGGATGCGGACATAACGCCCGATGCAAATAGGTTAGAGCAGGCCCATGCTGGTCAGGATCGTGTAGCCCATAAAGATGACAAACGCGATGAGGGCAAGGACAATGATGATTTTTTGAGCCGGCGCCATGCCAGGGATCTCGTTCTCGCCCGTAGGTTCCTTGGAGGTAACCATGCGCTGGGCAAAGGTCATCTCGTCACGGCTCGGCTTGGGCTCGACGGACTTGGGACGAGCGGCCTTTTTAGGCTGAGGTTTGGGCGCGGCGGGTACAGGCTTCGCAGCAGCGGGCTTGGGTGCGGGTGCGGGCTTGCGCTCGGATGCGGCGTTCGAGGCGACCTCCTCGGCCTTCGCACGCTCGGCACGCAGGGCAGCCAGCTCCTCACGCTCGCGACGGGCCTCTTCCCGAGCCTCGCGGCGGGCCTTCTCAGCGCGGAGCTCTTCCAACTCGGCGCGCTCCTCGTCGGACAATGGTTGGGACTCAAGCTCGGCCATGGTATAGCCCTTTCTTTTAAAAAAAGCCGCCGACACAATGTCAGCGGCTTATCAAATCCAAGGGTGGAGACGAAGGGAGTCGAACCCTCGGCCTCTGCCATGCGACGGCAGCGCTCTCCCAACTGAGCTACGTCCCCAGGACAAGTCGATATTTTACCTACGGCTCGCCAACTGTCAACGCCCAATAACCAGTCTTTTTGGGGCGCGGCTATTTTGGCAACTTTTCGAACAGGCGATCCTCTCGATGATTTTTTATCCCCGTCCCAGAAAAATCATCGACGAACGCACTACTTTGCGCTGGTAAGAACACCGGTGGTGTCGAAGGCCGGGGTGAAGCTCTCGTCTACCGCGCCGCCCTCTTGCCAGAACATCGTCGTAAAACCCAGGTCGTCGGCATGGTCGAGCACCTGCTCGTACTCCTCGCGCGTCACGGCACGCGCCAGGTCGCCGCCCTGCTCGCGCATAAGTGCATTGGGCGTGTACTGGTTCATGACCGAGATCGGCACATCGCCCACCGTCTGCCACACCAGGTCCAGCACGCGACACGAATCGTCTGCATGTCCCGGCAGTACCAGATGGCGCACAATCATGCCGCGCTTCATGAGCCCGCCCTCATCCACCATCTCTCCCCCGCGGCGCTCGATCTCGCGCGCCATCTGAGCCAGGCCTGACACGGCCACACGTGGGTAGTCCTTTATATGAGAGAGCGACTGCGCAAGCCCGGCATTGGCATATTTAAAGTCGGTAAGCCACACATCGACCAGGTCGCCCAGCGCCGCCACGGCACTCGCGCGCTCGTAACCACTCGTGTTGTAGACGATCGGGATAACCAGTCCGCGCGCCCGTGCCGCGGCAATCACGGCAGGCAACAGGTGCGCATAGTGCGTCGCCGTCACCAAATTGATGTTGTTGGCACCCTGGTCCTGCAGTTCCAGCATAATCTCGACCAGGCGCTCAGGCGAAATCTCAAGGCCAAAATTGCCGGTCGAGATCTCGTGGTTCTGGCAGTAGATACATTTAAGCGAGCAACCGCTAAAGAAGATCGCGCCCGAACCGGCCTCGCCCGAGATAGGCGGCTCCTCCCACATATGAAGCGCGGCGCGGGCCACCTTGAGCGTGTCGTTAGCACCGCAGACGCCGTGCGCGCCCTCATCGCGCGCCGCACCGCAACGGCGCGGACACAAATGGCAGGCGGGCGAAAAAAGTTCGGTCAACGACGTCGGCATAAAAACATGCTCCAAAACAACGATTCAGCAGCTCAAACGTAAAGGGCCAGACCGGGTAGACGGCTCCGTCCCTAAGGCGCCGTAATCGTCCGACACGATTTTTGTAATGTCAAGACTGGAATCGATAAAGTGCCGCTTTATGATGTAGTTATTCCGCCCCCCGCGGAGCAACTGGGTGAACCGTCGCGTTTATTTAGGGAGCCCACACAGTCGTGCCTAGTACAGGTATCCTTCGTTGTTAAGGACGCTGGAACAGTCGATGAGGGCACCCACCTGTTTTAGGTGGGTTCATTTTCGTAACGTGGGGGGTGGTTTTCTTTTGCCGAAAATCACCATACAGTCCATATGGATCCCCGCCGGCATCCCGACAAGCCATCGACAACATTCCAATATCTGGTATGCGCGTGATAATCGCACGGTGCAAACCTCCGCACCCCCCTCGGTCGAGTATCATGGGACAGCTATGCCATTTCCGCGTAGCAACCTTTGACCTTTTCCTTCGACGCTTGGCGGTTTTTAGATTCATGGCTTCATCCCCGAGCTACATACCGTACCTATGCGTGGCAGCGGCGGCTTTTATCACGACCTTCCTCGCGGTGCCCCTGGTCAAGCGCTTGGCAATTAAGCTCGATGCCGTCGACTATCCTTCTAAGCGCCGCATCAACACCAAGCCCATCCCGCGTTTGGGCGGAACGGCGGTGTTTTTGGGCCTGGTCGTTGCCTGCATTGTGCAAATCCTAGGCACCTGGTACCTAGGCTGGCCACCCGTCCTGGTGCCGCACCCGCGCCTTCACATTAGCTATCCCATGCTGGCGCTCTCCTTTACCGTCATCTTTACGACCGGCGCTATCGACGACGTCTTCCAGCTCACGCCCAAGCAAAAGCTGGCCGGACAGGTCCTCGCCGCGCTTATCGCCTGCATGGGCGGCCTAAAAATCGGCGTCATCGTCAACCCGTTTGCTCCCGGCGAGATCATGCTCGGATGGCTCGCCTACCCCATCACCGTAATCTATCTGGTGGCATTCACCAACATCATTAACCTCATCGACGGCCTCGACGGCTTGGCCACGGGCATCTGCGGCATCGCCTCGTTCACCATGTTTTCGATGGCCGTTCTCTCGGGCCGCATCGACGCCGCCGCGCTCTCCATTGCGCTCTTTGGCGCCTGTCTGGCCTTTTTGCGCTACAACTTCAACCCCGCAAGCATCTTCTTGGGCGACTCGGGGTCGCTGCTTCTGGGCTTTGCGCTGGGCTCCATCTCGCTGCTCAACGTGAGCCGCACCGCCGCACTCACCTCGCTTATCATCCCGCTCATCGTTGCCGGCGTGCCTATCATCGACACGTTTAGCGCCATCGTGCGCCGCAAGCGCGCCCACATTAGCATCGGGCAGGCCGACAAGGGCCACATCCACCACCGCCTGATCCAAGAAGGCTACAACCAAAAACAGGCTGTGCTGCTCATCTATGCCTGGTGCATTATGCTTTCGGCCGGCGCCGCCGCCATCAATCAGGTCGAGGTGCCCATGCGCGTGCTCATTTTTACCGTGCTCGCCATTGGCTCGGCTGCCTTCGCCAAGCATCTGCATCTGTTTGAGCCCGTGCTGCGCCACCATTACAACAAGCGCACGCACGAGGACGAGCTCGTCACCCCCGACGACCCCGCCTTTAAGCAGGAGGAGCAGGCAGCTGAGGAACGTAAGGAAGAGCACCACCACAAGCTCTAGGGCAAGCTGCCGAGGATGTGCCAAGGCGTTGGCAGCCGTTCGCGCGAACGCCGCGGCGGACTTGAAAGCCGGCCCCTGGCAGTCCCTCACCCACTCACGCCCACCCCTCTCAATAAACACGCTATCATCAAAACCTGCGAACGAACGTTAGGAGCAATCATGCCAAACGAGAACAGCTACGAAGTCGCGCTGCAAAAGAGCAACGCCATTCGCGAGGGCCTGGCCAATACGCCCGAGAAGTTCACCATGCTCACCGGTGATCGCCCCACCGGCCGTCTGCACCTGGGCCACTACTTTGGCACCCTCAAGGGCCGCGTTGAGCTGCAGAACATGGGCGCCAAGACCAACGTGCTCATCGCCGACTACCAGGTCATCACCGACCGCGACACGACCGAGCACATCCAAGACAACGTGTACAACATGGTCATGGACTACCTTGCCTGCGGTATCGACCCCAACAAGACCATGATCTACGCGCACTCCGCCGTGCCCGCCGCCAACCAGCTCATGCTGCCGTTCCTGTCGCTGGTGTCCGAGGCCGAGCTGGCGCGCAACCCCACGGTCAAGGCCGAAATGGAGGCCTCGGGCCACGAGCTCACCGGCCTTCTGCTCACCTACCCGGTGCACCAGGCCTGCGACATCCTGTTCTGCAAGGGCAACGTGGTGCCCGTCGGTCGTGACCAGCTACCGCACATCGAGCTTACCCGCACCATCGCCCGCCGCTTTAACAACCGCTACGGCAAGGTGTTCCCCGAGGTCGATGCGCTGCTGTCCGAGACCCCGCTGCTGCCGGGCCTGGACGGTCGCAAGATGAGCAAGAGCTATGGCAACGCCATCAATATTTCGATGACCGCCGAGGAGACGGCCAAACGCATCAAGAAGAGCCAGACCGACTCCGAGCGCATGATCACATTCGATCCCGAGAACCGCCCCGGCGTGTCTGGCCTGCTTTCGACAGCCGCCATCTGCACCGGTCGCTCCGAGGTCGAGATTGCCGAGGAGATTGGCATGGGCGGCTCCGGCCAGCTCAAGAAGTACGTGACCGAGGCCGTCAACGAGTACTTCGCACCTATCCGCGAGCGTCGCCAGCGCTACGAGAACGATCTGGATTACGTGAAGGACGTGCTGCACGAGGGCAACCGTCGCGCCAACGAGATCGCCGAGCAGACACTGGCCGAGGTTCAGGACGCCATGGGCATGGTGTACTAGACCGATCTGCTGGCTTGAGCTTTCGATTGCTTTAGGGCGGGCGCTACGGCGTCCGCCTTTTTTGGAGCCGGACCGCTTCGGCTCCGTCCATCGCACCCCCTCGACAAACAGGAACAGGCCCGCCGGCAGCTAGTTGCCAGCGGGCCTGTTCCCGAAGTACACCGTTGAATCGCACAGAGGGGAGGAATGCGAATCAAACTCAACAGGGCAGGCTTTTTCATCGCCTATTGCCTGCTCCGTTGCTGAAACCAATATAGTTCACCGTGGTTTACTTTCTAGCGTCAATGTGCGCCGCCATACCTTCTCCATAAGTTAGCTCCGGTAAACCTGCAACGGAGAACCACCACAAAGGGGACAGGCACCTTTGTGGTGGTTTTGGCCACGGCAGAGCCGCTAGAGTCCGGCAGGCCAGCGACAGGCGGCCAAATCGACGTGCATGTCGTCCTTAAACGCCACACCCTCCCCTAGCAAAAGCTCACGTTGAGCATCAGGGCCGCCAAAAGCAAAGCCTTCGCAAATGCGACCGTCGGCAAACACCACACGATGGCAGGGAATCTGGCCGGGGCGCGGATTACTATGCAGGGCATACCCCACGTACCGCGCACTTCGTGGACGACCGGCAAGCAGCGCCACCTGACCATACGTGGCGACCATCCCCTCGGGGATCTGCTCGACCACCTCGTACACCCATTCAAAAAAGCCCTCAGACGCCATTGCTCGCTCCCTTCCACCCGGAAAAGCATAAACCACCACAAAGGGCCTGTCCCCTTTGTGGTGGTTTATGGCAGGTCGGTTAGTTAGCGGGCTGGAAGAAGGCTACGGCTACGGCGCCGGGGCCTACGTGGGTGCCGATGGTGGCGCCGATGGTGTGGACGGGCAGTTCGCCCTCGGTGTGACCAGCCCACAGTGCCGCGCTGTCCTCGATATACTTCTTGAGCACCGCATCCGAAAGACCCGTATAGCCGAGCGCCAGCGGCATGGAAAAGTCGATGCCGCCCGCCTTTTCGACCTTTTGGTTCAGCAGGTTGCGGCCGTTCTTGGAACCGCGCGCCTTACCCAGTTGCACGATCAGACCGTCCTCGACAGCCACCACGGGCTTTACGTTGAGCAGCGTACCCACGGCGCCGGCCGCAGCAGACAGACGACCGCCGCGCACCAGGTACTCCAGCGTCTCGAGCAGGCCGATGACGACCACGCGGTCACGGACGGCCTCGACGGCCGCCGCGATTTGGGCCGCACTACGGCCCTCGTCCACCAGACGCAGGGCATACTCGACCAGGACACGCTCGCCCAGAGTGACGTTATTGCTATCCACCACGTACACGTCGCCGCCCGGCGCCTCGGCAAGTGCGGTACGGGCACTCTGATTGGTGCCCGAAAGCTTAGTGCCCACGGTAATAATCACAGCCTCATCGCCGGCCTCACGCGCCTCGGCAATAGCCTGCGAAAACGCGTACGGGTTGACCTGGCCGGTCTTGGGCAGCTCATCGCGCTCCACGAGCATCTCGTAAAAGCGCTGGTGATCGATGTCGAAGCCATCCATGTACACATCGGTGCCAAAGGTAACGGACAACGGCAGAACACGCAGAGCGGGGTGCTCAGTCGGCGACATATCGCTCGCGGAATCGGTAATAATACGAATGGACATAGCGAATCCTTTCTTTCGCGGACCTCTCGCAGGGAATTTTGACAGCAATGCCCCGGCACGGCATACGCACTCAAACGGGACTATGCAGTTGTTAATTGGAAGCAAATGCCTTGGCGGCCTTAGATCTCGCGCAGGGTGTTGAGAATCGTGCGCAGCGACGCATACATCTGCTCGCGCTGCTCCACACCCATAGCCTTACCGGTGGTATCGAGCACCTCGCGAATGATGCGGTCCGCCTCGCTCATGCTCTCGCCGCCCAGAGCGGTCAGGCGCACCGGAGCACGATACTTAACGGCGGCATCGCCCGAATCATCGACCTCGACGTAGCCACCCTCCTCCAGATGCGCCAGCGTACGCGAGACGGCGGCGCGGGTCACGCCTGCCATGCGAGCCAGGTCGGCGCCAGTCAGGCCGTCCTTGCTGCGCTCAAGATAGTACAGGCACATAACGTCGGAGCCCTTGAGACCCAGCCTTGCGCCCTCAGACGTCTTAATGCGCTGGATCTCCTTGTAGAGTCCGCTGATCAGTCCGACAAAGTCCTCGAAACGTGTCTCGTCGCTCTGCTGCATGGGAGACGACCGCCTTTCGCTTGCATAATGCTAACGGGTAAACATCTTAGTCGCATAAGCCGACACCCGTACCCAAATATCCCATTTGTTAACCCATCAACATAAAAACCACCACAAAGGGGACAGGCACCTTTGTGGTGGTTTTGACCGGCGAACATGATCCGCAGGCGTCGTTACAGTTCCACGCAGGGATTGTCGCGGGTCACAAGCGTCTTAACGACAACCGTCGCTCCCAGATAGCGCTCGAGCAACTCGGCGAGACGATCAACGGCAGCCTGGCAATCCCCCATCCGCTCGGGCTCCACGCACTCAATCGCCAGGAAAGCGTCCGCCGAATCGTCGGACAGCGCCGTGCGAACGCCGTCGCGCCAGTTCCAGCAACGGCACACAGCACCCGCGTCATCGATATAGGCAAGCTCACCGGGCAGCGTAGGATCGTCCGTCTCCTCACCAAGCGGCAGGAACGCGTCGCCGCCGTCGGTCACCGTCAGGCGCAAATTACCCTCAATAGCATGCAGATCCTCACCGCCCACGGGCAGCGCGTAGGTCAGCGAAACCGTATTGTAGATGTCCACCGCCGGCGTGATGTGGCCGACCGGCTTGCCTTTGAGCACGCGCTTGAGCAGGTTCTCGATGGAGCACCGCGCACCCTTCTTGGTCTTAAACTGACGATACGCCTCACGCCACGCCTTGACCGGCGCGTTCTCGCTGATGGTGTCGCTCGTCAGGTGACGCTCCGCATCAATGTTGGCGCGGTCGAGCAACGCGGCGATCGCATCCACGTCTTCCTGGGGAATCTGTGCCGCGGGCTTCATGCCCTTTACGACCACAACTCCGATAGCCGCCTGCGGGAACAACTCCCAAAACGAATCCTCGGCAACAAAACTCTTCATCTGCTCTCCCCTCATAGCGTGCACCCGAATGCGGGCGCCTAAACAAAAAGCGCCCTTACGACGGCCACCTTCAAAGTCCTACGGTGCCGCCACAAGAGCGCTTACGCTGCCCCCATCCGGAGAAGGGGGCGATATGTCAGGCGTATTGTAACCCGAGTTATCCGCTCGAGCAAAACCACCACAAAGGTGCCTGTCCCCTTTGTGGTGGTTACAGGCGGAGTCCCAGCAGGCCGCGGCCGCGGTGACGAGCCTCGGCGGGCACCTGGGCGTGCGGGCCGGCGGCCTTTACGGAATCGGGCAGGTGCGAGTACTTCTTCTCAAAGTTCTCCTCGAACATCACAGCCAGGTTGTGCGCGGCCTCGTCGTAGCGCGCGGTGCTTTGCCAGTACTGACGCGGCACCAGGATGCCGTCGGGCACGCCGTGGCACGTGGTGGGAATGTCGACGTTAAAGATGTCGTCGTGCACGAACTCGCTGTCCTCGATGGTGCCGTCGAGGGCGCGCGCGACCAGGGAGCGCGTGTAGGCAAGCTCAATGCGATGCCCCACGCCGTAGCCGCCGCCGATCCAGCCGGTGTTGACCAGGTAGACGCGCGTGCGGCCGTCGGCGATGCGCTCACCGAGCATCTTGGCATAGACCATGGGGTCGAGCGGCATAAACGGCTCGCCAAACAGCGAAGAGAACGTGGGCGTGGGCTCGGTGACGCCGACCTCGGTGCCGGGGATCTTGGCCGTAAAGCCCGTCACGAAGTGGTACATGGCGGCATCGGCCGTCAGGCGTGAGATGGGCGGCAGCACGCCAAAGGCATCGCAGGTCAGGAACAGCACGACGCTTGGAGTGGTGCCCATGCCCTTGGTCCACGCGTTGGGAATGTGCTCCACAGGGTATGCCACGCGCGTGTTGTGCGTGATCGAGATGTCGTCGTAGTTGGGCTTGCGGTTCTCGTCGAGCACCACGTTTTCGCAGATCGCGCCAAAGCGGACAGCGTTGAAGATCTCGGGCTCGTGGAAGGCGTCCAGGCCCTCGCATTTGGCGTAGCAGCCACCCTCGATGTTAAAGATGCCCATGTCAGACCAGCCGTGCTCGTCGTCGCCGATCAGCAGGCGCGTGGGATTGGCCGAAAGCGTGGTCTTGCCGGTGCCGGACAGGCCAAAGAACACGGCGGTCTCGTGCGTGACGGGATCCATACTGGCCGAGCAGTGCATGGGCAGCACGTCGTCCTCGACGGGCAGCAGGTAATTCATGACGCTGAAAATGGACTTTTTGATCTCGCCGGAGTAGCCGGTGCCGGCGACCAGAATCACGCGCTCCTGGAAGTTAATGACCACGGCGGCGCTGGAGTTGAGGCCCTTGATGGCGGGATCGCACTGGTAGCCCGGCGCGGCGAGCACACAGAAGTCCGGCTCGCCGGTGCGTGCGATTTCACGGGCAAGCGGGCGGGCGAGCATCTGCTTAATAAAGAGCGCCTGGCTGGCACGCTCGCAGGCGACAAGCAGACGACGCGTATGGTTGCGGTCGGCACCGGCCATACCGCGAGTGACGAACACGTCGCGCTCGTTGAGATAGTCGACGATGCCGGCCTTGATGGCCTCGTAGCTCTCGACAGACAGCGGGCGGTTGACGGCACCCCAGGCAATCTTGTCGTGAACATCGGGGGTGTCAACGATAAAGCGGTCATTAGGCGAGCGGCCAGTGCGCTCCCCCGTCTCGATCACCAGCGCGCCGTTGGAGGCCATACGACCTTCGTTGCGACGGATGGCGTGCTCGACGAGCTCGGCTGCCGGCAGGTCGACCAGCAGGCGGGGCTGGTTCTCGGCAGGATCTTCGACCAGCGTAATGCCAAAGTTGGACAGAACTTCTGCAGGGGTAATACCTGGCATGGGGCCTCCTTTAAAAGCGCGACACGTGGACGAGGCGCGCACTTTACTCACGTAAAGCCCGTTGTACCCGATATGCAAAAACGTTTTTGCGGCAACGGCGAAGCGCCCGCCCAACGGTCAAAAATCGCACGCAAGCGGCCTAGACATTGGGACGTTCTTAAACGACTAGTCGTTGGGGACACTCTTGAACAGGCAACAACCAAGGAGTGTCCCCAGATGCCGGCACTTAGGGACGTTCCCAGAGTGCCGGCTACAGTGGCAGGCCTTGGCCGAGCATGGCGATGACGCTCATGAGGACCAGCATGCCGACGGCGTAGGGCAGCACTGCACCCAGGAGTTCGGCGTCCTTACCGCGCACGTGCACGGCGGCAAGGCCAATCGCGAGCGTTTGCGGCGAGATCATCTTGCCGGCGGCGACACCCAGGGCGTTCAGCGCGACCATCCAGTAGTCGCTCACGCCCAGCGCCGAAGCGGCCTGGCTCTGGATGGGGCCAAACAGCATGCCCGAGGACGTGCCCGAACCGGTCACGAACGCACCGACGGCACCGATCCACGGGGCCAGAATCGGGTACAGGCCACCTGCGACCGCAATGCAGAACGCGCTGATCGAAGAGATCATGCCTGCATAGCCCATCACCTTGGCGCAGCCCAGCACCGAAAGCATCGTGATTACCGTCGGCATCATCTGCTTGACGGTCGCGGCCAGCACCTCGCCCATCATGCGCGGCGAAGCGCCCTGAATGGCGCCACCGACAAACGCAGCCATGAAAATCCAAACACCCGGCGTGTTGATCCACGAAAACGTAAGCGTGCCGGGGTTCTCGCCGCAATACACCTGCACGTGACTCGCAAAGGGCGCAAGCGCGGCATGCACGGCGGGCACCAGGTTGGACGTACCCAACAGCAGTACAAAAATCAGGATGAAACACGACCAGGCAGAAAGCGCCGACTTAGCGGTGAGCTGCTCACCGGCCTCGATATTCATGTGAAAGCGCGCGTCCAGGTGACCGGACTTCTCGGCGCGCATGGCAAGCGCGGCGGTCAGCGCGAGCGACACGATGGAGCCCACGACCACGGCAAGCTCGGGGCCCACAAACATAGCGACGACCAGGGCAGCGCCGACGAAGGACGCGCCAGAGAGCAGCGCGATACCGGCCACGCCGTGCAGGCGCTCGCCTACGCTCGCAACATCGCCTTGATCGTCGGCCACGCGGCCCGCAACCAACACGATGAGCAGCGGCATCACCACAAAGAACGGTGCGAGCTGCACCAGCTGAACGGTCGCCAGGTGCAGGGAATCCAGACCCACCAGGTCGGCAACGGACACCGTGGGGATGCCGATGGAGCCGTAGGGCGTGGGCACGCCGTTGGCCAGCAGGCAGATCAGCACGGCAGGCACGGCCTCAAAACCAAGGCCCGCGAGCATGCCGGCGGGAATGGCGACAGCGGTACCAAAGCCAGCCATGCCCTCCATAAAGCCGCCGAAACACCACGCCACGAGCAGCGCCAGCAGACGGCGATCGCTGCTGATGGAGGTGATCATGCTGCCGATCACGTCCATGGCGCCCGTGCGAACGCAGAGGTTATACGTAAAGACGGCGGCGATAATCACCAACACGATGGGCCACAGCGCCATCAAAAAGCCCTCGAACGAGGCCGTGGCTATCTGCGCCACCGGCAAATGCCACCACGCAAAGGCGAGCACGCACGAAAGAACAAACGAACCAATCGCGGCTTTCCAGGCCGGCCATTTAAAGCACAGCAGCATCACGACAAGCCAGATGATAGGCACAAGAGCCAGCAAAAATGCGGCGACGTCCATGGGTAAAAGCTCCTTGGTACCGCGAGGGCGGCATCGGGGGTGTCATAAAACTTGAACAGGATACCGCACGCTTACCGACAATTTTCTGCCGCCTGCCGAAATATTGAACAATCCGTTCAAAAACACGAGCAAACACCGCCGCGTCTATACTAGAGCGCAGCAATAGAAAGGACTCCGCCTTGAGCATCACGCCCCTCGATAGCATCCGCCGCGCCATCGCCCGCCGCAACGGCGTCACCGACCCCACCGTATCGAGCGGGGCGCACGGGCAGGGCGGACGCATCGAGAACGGCCTGTTCCCCGCATCGCACACCGCCGAGGAGCTCGCACGAATCCAAGAGCTAAGCCAGCGTAACGCCGGCGGTCCCGACAGCAACCAGGCCACACGCCGTCGCCGCGAGCGCAATCGCCAGCCCGGCCCCATCCACCGCATGGTCAATGCCTGGTGGAACCGCCTGCTCGGAGCCGTCTACGGCGGCGGCTTCTCCACGCAAGAAGCCGAGTACGAAGATCATGCCACCCGTCGCGACTACCTTTGGAATACCCTGGGCACCGCCGTATGGGGCATGGCGTTTCCTCTGCTCACCATCGTGTCCACGCAGCTCGTGGGCGCCGAGGAAGCCGGCAAGTTCTCCATCGCCTTTGTCACTGGCACGCTCATCATGATCGCGTGCAACTACGGCGTGCGCAATTTCCAGGTCTCGGATATCGACGAGAAGACGTCCTTTGCCTCCTACCAGCTCAATCGCTGGCTTTGCGGAGCGATCGCGCTGGCCTGCGGCCTTGCATACAGCAGCGCCCGCGGCTACGACGCGCACATGGCGACGATCGGCCTGGGCGTCTACCTGTATAAGGTGATCGACGGCGTGGCGGACGTGTACGAGGGCCGCCTGCAGCAGGCCGATAAACTCTACCTGGCCGGCATGAGCCAAACGCTGCGTTCCGCCGGCGTCATCGCGGTCTTTAGCGTGGCACTGTTCCTCACGCGCAGCATGCCCATCGCGGCCATGGCCATGGGGATCGCCGCGATTGCCTCGCTCGTGCTGGTCACCGCCCCGCTCGCCCTGCTCGAAACCGAAAAATCACGCCGCATGAGTCTGCGCGAGGCTGGCCACCTGTTTATCCAGTGCGCCCCGCTCTTTGGTGCGCTGTTCCTGTTCAACCTTATCGAGAGCATGCCCAAGTTCGTGATGGAAGGCACGCTGGCCTACAAATATCAGCTGTACTTTAATGCACTGTTCTTTCCGGCGCAGGCCATTTTGCTGAGCATTGGATTTATCTATAAACCGCAGCTTTTGCGTCTGTCGAGCATTTGGGCGAATCCGCGCAAGCGTCGCCGCTTTGACCTGATTATTGTTGCCGTTATGGCACTGATTGTGGTCATCACCGGAGCGTGCGCCGCATTTATGGCAGGCCCCGGCATCCCCATCATGAGCTTTATGTACGGCCTTAACTTTGGGCGCTACCGCACGCTGGCACTGCTAATGGTTGTCGCCGGCGGCGTAACCGCGGCCATCGACTTTATCTACGCCATCATCACGGTGCTGCGCCACGCCGGCGACGTCACCAAGATCTACCTGATCTGCTTTGCCGTGAGCGTGGTGCTTCCGGTGATCCTGATCAACCTGCTGGGTCTGATGGGCGCCGTGGTGAGCTACCTAGCCATCATGGCCCTACTCCTGGTGCTGCTGATAATCGAGTACGCCCACATCCGCCGGCGCATCGAGCGCGACCGCAACCCGTACGGCGCCTAATTCGAATCAATTTGAAGAAAAGAAACGTCGATGTTTTGGCACCGACAGCGAGCAGTCTCGAAGTGCCCCAGGTTGGCGCGAAGGAGGAGCGACGCGTACTTCTGTACGCGAGCGACGGTTTGAGCGACAAGGTGGGGTGCTTCGGGGCTGCGCAGCGTCAACGTGACCGCCGTTCGGTAGAACGGCGGAACAAGGTTATTCACCAGGGTTGATGTTCGCATAGAACTCCGCCCCGTCGTCCAGACGCAGGATCCCGACGCGGCCGAACTCGGAGCCGGTGGCGGCGGCGCAGTCGATATCGATGCGATCGGGCACGCCGGCGGTATCCTCGCCACCCAGACGCACAATCTGCCCGCGGCCCGACTCCTCATCGAGTCCCGCAAGGCCACCTACCTCGCAATAACGCCCGAGCGACACCGTTGGCGTGTGGCCGCTCACCACGACCGGCCCCTCGCCCTCGGCAGAAAGCAGTCCCGTCGGCGCATCCCAATAGCCGTGACGAATCCACAGCAGGTCATCGGACGACTGCACGGCGAGCATTTGCCGCAGCAGCTCGCTATCGGCATCGACCGCTCCCCTGCCGTCACCGCAATCGACGCCATGCTCAAGCAAAAACGCGCGCGCCGCCTCGGTCTGGATGCCGGCATGCACCAGCAGGTACGGACGCTCCTCGGTCTCGGCCACCGCGTAGAGCGGCAGCGCAGCCATCCATCGCACGAGCTCCTCGTATGCCTCAAATTCCATGTCGTTGAGCTGCTCGCGCGTCGTCCAGCCACCGTTGATATCCCAGGTCTCGGCATCGAGCGGATCCTGGCCAATGATGGCATCGAGCACGATCTGCTCGTGATTGCCCTTGAGCACGCGGGCGTTGGGCAGCGAGCGCACGAGCTTAATAACGCCGACCGGATCGGGCCCGCGATCGATCATGTCGCCCAGCACGTACAGCGTGTCGTCGGACGCCAGCGAAATCTTAGACAGGGCCTCGTCAAGCGCACGCACGTGCCCGTGAGCATCAGATGTCACATAGATCGCCATGGTACGCCTCTCTTTGCATTGCAGCGGAAGCCCAGTGCCGCAACTAAAACTTCAAGTTGAACTTAAACGTTACCCATTGTACTCCGTTGCAATAAAGCTGGAAAGGGTTTCCGAGCAGAGGCAAAGACGGCAGCCGTCTATGACGATATCGCGCACGCCCGCAATCCAACCCCATAAACCCACCATCTTTGGGTACAAATAACCGCAGACAACTGACCGTGCCACGCCAGCCACCCAGGAGCGGACACCATCCATGAACCAGATCCTTCTCTTTATCGGCCTCGTTATTATTCTGTGCCTGACCATCAAGCCCGTCGGCAAAAAACTCCCCTTCCCCACCCTGCTCATCTTTATCGCGCTCGGCATGCTGTTGGGCGTCAACGGGCCGGCGCACATCGATTTTAGCGACTACGCGCTCACCGAAACCGTCTGCAGCACGGCGCTGCTGTTCATCATGTTCTACGGCGGCTTTAACACCAATATCGACCGTGCCAAACCCGTTACCGTGCCCGCGGTACTGCTGAGCACGCTCGGCGTCGTCATCACTGCCGGCATTACGGGTGCGTTTGCGCACTTCGTGCTGGGTTTTGACTGGATTGGTGGCCTGCTGCTGGGATCGGTCGTGGCATCCACCGACGCGGCCAGTGTCTTTAGCGTGCTGCGCGAGCACAACCTGTCGCTGAGAGGCGGCACCGACTCGCTGCTCGAGGTCGAATCGGGCTCCAACGACCCCGTCGCCTACATGCTCACCGCCGTGCTCGCCACACTCGCGGCCGGCGGCGACATTAACATCCCCGTGCTGCTGGCCAAGCAGATCATCCTAGGCGTGGGGCTGGGCCTTGCCATCGGTTGGACATCCAGCCGCCTGATTGAACGCGCACACGCAACGGCCGAGGGCGCGCAGACTATCTTTTTGTTCGCCGTGGCGATCATCGCCTACGCGCTGCCGAGCTACCTGGGTGGCAACGGCTTTTTGGCCGTGTACCTGGCCGGCATTGTGCTGGGCGCGAGCGACATCACCGGCAAGGTCGAGATGGCGCACTTCTTCGACACCCTCACCGAGATGGCCGAGATGACCATTTTCTTTTTGCTCGGCCTGCTCGTGACGCCCGCCCGCCTGCCGCAAATGCTGCTGCCGGGCCTGGCGCTCATGGCGTTTATGCTCTTTGTGAGCCGCCCCATCGCCGTCGGTCTGCTGCTGGTGCCCTTTAAGACGAACCCTCGCCAGGTTGCACTCGTAAGCTGGGCGGGCTTGCGCGGAGCAGCTTCGGTCGTCTTTAGTCTCTTTGCCGTGGTGGCAGGTGTTCCCGGCGGACACGACCTATTTGACCTGGTGTTTGTGATTGCCGTGTCGAGCATTGTGGTGCAGGGCTCGCTGCTGCCGGCGGTGGCGAAGAAGCTCGATATGATCGATGCGACCGGCGACGTGCGCCGCACCTTTAACGACTACCGCGACGAGGACGGCATGTCGTTTGTAAAGCTCAAGGTGGGCGCTGGCCATCCGTTTGCCGGACGCTCGCTCGCGGACATTGGCAGCGCGACGGACATGCTCGTGGTCCTGGTGCTGCGCGACGGGGCGCACCCGGTACTGCCCAACGGCGATACCGTCATCGAGGAAGGCGACCTTCTGGTGATGGCAGCCCCAACGTTCGAAGAGCGTGCCGAGGTTACGCTGCGCGAGGTCACCGTGACGCCCCACGGTCGCCTGGCCGGTCAGCGCCTGCGCGACGTGCCGCAAGGCAAGCACCCCTTTATCGTGGTGATGCTCAAACGCGACGGCCAAACGATCATCCCCGACGGCAACACCCTCATATACGCCGGCGACGAAGCCGTCATCGCCACGCTCGCGTCGTAGTGGCCAGGGGGTAGCTAATTTGAGACGGCCTTCTTTCTAATTTCTTTTAGTAAGCTTTTTTTAAACGCAGTACTACCACCAAAAAACTTCTGGTCAGTATTAGTCTGCTTATTCGCCTGATATTTCAGACTCGTAAACTCAATGGTACAGATATAGTCCGCGGCCTGAGCCAAATAGTAATCCGATGAAGTTGTCGGCTTATAGATAACTGCATTTTTAGCCAAAGCGTAATCGATTGCCTTGTGAAGCGCACTCGAAACCGAACCCTGTCCCCCATCGTAGTAAATCTTTACAGCATCAAACTGCTGAAACCAACTCAAATTGTCGAATATGAAATCGATGATTTCACGCCGCATTGCATCAGCAATCTGTTTAAGAGTTCGGTACCGATGCGTCTTGAATACAAACACCTTGTACGAGATGGGCAAATGTCGAAACATAACTCGAAATAGTGAAAACAGCCTTTTTCTCTCACTGATGTCCAAGTCCTTGAACTGATCTTTTCCATTCATAAGAGGAGAAGCATGGAACGGAAGAAGCGGCAATCCGCTTTCGGCTACCGCCCTTTCATATTTCTCTATTCCCTCAGCAATGGGAATATCTTGTTCATGAAAAACAAAGGCCACAAGATAGTATCTTTCACGAAGATCATCGCTTCCAGATTCATCAATAAAGATACTCAGCTCTCGCATGGGCAATCCTTAATAAAAAAGCCGGGGAAAACGTCCCCGGCACTTGGAAGCCCTCTCTTAAGAGATGACCACCTAATTTATACCATGAAATTGGACGTATGTTCAAGCTTGAGTATAAAATACAAACATATGTTCGTCAATCCTTGAATATCAACTTCATCCGAACACCTCCCATATTCATCCGTACATGTACGGA
>CAJKFS010000019.1 GCA_905199225.1 uncultured Collinsella sp. | reverse complement strand
GGCGACCACCCCTTCGACTCGAATTCTTGACGGCCTGAACAATCGTCAATATCGGCCGGAGGGGTGGCTTTGTAAAGCCGTTTGTCTCCACCCGCGTAGCGGGTGGGTTGAAGCTGGCCGCTGCGCGCCCAGCAGACTAAAGTCTTGAACTGAAAGGAGGCATCCGAAAGGATGCCTCCTTTTTGAGGGTTCGAATCCCCAGCCGCCATTCTTGATAATAAAAAAGGACCCCAAATGGGACCCTTCTTCAAATTCGTACTGGCGGAGAGCTGGGGATGTCCGGGCACGCTGCGCATGCCCTCCGGCTTCAAAGCCTGGCAGCTTTTCTCCCACGGGCTACAAACGCTTTCGCGTTTGCTTAACGCCCGTGCCCTCTCGGGTTCGAATCCCCAGCTAACGTGGTTCAACTAAAAAAGGGCCCCTTTCGGAACCCTTCTTTAAAGTCTTACTGGCGGAGAGCTGGGGATTCGAACCCCAGATGCCCTTTTGGGGCATACTCGCTTAGCAGGCGAGCACCTTCGGCCTCTCGGTCAGCTCTCCGTAACAGCCGTTCTATATTAACCAAACAGCCAAGGATGGGCAAGGGGGAATTTTGGAGCGATTCCGATTTGCCAGTAGACGTCTCAGCCAATCATCTCAATTTGTAACAGTTACAGGCCGAATCTTCGTCCAGATGTTACAGATTTAGACAAACAGTCAGCGCCATCCGCAAATGTCTCAATCTGAAACACCTGCATGCCGTAATCCCCTCTAGATGTTACAGATTGAGACAAAGATGCGGGGGCAACCACAGCGGCGGCGTCGATGCCTCCAGTCTTTATTAGTCCGCTCGAATGGTCTCCAACAGATAATCGCGCATGTACGGAATTGCAAACGAAACACAGCCGTAGCCGGCAGGCTCAATCAGTCCCGTATCGATCAGACGTTTGCGATACGACCCGACTTTATTCGCCGGCAATCCCATCTTTTTGGCAATATCACCGTTCGTAATCTCGCCGCCTTCGCATTGCGCCATCGCCGCGAGATATTGAAACTGCCGCTCCGACACCCTGCGCAGCGCGGGGGCAATCACCATGGCATTGAAACTATCAAGAGCCGCCTGGACACCCTTGCGAGCCGCCTCTTCACTCACGCTCTCCGACCCGCTGCGCGCAGCAACCTGCCAAGCGTAATATCCGACCAACTGGACCATAAAGGGATAGCCTGCCGAAGCCTTTGTTAAAAGCTCAGCAACGCCTTCGTCGAGTTCCTTGCCCGCACGCCTCATCGTATCCTCAAACGATCCGCCGACTTCAAAATCTGAAAGCCGCGTGAGCTCGATATGCTTCGCCCTCTGAAGGAACGTCAACGTATCATCCACCACCACGCCATCCACCGAGGTTGGCAAACCAGCGAATGCAAAGGCGACATTCGCCCCTTGGCGAATCAAGAGCTGCATTTCATTACCCAGCTCGCGCATTTCCTCAGTTGAGGCGTCCTGAATCTCATCGAGTGTGATGAGCAAACCACCTCGCTTCGCGGCATCGTACATCGCCTCCCCCAGATGAGAGGCTGACTTCGACAGCTCTACGGAGCCAAGGCTGACTCCTAAAATCGATGGGGAAATCGACATTGATGCAAGACGAACATTTCGCTGCAGAGCCTCGAGAATTCTGTCGCAAAAACCGGCATTTGAGGCGACGTCGACAACCTCGAATCCTTTTTTGCGCGCAAGATCGCCCAATGCGTTGAGGAGCACCGTTTTACCCGTGCCTCGGACACCCGAGATGCGCATGAGTCGATCGGGGGCACCAGGGCCATTCTCAAGAGCTTCGGCAAAGTCATCCAAAACAGCGTCGCGTCCGATAAGCTCAGGTGGATTCATGCCCGCTGTTGGCTTAAAGGGATTAATAGCTTTTGACATTCGACCTCCTCTGCCAGTTTTAACAACTTTAACAAAGTTTAGCAACTTTAGCAGAGTTTAACAGTTTTAGCAGGCTCGGCGGCTTTATGCCTTACCGATTCTGTCGGGTCCTCCCGCCCGCGCCGATACAAATAGCGCGGTGCGGCCCCTCTATATCGCCCCTACCCCAGCGAGCGGTTGAGGGAGCCGAGCACATCGTTGCCCATGGTGCGCCACATTTGATAGATGCAGCCGCGCGCCAAGAAAAAGAAACCGTTATCGACGAGTTGCACGGCGGCATCCGCGAGCTGATTGGTCACGGCGGGCACCGGCGGCAGCTCAAGACCTGCCTTGCGGATGGTCTCGACAGCCTCCTCAAACGTGGGCGGTTTGATGACGCCCATCTCGTTCATAAGGCCCTGCATTTCCTCCTGCGCACTGCCGCCCGACTCCTCGCCGCGCGGTACCAGGCGATAACATGCCAGCGCCAGCTCGAGCTGGTCGCAGTTCCAGTAGGCGAATGCCAGGCGATAGAACAGGTAACCGATCGAAGGCCGGTCGCTGGCAATGCGCAGGCCGTGGCGCGCTACCTCGATAATCTCGTCATAGCGCTCCAGGCGTGCTAGCACGTTGATCAGGGCAAAGTGAGACTGCATGGACGAGCGCGCCAAATCGTAGAGACGACGCACCTCGGGCAGCGCGCGCTCAAAGTCCTCTTGTTCGGCGTAAAAGCTGCAGATCTCGTGCTGGGCAAAATACAGCGCATCGGGAGCGCGAAGGATTCGCACGGAACGGTCCTCCTCCATCACCGGCAGCACCATGCGCACCAGCTGGTTGTCGCAGAACTGGGTCTGCACCGGGCCCGTCGCCAAAAGCTCAGCAACAGTACACTTGGCTTCCAACTCCTCGACAAGGCGAGAAAAGCCCTCGAAAGCACCGGCTCGGTCAACTTTGGATTGCTCGCGCAGCTCGACGACACGGGCGACATACGGATCGTTGTCCTCCTCCATGACCTCAAGCTCTTCAGCCGTATCAGCGAGCAGTAAATCGCGAAGCGCAGGCGGCAATGGACGATGGTCATCGCGTGGTCGGGCGTGAACCTCTGCAGGCTCAATCATGTCCGGCGCATCCGCCTCATATGCCTCGAGCAAATGCTTGCAGGGCATGTCGTCCATATCCATGCTCTCAAGATCCTTGGCGACAGAAACGCAATCGGCCAGATAAGCCGCACGGCCAAAGGAATACGTTTCAACAACGCGCTCGCCCTGCTCGCCATCGGGAGCCGCAATCTGCACGTAGCAGCGCGTGATGCGAGCACCCGAAGCAAAGCAAGCCGCCGCGAGTGTAAGCGTAATACGCGCATCGTGCTCAGTGGCCCATGCTGCGCGCTTAGGCTCATCCACCTCGCGCCAGGCGTCATCTTGAGCATCGTATTCGCGCTGCGGCATAGCATCGACAACCGTGCGGCCAAATCGCACCAGCATGATGCCCTCGGCAACGTTCGCTCGATAGGTATAGTCGAGCCGCGTGACCACGTTGAGCGCTTCTACGAGACGTGCAAAGCGAGTGCGAACGTCCCACTCGCCACCCGGCTGGCACGCAACCGTCCCCGGCTTGGCCCACGGGTTGTCATTCGACAGCGTTTCGAGCAAGCGAGGAACGTCGTTTGTCGTCTTGCTGATATGCCATAGGTCAAAGAGCGAGCAGCCCTCAAAGCTTGGCGACGAGGCAACGGGGCCCAACCCTGCCCCAATACGCTCAAGGATGCCCGATAGGCGGTTCAGGCGGCACTCGACGGCAAGCAGGGTATCGATCTCGTCCTGGTCCAGCAGGCTATGGTCAAAATTGAGATAGAAGAGCCTCGAGCGATCGATGCGCGCCAGGCTCATTTCGGTTTTGGCCGCGATGGTGCGCAGGCGTGGCAGATTAACTTCGCCCATCAAAGCGGCGGCATAGCGCTCGATGCCACTTGGATTATCTGCATGGTCAATGCGGTAGAGCAACGTTTCGATTGCATCGGGCAGCGGCGTGGAATCAAAACCCAGCAGTACCTCAACCGGCTCGGGGAGTTTTACAAGTTTGATCTTGTCGACGGCATTTTTCATGCCCTCGTCGAGGCCGTCACCGTCTGCCGTGCCTAAGACAGCGTTTTCAGAATCGGCAAATACCACGTAACGCAAGAACATCGAGGCCATGAACTCGCCGTAGCGAAGGCTGCGCGTCGAATTCCACGTCTCACGATCGGATTGTTCGCGCATGGTGCCTTCGGGAGAGCCGATGACTCGCGCCCGGGAGCGCATCGTCCCATCGGTACCCCTGACCGCAATCTCACCGATGTTGGAATCGGACTCGTCAAGAATCAGTTGCATGTCGGGATCGTCGGGCAGCGACATCTCGTTAACGGGACGGTCCACCTTATAGACCTCACCCGAAACGCTCACGTAGCCCAAAAGCGACACATGGCTTTTGCCGACGAATTCGACGACATAGCATGATTCATGCGGGTCCTCGTCAAAGAGCTTCCAAACCACACCATACGAGCGTCCCGCAGGCTGCTCGGGCATGGCCGGAAAGCGCTTTTTGGGATCGAGAAACCTGAGCTTGTATGTCGGACGCTCTGCCACGAAATATCACCCTGATCGGTCGTCTAAAGAAAGAGCGCGCCACGGGCTCACCGAGGCGCATACTCGAAATCTTACACGAGTCGATGAGAAATAGTCCCCGTTGACCGAGGTTCGAATCCATGCGACGTCTACCTAAAAGAAAAGCCCCCGTTGCCGGGAGCTTTAATCTCAAATGGTGCGGCGTATAGGATTCCGCGCATCCGCTGCGCGGATCCGCACCGGCTTCGCCCGCCTGCCGGCGCGCTCGCCCGCGGGCTAAAAACGCTCCGCGTTTTCTTGACGCCCGCGCCTCGACCGAGGTTCGAATCTCCGCAATGCTCCCATATAAGAAAAGCCCCCGTCGCCGGGAGCTTTAAAGTCAATTGGTGCGGCGTATAGGATTCGAACCTATGACGTTCTGATTCGTAGTCAGACCCTCTATCCAGCTGAGGTAACGCCGCAGCGCAAGACATATAAAACCACTTTAGTTCATTAGAGTCAAGCAAAATCTCAAACTTTTTTCGCGCGGGCCGCAATTTGTCACGCTGCACCACGAGCATCAGCGCTTTTCGTACGATCGATTGGCTTTTCGATCACATCGAACCCGACGCCAAGCTCCCCCAGAAGCGACCGCACCCGTTGGGCACAGTCGTAGTCGGCAAACGAAATGCTCAGCATTCGGGCCACCTGATTAGAAGATCCAACGCCATAGAAGTGCTCAAGGACAACAAGCGCCTCATGCGCCACAAACGTCTCGACCACATGCGGCGACTCCTCATAGCACCATTGCGTCAATGGTCCCTCACTCGTCTGCCGAACCACCAAGCCACCCATACCCGACGGCTCGCACGTTACCAGCAGGTGCTCCCCGCCCTCATCACTCTGGAACAACACAACCCGCTCGTCGAACAGCTCCATCACATCCCCTTTCTCTTGCTCTTAGTTAGCAAAAGCATAGCAGGTAAATGCATGTATACAGAACGTTTGATCGTGTGTTTTCTATCGAGCTGTCCGCACTGCATGGTATGGACCTGCGCACGAAATAGGGCGCCCCCGAAGGAGCGCCCTTACATATCCCCTATGCAGCCAAGTTACGCGACCGGCTCGATCTTCTCGAGACCGCCCATGTAAGGACGCAGAACCTCGGGGATCGTGATGGTGCCGTCGGCGTTCTGGTAGTTCTCCAGAATGGCAGCCATGGTACGACCAGCCGGCAGGCCGGAACCGTTAAGGGTGTGCAGGTAACGCGAGCCCTTGAAGTTCTCGGGGTCGCGGTACTTGATGTTGGCGCGGCGGGCCTGGAAGTCGCCGCAGTTGGAGCAGGAGCTGATCTCCTTGTAGGCGTTGTAGCTCGGCAGCCAGACCTCGACGTCGTAGGTCTGACGGGCAGAGAAGCCCAAGTCGCCGGTGCACAGGCTAATCACGCGATACGGAAGGCCCAGCTGCTGCAGCAGATACTCGGCCTCGGCGGTCATGCTCTCGAGCTCCTCGTCGGACTCCTCCGGCTTAGCGAACTTGACCATCTCGACCTTGTCGAACTCGTGCTGACGGATGATGCCGCGGGTATCGCGACCGGCGGAACCGGCCTCCTCGCGGAAGCAGGGGGTGAAGGCGGTGTAGCGACGCGGCAGAGTGTCGGCATCGAGGACCTCGCCGGCGTGCAGGTTGGTAAGCACGACCTCGGCGGTGGGGATCAGGAAGTTGTCGCCCGAGACGTGATAGGCGTCGTCCTCGAACTTGGGCAGCTGACCCGTGCCAAACATGGTCTGACGCTTGACGACGATGGGCGGCCACCACTCCTTAAAGCCACGGCTGGTGTGCGTATCGAGGAAGAAGTTGATGAGGGCGCGCTCCAGGCGGGCGCCAGCGCCACCGAGAACGGTAAAACGGCTGCCGGAGAGTTTGTTGCCGCGCTCGAAGTCGAGGATGTCCAGATCGGTGCCCAGATCCCAATGCGGCTTAAAGTCGAAGTCGAACTCGCGCGGGGTGCCCCAACGACGGCGCTCAATGTTCTCGTCCTCGTCCTTGCCGTACGGCGTGGCCTCGCAAGGAATGTTGGGCAAGTGAGCCATGAAGTCGTACTGCTCCTGCTCGAGAGCAGTGCGGCGCTCGGCCAGACCGTCAATCTTCTCGTTGACGGCGCGCACGGCCTCCTTGGCGGCCTCGGCCTCGTCCTTCTTGCCCTCCTTCATCAGGGCGCCGATCTTCTTGGACTCGGCATTGCGCGTAGCCTGGAGCTCCTCGACCTCGGTGATGACGGCACGGCGCTCGTCGTCGAGCTCAAAGAACTTCTCGCGATCCCAAGACGTCTGGCGGTTAGCCATGGCGACATCGATGGCATCGGGGTTCTCGCGAACAAACTTGATATCAAGCATTAGATCCTCCGGCGATATACATTCCATTTAGGTTGCAACCTTGTACATGTATGGGCAAGTATATACTTATGAGCGTTTACGACCCAACTCAACTACGCAAGAAGGCACCCAATGGACGCAGTTTTTTCCTTTTTGTTTGGCACCCGCACCGGTTTTGCCATCCTTTTCGCCGGCGGCATCCTGTTATTTGCGATTCTTGCCTTTGTAATGGAGAAGCGTACCCATAAGATGTACGTCGACCGCGGACCCAAGTCCGAGGATGAGGAAGACAGCTTCTGGGACTAACCTGCCAAAAAGGGACAGGTTTATTTTGGTCTGTTTTATCTGGGCAAACGCAAGCGCCCCGCAACTGAAATTGAGCCAGTTGCGGGGCGCTTTTCGCTAAAAGGACAAAACCGCAGAAAATACCTGCCAAAAATAAACCCGTCCTTTTTTTGGTCGGTTTTACTGGAGAGTTGCGTCGATTGCCTTGACCAGGGCGCTGCGCATGCCGGCGTCCTCGAGCGCAACGACGCCCTTGATGGTGGCACCACCGGGCGAGCATACGGCATCCTTCATCGCCGCAGGATGCTGGCCAGTTGCAAGCTGCAGCTTTGCCGTACCTAGCACCATCTGGCTCACAATGCGATAGGCATCGGCACGCGGGATACCGTGCTTGACCGCCGCATCGCCCAGGGCCTCGATTGCCATGGCGACAAATGCCGGAGCGCAACCACCCACCGTGCCGCCCACAAACAGCAGGCTCGTATCAAGCTCGACCACCGCACCGAGTTTGCCAAGCAGATCAAGCACCACGGCGCTCTGCTCATCACTAAGCGTGGAAGCCTTCTCGCAAGCGATGACGCCCTCGCCCACCGAAACCGGTGTGTTGGGCACCGTCGAGATATGCGCGACGCCCGGCAGGACCTGCTCCCACTTGGCACTGTCCCAGGTCCAGGCAACCGACAGAACGACCTTTTTGGCAAGAGCATCCTTGAGCGGGGCGAATACCTTCTCGATCATGTACGGTTTGACCGCAGCGACCACGATATCGGATGCGGCGACAACCTCGGCGGCATCGTGGCAGGCGACCATGCCGCGCGCCTCGCAGCGCTCAACCAGTGCGTCGTAGCGACCCGCGCAGGCGCACATGTCGCTCGCAGCTACACCGGCAGCGATCCAGCCATCGGCCATAGCGCTCGCCATATTGCCAAAACCGACAAATCCAATCTTCATATCTCATAGTCCTTTCAGACACATTCCTCAAAACGAAAGGTATTGTCCCACGCCATTGTTTCGTATTGCCGACCTATTTGTGATACGGCTCGCCACGGCTAATCTTGCAGGCGCGGTAGATTTGCTCCAGCAGCACCACGCGCGCCAGGTTATGCGGCAAGGTAATGTGTCCAAAGCTGAGCATCTCGTCGGCGCGGGCGCGCACCTCATCACTCACGCCGTCCGAACCGCCGATTACAAAGGCAATGTCGCTGCTGCCTCGCAGCATAAGATCATCGAGCCGCGCCGAAAACTCCTCGCTCGAGCGCTCTTTGCCCTCAATGGCCAGCAGGATCACATGCGCTCGAGACGGCAAGGCAGCAAGAATCGCCGCCCCCTCCTTGTCGCGCGCGGCATCCACGCCGCCCGCCTTAGCCGGGTCGATATCGGCCACCTCGCGGATATCAACCTTGGCATAGGCGCCTAGGCGCTTGGTGTACTCAGCGCACGCGTCCTTCCAAAAGCGCTCTTTGAGCTTGCCAACACAAACGACGGTGTATTTCACGCGTGTCTACTCCTTTGACTCGTTCTGAACCTTACCGGCAGCCAGCATCTGCTCGAACATAGAGGCCGACTGCGAAAAGTCGCTCGGCAGCACGACCGTCGAGGTTTTACCCGTGCGAGCGAACTCCGTCATCATCTCGGACCACTGCGTAAACATGAACAGCTGGTTGGCCTCGTCATTGCCGACACCCGTCTCCTGGATGATCTCGAGCGAATCTTTGATACCCAGCGCGATGGCCTTGCGCTGGTTGGCGATGCCCTCACCCGCCTTTTCCATAGCCTCAGCCTCGGCGGTCGCCTCGGTGACGCGCTTGATGCGGTCTGCCTCAGCGAGCTCCTGTGCCGCAGCGCGCTTGCGCTGGGCGGCGTTGATGTCGTTCATGGAGTTCTCGACCTCGGTCGGCAGTGCGATTTTGGTGATGAGCGTCGACACGAGGGTGAAGCCGTAGGCGGCCATCTGCTCGGAAACGGTAGCGTTGACATCCTTGGCGATGTCATCCTTCTTGGCAAAGACCTCATCGAGTGTGTAGACGGGAATCGAAGAGCGCAGGGCGTCGGTGATGAAATCGCGCATCTGGTCGACGGGCTCCTGCAGCATATAGTAGCTCTTGTAGATGCCCGAATCCGCCGGGCCAGCACCCATGTCATAGCTCACGTGATATTGAGCAGAGACCTCGAGGCCGATGGTCACATTGTCCTGAGTCTTAACGTCGATACCAAAACCGTTTTTCATGGTGCGTAGACTCACCGTGGCGGCTTTGCGGTCAATCACGGGTACCTTCACATGGAAGCCGGCATTGACGATGCGGTTGAACTTGCCTAAGCGTTCGATGATCACGGCATGCTGCTGTTCAACGACATAGCAGGCGCTGGGAAGCAGCAACAACAGGATGATGATGGGAATCAAAAGGCTCGTAAGGGCGGCGATGATACCGGAAAACAGCATGGTCTCTCCTCTGATAGGCACACGTTGGCATTAGGATACCCGTCCAAGGAGATCGTGCATAACAAAAAAGCCCCCATTGCTGGAAGCTCTTTCATTTAATGGTGCGGGCGAAAGGACGTCCGCGTATCCGCTTCGCGGATCCGCACCGGCTTCGGCCGCCTGCCGGCGTCCTCGCCCGCTCGCTACAAACGCTTCGCGTTTGCTTAACGCTCTCGCCCTGCATAGAGTTCGATTCTCCGCGGTACGGACTAGAAATAAAAAGGCAGGTAGATATACATATCTACCTGCCTGTTACATATGGTGGAGGCGCGGAGAATCGAACTCCGGTCCACGAAAGCCCCCTGATTGGCATCTCCAAGCTCAGTCGCTGGTTTAGTCTCGGACGCTTTGCGCGCAACGACACGCTCGCGGTGTCCTAACCGGTTCGGTCTTAGCCTGCGCCATACCGATTACGTGCGCAGGAGCATTCCCCTAAAATGACGTCGCGCCGGTGCCGGGGAAATCACCGGGTTGACGCGCCGCTATAAACTAAGCAGCGAGAGCCATAGGCTCAAAAGAAGAGTTGTTGTCAATTCAATTTGACGGTACCCCTGTTTAACGAGGCGAGGAGACCTCGGCTTGCTTCCTCTCTCAGAGCTATCGCGTCGAAACCAGTCGCCCCCGAATGTCGGGAAAGTCTGGATGGTATCGGGCCTGCAAACACCCGATAACCGTCGACTTTTCAAGGAACATGCGGGGCAAGCCCCGCTTGCGGAGTGTTATCTTACCACGTTCTGAAAGCGGACAGCTGTTCTATGCACGAGCTGTGAAGACCCCAATGTGCGCCGCACTTCGCACTTTTGCTACCGATCGCGTCACGTATATTTTCGCCAAGCAAAATTGACCCGTCGAAAGGACCGTTATGGATACCAAGCAGCAACTCGTCAATGCCCTCGCAGGTCTGGGTTCAACCATTACCGAAGCTATGGATGTCATCGAAGGCTTTGTCCCCTGCGGACATCCCGCCCTCACGGTTTCGAACGCCCTTGTTGCGCTGGACGCTGACGATGATGCAGCTCTCGCCCAGCAGCTTGAGACCGTCGAGGGCTTTATCGACCACGTGAGCGAGAACCGCGGCGTGGCCGCCTACCACGGCATCGAGGTCGAGCTCGCGGGTCCCAAAGCCGATCTGCTCGCAGCAATCCGCGAGGTAGGCGCCCTTATGCAGACTGCAGGCGTCAAGAACACCCAGGTCAACGAGTGGGTCTACCGAAGCCTGGCAGCACTAAACGATTCCGACGAAAAGGCTGCCGAAAAGCTCGCCGAAGCTCCCGTCATCAAGGCCGCGCTTTTGTAAATATCAGACGCGGGCCCCTTGGCGCATCGTCGTCCAAGAGGCCCGCAAACAGTTCGCGTCAACCGATAGCCGCGCCGCCACGTTCGGCCAAAGCAAGAATCGGCATCATTTGGTGCGGGGTCTTTGCTGCAAGATCGGCATGTTCGAGCAGCTTACGATCGTTGGTCACCAAGTAATCGACCTGCGCGCACTTGCACGCGGCGAGCACCAAGTTGTCCTCGTAATCGCGATGGAGCGCTAAGTATTTGTCGGCCAGCCAAAGGTCCGACGCATCTGCACCCACGGCCGTAGCGTTTTCGGTCATATTCCGAACAAACGCCAGCGCCGCATCGCCAATCGCGCGGGCAGAAGCCTCGTCGAGCGCTCCCCCGCTGGCAAGAACGCCACGCTTCAGCTCGTGTTGGACAACGTACAGTACGTCCTTAGCGATATGCACCGGAAAGAACAGCGATGCCCCCGCCTCCGTCGCCTGCCCAATAAACGCACGCGCGGCAAGCGACTCGGCATGGTCAACACAAAACGAATCAACCCATACGTTGGCGTCCACCATGATCTTGAGAGGGGCTCCGCTCACAGGATCATCCCCTTTTGGCGATAGCGCTCGTCCATGGCTTCG
The DNA here is from genome assembly GCA_905199225.1 of uncultured Collinsella sp. Taxonomy (GTDB): domain Bacteria; phylum Actinomycetota; class Coriobacteriia; order Coriobacteriales; family Coriobacteriaceae; genus Collinsella. The sequence goes on along the minus strand of CAJKFS010000019.1, from coordinate 29,313 downwards.
GAATAGATTGTGTCCCAATCGCGATCATCGGACCCAGGCGACGTTACGATACCCAAGTCCGCATAGAGCTGGTCCGCGGCCGCCCACGACGCGGCAAACGGGGACTCGGGTGCGATGGCGCGCTGTCGATCGTCGACGGCCGCGAGCACTTCCTCACACTGACCGCCGCCCTGCGCGACCTTGGCCACGACCTTTTTGATGAGCTCGGGCAGTGATCTGTCCGAAAGCCGCAACGCTTCCTCCGCATGGTCCTTGACCTGGCGATCCACGCGAACGTTCACCTGCGCCATGCCGCTAACAGCACCCACGTTGATCCCGCTCCCTTCAAATGCTAGCACCGCTAGCAATACTATATAGAGAAGCTAGCAAATGGTCAAATGCAAAAGGCCTGCGTCCGGACGACACCGGTGCCGTCTGGGCGCAGGCCAGATAACGTGGGCGAACACGTCCGCTAGCGCAGGTAAGCCTTTGCGTTGCCCAGGCTGTAGGCGATCGTTGAGCCGTTGTGCAGCAGCGACGACGCCTGCGGAGTAATCATGCCGGTAATACCCAATGCCAACAGCGCCGAGTTGGTGAGCATCACCTTGGAATACGAACTCGTCAGGCGGTCGATAAGCCCCTGACTCATGCGGCGCAGGCGCACGATCGCGGCGAGATCTGTATCGGTCAGGATGATATCAGCGACCTCCTTGGCGATGTCGCTTCCACCGCCCATTGCCAGCCCCACGTCGGCCAAACCGAGTGCCGGCGAATCGTTGACGCCGTCGCCCACCATGGCAACGTGGCGCCCCTCGCCCTTAATGCGCTCAACATACGCGTACTTGTCCTCGGGCAGCAGCTCGGCCTTAAACTCGTCGACACCCGCCTCGCGAGCAATGCGCTCGGCCGTGCGCTCCGAGTCGCCCGTGAGCATGACCACGTGCTTAACGCCCAACGCGTGCAGGTCGGCGATGGCCTCGCGAACCCCGGGCTTAAGCGGGTCCTCGATACCGAGCACGCCCACAACGGTGCCATCGACCGCCAGGTACAGCGGCGACAGCCCCTGCATCTGGGACTCGATTTGCTCCTTAATGTCGGACTCGAGCTGCGCGCTCTCATCCTCAAATACAAAGTGCGCGGAACCGATGATGGCGCGACGCCCTTCAATGGACGAAGCGATGCCGTGCGCCACGATGTACTCGACGGCGGCATGGCGCTCGCGGTGCTCGAGCCCGCGCTCGCGGGCGGCGTTGACCACGGCACGCGCCACCGGATGCGGAAAATGCTCCTCCAAGCAAGCGGAAAGGCGCAGGATCTCGTCCTCGCTCCAACCATCGGTGGTGAGCACGCAGGCAAGACGCGGCTGCGCCTCGGTAAGCGTGCCGGTCTTATCAAACACAATGGTGTCGGCCTTGGCAAACGACTCAAAGTACTTGGCGCCCTTGACCATAACACCCATCTTGGCAGCATCGCTCATGGCAGTCATGACGGCGACGGAACCCGTGAGCTTGAGTGCGCACGAGTAGTCGACCATCAGTGCCGCCGAGGTCTTGATGAGGCTGCGGGTGGTAAGCGCAACCAGGCCCGCGAGCAGGAAGTTCCACGGGACGATCTTGTTGGCGAGGTCTTCCATGTGCGACTGGCCCTCGGACTTGAGCGAATCGGCCGTCTGCACGAGCGAGACGATCGAGCGGAGCTTGGTCTGCGCCGTGTTGGCGCGCACGCGCACCAAGATGCTGCCGTCTTCCACGACGGTACCGGCGAACACATCGTCGCCCACGCTTCGCTCGACGGCCAGCGGCTCGCCGGTCAGGGTCGCCTGGTTGACCATAGCGCTCCCCTGCTCGACAACACCGTCGATGCAAATGGACATGCCAGTGCGCACGGCGACCAAATCGCCGGGCTCGAGCTCGGTCGCGGCAACGCTTACCTCGGTGTCGCCGACAACCTTTTGCGCCTTGTCGGGCACATCGAGCAGCGAGTTGATGAGCTCGTTTTCGCTCATGGCGCGAGTGTAGTCCTCGAGCAGCTCGCCCACGTTGAGCAAGAACATTGTCTGGCCCGCGGTGTCGACATCACGCTTGACGAACGAAATGCCGATGGCCGAAGCGTCGAGCACAGGAACGGTCAGGCGCGGCTGTGCCAGCTCATGAAGGGCAGCGCGCAAAAATGCCATGTAACCGGCCACGACAAACACCGCACGCAGAGGCGTCGGCAAGAACCAACGGCGCGCGTAGTGGGCGCCGATAAGTGTGGCAAGATCCATGACGAGCTTGTGCTTGCGCGGCTCGAGTTGCATCACGTAGCCCGACTTGGCATCGGCGATAGCTTGAGCATCGAGCGCGCCCAAGGCATCGAGCACGCTCGCGCGGCGCGGCTCGTCGTACTCCAGCGCCATCTGGCCAATGCGGCCATACACGCGCACCTTGCGCACGCCATCGATGTCGCCGCCAAGCTTTAGAAGCGCATCGAGATCGCTCTCTGGCACAGGACCCGCCAACTGAAGGCGGGTCCTGCCAGGGATCTCGCTGATAATCGAGAATCTCATAGTTTGTGCCTGGGAGCGCTACTCGGCTGCCTCGTCAGCAGCGGCCTCGCTCTGGGTGATGTAAGCAGCCTCGGCAACCATGTCGTCGACATTAGCCTTGGCCTGCTCGACCATGTCCTGGTAGCCGTTCTTGATGCGCATGCCGCACGCGATACCCTGCACGCAGGCATTCTTTACCGGAGCGCTGGTAAGCAGCTTGATGCCGGCCGTGCCAAGCAGAAAACCGCCACCGACAAGCAGGGTGTTAAACGTCGACTTCTTCATGTTGCTTCTCCCTTTTGCCGCACAAGCGCGGCATGGTGCCTTAGCACCCGAGTTCATTAGTTTGCTCGAGCACGCTTTGAGACTAGTTTAGTCGAACTATTATGGTCAACCAAAGTTAACCTTTGGAAATCTTGGTCCCCTTTCCTACAGCTGCCAGGCAGCCGCTTCCTTTTGCAGCGCAACCATGCGGGCGAATTCTCCACCTGCCGCCTTGAGCTGCGCCGGAGTGCCCTGCTCGGCAACCACACCATCCTTGAGTACAACGATTTTGTCGGCATTTTCCACCGTACGCATACGGTGGGCGATCACGATTACCGTCTTGCCTGCGAGCAGGCGGGAGAGCGCCTGCTGCACCACGGTCTCGTTCTCCACATCCAAACTCGCCGTCGCCTCGTCCAGCAACACGATCGGCGCGTCTTTGAGCAGCGCGCGGGCGATGGAGATGCGCTGGCGCTCGCCGCCGGACAGCTTGGAGCCATTCTCGCCGATCATGGTGTCATAGCCCTGCGGCATGCGGCTCACAAACTCGTCGCAGTTGGCGGCACGCGCGGCAGCAAGCACTTCCTCATCGGTGGCATCGCGACGTCCAAGACGGATGTTTCCCATCACCGTGTCGTCAAAGAGTAGCACGTCTTGGAACACAATAGCGTAGTCGCGCAGCAGCACCTCGGGATCAACGCTCGCAACATCCACGCCACCCACGGTGACCGTGCCTTCGGTAGCATCCCAAAAGCGCGCGGCCAGGCGGCTCACCGTAGACTTACCGGAACCCGAAGGACCGACCAGTGCCGTGACCTCGCCTTCCTTGGCGGTAAAGCTCACATCGGTCAAAACCTTCTCGCCGGCGCGTCCGTCGCTGCCCGCACCATAGCCAAATGCCACGTGATCGAACACCACGTCATGACCCACGGGTTCAAACTGCTCGCTGCCCCGCGCCACGGGCTCCTCCATGATGGAGCGCATGCGCTTGGCCGACGACTCGGCGGCAAACAGCTCGGACATCAGCATCAGTGCCTGATCGAAGGGCGCATAGATGCGGCTCACCATGAGCAGGAAGGCAAACATCACCAAAAAGTCGACCTGGCCGGAGGCGACCATCGCAGCGCCCGTGACCAACGTGGTGGCAATCCCCAGGCGCAGGATGGCAAAGGCGGAGTTGACCAAAAGCCCATTGGCGAGCTCGCCTTTGGTGGTCTCGCGCTCCTCGGCATCGATCACGGCGTTGAGTCCCTCAAGATAATGGGCCTCCTGGTTGGTGGCGCGGATCTCGCGAACGCAGTCGAGCGTCTCTTGAATCGCCTCGGTAACCTTGACCTTCTCGGCGCGCACGCGATCGAACACCGGGGTCATGGGGCCGCGTGTTAGATACAGCACGGCAAAGGCCACGGGAACGCTCCAAAACGCCGCGATCGCCAGCTGCCAGCAAAAGAACAGCGATGCCACGAAGACAATGGCGCTTGCGATGATGGCACCCCAAAGCTCTCCCAGCACGTGGCTGTAGGCGTGCTCCATGGCCTGGACGTCACCCATGATGGTCTCGGTTAAATCGGCCAGATCACGACGGCCAAAAAACGACAGCGGCAGTTTGCGCAAGCGCTCGGCAATCTCCATACGCTGCTTGCCGCACTCCTCGTAAAAGATGCAGTAGGTGTAGTAATACTGCTGCCAGTTAGAGGCAAAGAGCAACACAAAAAAGACCAGGAGGCCGCCCACAATCGGCAGGGCATCCGGCAGGTCGGCGCCGATGGCGAGATGTTCGACAAAACCGGCCATGACCAGGAATAAAAAGCCCATGCCGGCCATGGTAATGAGATTAGTGAGCGTGGTCCAGAAAATGCCACGTTTTACGCCGGCGACGCCTTTATCGGATAGGAAATACTTCTTTTGGAATGAGGCGAACATTTAGGCCTCGCCTCCCTTCGTGACGGCGGCATCCGCGGTCGCTGCAGTGATTTTCCAGCTCGCGGCCTGTTCGTATTCGGTCCACATCTTGGCATACAGGCCCTCTTGGGACAGCAACTCGGCATGGGTACCCGACTCCTGCACGCTGCCCTGGTTGAGCACCACGATTTGGTCTGCGCCCACTACAGTCGAGAGTCGGTGCGCAATCATAATGACCGTGCGACCCGCCGCCAGCTTGCTAAAGGCGCGTTGGATGAGCGCCTCGTTCTCGGGATCGGCAAACGCCGTGGCCTCATCGAGCACCACGATAGGCGCGTCTTTAAGGATCGCGCGGGCGAGTGCCACGCGCTGGACCTCGCCGCCCGAAAGATACGCCCCGCCGGCGCCGAGCATGGTATTGATGCCCTGTGGGAGCTTGGCCACAATGTCGTCGCACTGAGCTGCGGAGAGAGCTGCACGCACTTCGTCGTCAGTGGCCGTAGGCTTGGAGGCGCGCACGTTATCGGCAAGTGTTTGCCGGAACAGCTGGTTGGTCTGGAACACGAAGGCGACCTGGTCCATAAGCTCGTGCGGATCCATATCGCGAACGTCCACACCGCCTACGAGCACTCGACCCGAGGAAACATCCCAAAAACGCGGGATCAGGCTTGCGCAGGTTGACTTACCGCCACCCGAGGGACCCACCAGGGCGAGGGTGCTACCCGCGGAAACGCTAAAGCTCACATGGCTAACGGCAGGTGCTTCGGCACCCTCGTAGGTAAAGCTCACATCCTCAAATCGCACGTCGCTGCCGGCAGGGTGCTTGGGTTGGGCGGTCACGGAGAGCTGCTTGGAATCCATGACGCTTCGAATACGAGCCAGCGAATCGGCACTCATCTGAGAGGCCTCGCCCACAAACATGAGCTTGGTCATGGCCGTCGGCACCACGGCCGAAAATATCGCGTAAAACGTGAAGTTGGCCATAAAATGCGCGAAGTCCGTCTCGCCCGGCGCCAACAGCAACGCCACGGGCAACAGGAATGCCACAAGACCATTGAGCGCGGTAAGGTTGAGTACCTGCGGACCTCGACAGAACGTGCCCGCATAGTTTTGTGCCATGTCGGCGTATTCGGCGATCGCATCGTGGAAGGCCTTAAAGGAGTAGACCGTCTGCTGAAACACCTTGACAACGGGGATGCCACGTACGTATTCGGTGCCGGTCTTGTTCATCTTGACCAGCGCTCCCATGTAGGCCTTCATGAACTCGGCGCCTTTGCCGCTCATCATGGTGGCCATGGCGCCAAACGAAACGACGACCGAGATAAGGCATGCCGCCCCCAAACGCCAATCGAGCGCGAAAAGCAGCACGAGCAAGCCCACGACCATGGCGGCGGCGCCTGCGATATCGGGCAGCATGTGTGCGAGCAAAGTCTCGGTGGAGGCGGCACATCCGTCTACAACACGACGCAGCTCACCGGTGGCGTGCGTGTCAAAGTAGCCAAGCGGCAGCTTAAGCAGGTGCTCGCTCGTAGTTTTGCGAATATTGGATGCGCAGCGAAACGCAGACAGGTGCGTGCACATGAGCCCCACGAAATAAACTACGATGCTTGCCAGCGCAAAACCCACGGCCCACCAGCCATACATCGCGATGTCGCAGGCTTCGCTCCAGTTAGGTGCCACGGCGATCAGATCGCGCGCGACAAGCCAAATGCACACGTACGGGCCAAAGCTCAGCAGCTGCGAGAGCGCTGAGAGCGCCATGCCCAAATACGTTAGGAATTTGCGGTCACCGGCATATGCAAGCAGCTCGCCGATACCGCCGCCTTCCCTTTTTGATCCCTTTGCCATGAGATTCCTTTCTAACGGCTTGAGAGTTAACCGTAATGAACTTATCATTGATGTGTTAGCCATGGCTCACAATCAAGCCAGGCGTGGACGTTTCTGCAAAGGAAAGGGACGCTTTTGCAAATACGGCAGGCAGCGACCGACATAACCGAGCTCTACGCACCGCAATTTGAGCAGTTTGGCCTGGAGCTTACCGGCAAGGGCGCCGTCTTTACCGGCGAGGTGGCAAACGATCGGGCGCACGGACGCGCATGGATCATGCCCCTCTCCCCCACCTGCATCGTCATGGAGCATTTCATCACCCCGACGCACGATATGTACCTGGCCGAATACACACCCGAGCCATACGCCTGCGTGAGCGAAGTCAGCGCGCCCACACTTACATGCATGCCCGAGGCTGGCATAACGCCCGCGAACCTCAAACCATTGCATGGACCATGGCCAAACAATGCCGTTTGCAGCTTTATCCAAGATAGCTGTGGCGAGGAATTAAGCCCGCTGTTTGCGGGGGAGCTTTATCACTCGCGCTCGGTGCTCTTTTTGCCTGGATATTTTGACGAACTGGAACACCGCTATCCCACCGAGTTCGCGGGAATCTTTGAGGCGTTTGCCGAGCCATGGCACGAGGAAGCGACGTCTGCCATCTGCCACACGCTTCGCCGGATTAACGAGGACCGCGCCCGCACCGCAGGCGGACACGTCTATATGCAGGGCATCGTGGAGACCATGGTCGCGGAGCTCGCCTGTTCGTGCGCGGCCCACAAGCAGGCGCGGCAGGCGGCAGACACGCGCGTCAGCGTAACCATTGCCGAAGAAGCAACGGCAATGATTGAGTGCGCGCTCGATAAAGGCAGACATGTGAGTGTCAACGAGGTGGCCGAGAGGCTCTACACAAGCCGCTCCAAACTATGCGCCACCTTTAAGGCCCAAACTGGCGAGTCCCTGGGCGCCTACATTCGCAGACGTCGTATAGAGCGAGCACAGGACCTTTTGGCCGATAGCTCGCTCACGATAGCGCAGGTCGCAGAGCGTCTAGGCTACCCCCAGCAGGCCGCCTTCGCCCAAGCCTTCAAGCAATACACCGGCATGACACCCACGGCTTGGCGAAGCAAGCATCGCTAAGGCCCAAGCTCCCTGGCCGTAATGGAGCGATTAATTAGCCGCCGCCCGTCAGCTCACCCGGGATCTAAACGTCAAGATGCGCACAATCAAGCGCCTTTTTGATAAGAGGGACAGATCGATCAGCCAAATACAACGGAATGTTGAGCACCCCGTCGTCGAGCTTTAGGTTCTTAAGTGAGTAGCGGACCCTCAATGGAGTCGTCTCCGCATGCTTGTCGGCATAGTACTTAAGGCTCTTGGAATGAACGACCTCTCCCGATTTGACCTCGACGGGAACGATTTCGTTTCCGACCTGAATCAAAAAATCGACTTCGTGCTTCGGCTTCTCGTTTGTCCAATAACGCGGAGCAGCATCTAACTGTGAAAGTAATGCCTGAAGCACATAGTTCTCGGCGAACGAACCTTTGAACTCCGAAAATAGCGCATCCGAGATGGCAAAAGCGGACGCATCCAGCCTTGCCATGCGGCGCAGCAAGCCGACATCAAGACAGTAGACTTTAAATGCCTTGAGGTCATCGTACGCAGAGAGCGGCACACCACCGGCAGCATTAAGGCGAACCGCCGTGATGAGCCCAGCATCGGCAAGCCATTCCAGAGCATCCTCGTATTCTCGAGCACGAGCCCCCTCGCGCACCGCACCCCAAACGAACTTTTTGTTCTCGCGCGCCAACTGAGCTGGAATCGAGTTCCATATTTGCGAAAGCTTGGCGAACTGCGCACGGCCACCATGCTTGGCAAAATCGCGCTCGTAGGAATCCAAGAGATCAGACAACACCTTATCGACCTGAACGATATCGCCCGTCTCCACCCACCGGCCAAGAGCCTCTGGCATGCCGCCGCATGCAAAATAACGACGAAGATGCTCGACGAGACGGACATGGAAGAAATCGGGCACTGTCTCGATCTGATCCAGGCCGCCAAGGTATTCGTCGTAGTTTGCAGCGCCCTCGGCTTTCAGAAACTCGGAAAAGCTCATGGGGCGCATCTCCATGAACTCGACCTTTCCCACCGGAAAAGCGCTGGTCTCACGGGACAAGCGAACGCCCAACAAAGACCCTGCGCATGCGACGTGATACTCGGGGGCCTCGTCACAGAAGTATTTAAGGGCGCCGACTGCAGAAGGACAATCCTGGATCTCATCAATAATAAGCAGCGTTTCGCCGGGCTCGATAGGCTGTCCAAGTGCCAGGGAAAGATTTGAGATGATCCGTCGAGGATCGCGCGTACCTTCGAAAAACTGAGCGTACTCGCTCTGTACCCCAGGTGACGGCTCCTCGAGCGTCAGATACACAAAATTGAGGTACGAGGTTCGGCCGAACTCCTTAAGCGCCCACGTCTTTCCAACCTGGCGCGCCCCCTTAAGGATAAGCGGCTTACGATATTCTGACGCTTTCCAAGCGTTAAGCTTGGCAATGATATCTCGCTGCATGACCGAACCTCCCGCAAAGAAACTTCCGTAAACGTGATATTTCCCACATTTTACCCTAGGTAAAACGTGACATTTATCACATTTACGGAAGTTTTAAGCTCATTTCGCCACACTTTCATCACATTGAAAAGGCGGAGGCGCCAGTGGCGCCTCCGTCGTGAGTCAGGACTGTCCGAAATTGAGAGGCAAGGCCCTGCGCCCGGCCCCTCGGTTCCCGCTTACGAGAGCGACGTTCTCAGCAACTCGTTGAAGAGCTTCGGGTTGCCCTTGCCGCGGCTCGCCTTCATGCACTGGCCCACCAAAAAGCCGATGACCTTCTGGTTGCCGTCACGATACTGCTGTGCCTGATCGGCACAGTTAGCCAGCACCTCGTCCACAATCGGCTGCAGCGCGCCGGCATCGCTCACCTGACGCATGCCGCGCTCGTCGACGATCTTGTTGGGGTCGTCGCCGGTCTGGGCCATGGCCTCAAAGACCTCGTGCGCCTGGTTGGAGCTGATGGCGTCGGTCGCCAGCAGCTTGGCAAGGGCTGCCACCTGAGCCGGCGCAATGCCGGACTCGGCGAGCGACACGCCTGCGCCCTTAAGGTAGGCGATCATCTCGTTGACCAGCAGGTTCGCGACCGTCTGGGCCTCCTTGCCAGCCATGCCGGCAGCGGCAGCCTCAAAGAACTCGGCAAACTCGGGGTCGCCGGCGATCTGCTCGGCGTCGGCCGCCTTAATGCCAAAGTCGGTCTCAAAACGGGCGCACTTGGCATCGGGCAGCTCGGGAATCTCGCCACGGCAACGGTCGATGAACTCGTCGTCCAGATCGAACGGCGCCAGGTCGGGATCGGGGAACAGACGATAGTCGTCGGCCGTCTCCTTGACGCGCATGACCACGGTGCGCTTACGGCTGGGCTCCCAGTGGCGGGTCTCCTGATAGATGATGCCGCCCTCCTCGAGCACCTCGGCCTGGCGGCAAATCTCGTAGGCAAGGCCGTCGTGCAGGCTCTTGAACGAGTTGAGGTTCTTGAGCTCGGTCTTGGTGCCCAGCTTGGTCTCGCCGCGACGGCGCAGCGACACGTTGCCGTCGCAGCGCATGGAACCCTTCTCCATGGAGCAGTCGGAAATGCCCAGCGTCACAAAGATGCGACGGAGCTTTTCCATAAACAGGCGCGCCTCCTCGGGCGTACGCAGGTCGGGCTCGGTGACGAGCTCGATGAGCGGCGTGCCGCAACGGTTGTAGTCGACGAGCGACTCGGCCGCGGCGGTAATGCGGCCCTCGGCACCGCCCACGTGCACCATCTTGGCGGCGTCCTCCTCCATGTGGATGCGCAGGATGCGGATGGGCACCGTGTAGGAACCGTCCTCGCGACGCTCGGGCATCTGCAGGTTGGACGCATCGTAGCTGGCCAGGTGACCGGCGCGCTGATTGCCCTCGCGCATGGTCGACGTCATGGACGTGGACAGGCCCTCGGCGTTGGCCGAAGCGCTCGCCAGGCTCTGAGCCTCTGCCTCGCCAAACGCGCAGTCGGGACGCTCGGCGGCACCGCGACCGGTCACGCCCAGGTCCAGGTGGCCGTACATGGCAAAGGCGACCGGACCCTGCGTGGTCTGGAAGTTCTTGGCCATATCGGGATAGAAGTAGTGCTTGCGGTAGAACATCGAGTGGCGCTGGATCTCGCAGTTGGTGGCGAGACCGGCCTTGACGATGCTCTCGATGGCGCGCTTGTTGGGCACCGGCAGGGCGCCGGGCAGGCCCAGGCACACCGGGCACACGTTGGCGTTGGGCTCGTCATCGTGGCTGAGCTTGCAGTTGCAGAACATCTTGGTGTCGAGTGCGGTGAGCTCGGTGTGGATCTCCAGGCCGATCACGGCCTCCCAATCCTGCAGGACCTCGGAAAGCTCCTTCATTACAGCTCGCCTCCCTTCCCGGCAAAATCGGGCGCGACGAAAAGCGCGGGCGCACCCGTGGCGGCATCGGTAAAGCCGCGCTCCAGGGCGCGGGCAAACGTGAGCAGTTGACGGTCCTTAAAGGCAGGTCCCACCAGCTGGGCAGAAACGGGCAGCTTGCTGTCCTCGCCCAGGCCCAGCGGCACCGAGATACCGCCGTTGCCGCAAATGTTGAGCGAAATGGTGTACAGGTCAGAGAGGTACATCTGCGTGGGGTCGCTGATCTCGCCAAACTTAAAGGCCGTGCGCGGCGAGGCGGGCATGAGGATGGTGTCCACCTTGGCATACGCGGCGTCGTAGTCCTGCGTGATGAGCGTGCGGGCCTTTTGCGCAGCGTAGTAGTACTTGTCGTACACGCCCGAGCTCAGCAGGTAGGCGCCGAGCATCTGACGGCGCTTGGCCTCGGCACCAAAGCCGTGGGCGCGCGAGAGCGAGCTCTGATCGGACAGGTTGGCGCAGCCCTCCTCCTGGTAGCCGTAGCGAATGCCGTCGAAGCGGGCAAGGTTGGAGAACGCCTCGGCCGGGCCGATGACGTAGTAGGCGGCAATGGCGGCATCCAGGTGCGGCAGGTCGACCTCGACCAGCTCGGCACCCTGGTTCTGCAGCTCCTGGGCGGCGCGCTGAACGGCGGCCTTGACCTCGGGCATTAGGCCCTCGGCCTCCATAAATGCGGGGATGATGCCCACGCGCTTGCCCTCGATGCTGTCGTTGAGGTGCTCGGTAAAGTCGACGGCGCAGTCCTGACTGGTGCAGTCGTACGGATCGTGGCCCGCGCCGGTGAGCGCGTTCATGGCCAGCGCGACATCCTCGACCGTGCGGCCGAAGGGACCCACCTGGTCGAGCGACGAGCCAAAGGCCACCACGCCGTAACGGCTCACGGCGCCATACGTGGGCTTAAAGCCCACCACGCCACACAGCGATGCCGGCTGGCGGATGGAGCCGCCGGTATCCGAACCCAGCGAGAGCGCAACCTCGCCCGCGGCGACGGCGGCAGCAGAGCCGCCCGAGGAGCCGCCGGGCACGCGCTCGGTATCCCAAGGGTTATTGGTGCGGTGGAAGGCCGAGCTCTCGGTAGAGCTACCAAAGGCGAACTCGTCCATGTTGGCCTTGCCCATGGGCAGGCAGCCGGCGTCGAGCATGCGCTGGACGCAGGTGGCGGTATAGACGCTCTGGTAATCCTCGAGCATACGGGAAGCGCAGGTGGTGCGCGTGCCCACGAGGTTCATGTTGTCCTTGATGGCCAGCGGCACGCCCGCGAGCGGGGGCAGCGGCTTTCCGGCGGCACGGTCGGCGTCCACGCGCGCAGCGGCCTCGAGCGCGAGCTCGGGCGACACCTGCAGGAATGCCTGGACCCCGCCCTCGCGTGCCTCGATGGCGGCAAGGGAGGCCTGGGCCACCTCGGTAGCGGTAAAGTCGCCGGCGGCCACGCCCGCGGCGATCTGGGCGGCGGTAAGGGAATCGAAGCTCTGGGCCATTACTCGCTCTCCCCCTCTCCCAAAATGGACGGCACGCGGAAGTAGCGATCGCGCGCGCTGCCGGCGTTTTCCAGCGCAACGTCGAGCGGCAGATCGCGCTCGGACTCGCGCAGGTCGTCGCCCATCACGTTGGACAGGCTTCCGATGGGATGGAACGTGGGCTCCACGTCGGGCAAGTCATATTGCAAGACGGGCTCGAGCATCTGGACGGCGTCGTTCATGTAGGACGTCATCTGGGTGAGCTCGTCATCGGTCAGTGCGATCTTTGCGTACTCGGCGATGCCGCGCACGTCTTTCTCGCTGAGTGCCATAGGCGCTCCCTTCCGCATAACAGTTAAACCGCTTTAGTATACAGGGCAACGCCGGCTTGGAGCAGGCGCTTTACCCAAATGCAGCGAAAACGTAACGAGGACGGCGGCTGGAAGGGCGCGACCCGACGGACCTGCGGCGAAAACCATCCCGCCCGCAACGAAAACCGTCCCAACATTCGACGTTTTTCGGCAAAATCGCGATTTTCATCGAATGTTGGGACGGTTTGGAAGCCCCCGACCACCACAAAGGTACCTGTCCCCATTGTGGTGGTTCTGGGTGACGTCCTATGCCGAGGCCTTGGCCTTGCGGCGTTTGCGAATCGCGTGGATCACGATGTCCAGCAGCAACAGCAGGATGGCCACGACCACGATGAGCACGGCGAACTCGCGCTTGCCCCAGTGGCGGCCGGCCAGCGACTTTTGCTTGTCGACGTCCTTTTTGTTGTACTTGGTGCGCACGCAATGCACCAGCAGGCGATGGTCGTTCACGCCGTAGGGCGTGCAGGTGACGAGCGTCACCTTATCGGCGCCGGGTTCGATGGTCAGCGACTCCATCTCCTCGGGCAGCACCACCTCGGAGTCCACCATCTTGTAGGCAAGCGTCTTGTTCATGGTGTGCAGCAGTACCAAGTCGCCGGGCTCCAGCGAATGGATGTCGTCGAACATGCTCAGGTTGCGCATGCCCGAGTGCGCGGTGAGCACGCAATGCGTCGAGGTGCCGCCCACCGGCAGGCTCGTGCCCTCCAGGTGGCCGACGCCCGCCATAAGGACTTCCTCGCTCGTGCCGTGGTAGATGGGCATGCTCACGTCGATGGAGGGGATCTCGACCCAGCTCATCATGGGGTCGCGGTCAAAGATAAGCTGCTGAGCGTAGGGCTCGATCTGGTCGGCGGGAAGCTCGGTGGCCTCGCCCGCCAGCTGCTCGTTATAGGAGCGCGCCTGCAGCAGGATGCGCTCGCGCTCCTCTTCCGAAAGCGCGTCCACGGTGCTGGACACGGTGCTGATCTGGTTGAACACACCCGAGGCCTCGAGCCGGTCCAAGATCCACGGCCAGGTCATAAGGCCAACGCCAATAAGGATGATAACGATGGTGATGAGCCGGTCGGCCCAGCGCGGCAGCCGCTTGCGACGACGCTTAGGCTTTGGTCGAGGTTTGGGCTGGGGGCTTGAGCCACCGTTTGCCGCGGTGTTATTGCTCTTCATATGTTTGGCGCCCTGCACCATCGCCGGTCACTCCCCTAAAGCTCAGGTTGTCCAAACAAATAATAGCCGATTCGCGAGCCCCTATCCCGGACAACGCAGCCAGGACCGAAGCACCGCCTACGGTCGGAATTCTTAGAGACCTTCTACAGCGCTTCCTGCCATGGATATTCCTTTCCAAACATGCGATCGACTTCGAGCTGAATTCGTTCATCGTCGATTGCCGCCAAAGATAGCGCAAGTGAAATGTCGTCGATACGGGAGGAGTCGGCAAACACGGGCGCATAGCGCCACACTTGGATCATCGCCGTTTCGTTATCCGACAATTCCCCATCTGCGACTTCAAGGCCACGCAGTTCACGCCATACGCTTCTTAAGACCGCCTTTTGATCCATGCCCGGAGCCGCGAGCATCGAACGCGCAGCGAGCGCTGTCTCCCCAGCGTCAGCGAGACAGTCGATCTGTGGTGCCCTCCTTGCAAAAAAGACCTTCGAGACAGGCGAGAAGAGCTCTGCCATGTGCTCACTGAGCAGAAGATCCACGGCCACGGGAAACACAATGACACGTCGTTCGCGCCGTTCGCGCTTTGCGAGCCCCCTGTCAACAAGCTCGGTTATGGCCTCACTCGCGCGGCTTGCCGAAATCCCAAGCGCACGACAAAGGTCATCGGAATGATATGACTCCTGCCCTGCCCCCCAGATTGCGGCAGCCTGCGCGTTGGGTGACATCTTGGTCGCGCGATTATGAAATCTAGTGCCGCCCCTCTCCGTGCAGGCCGCGCCCATAAATGGAAGAAAGGCCTGTCTACCAGAGCAAACAAAGGGGATTCCTTGTGCGACCAATGCCTTGCGTTGGCGCGCATCGGCATCAGGAAACGAAACGACGACAGGAGCCTCCGCACGCAAGGCTAACTGGCTATAGACTCTCTTAGCCTCGGGAAGTCCTACGCCAGCAGGCAAACTTGCAAGCAAAAAAGAAAAACCATTTGCGTCAACGGCGCGGACCTCAATCGACCGTAGATGCAGTGGCAAGTGTGCGGATCCAGGCCAAGTTTTAGCCTTGGCGGAGAGGCCTAGTGCTTCTTGTAAGTAGGTAAGCGCTTCGTTCATTTCCATCTTTTCGCTTAGTTCCAGTTAATATTGGAATTATACATAATTTTCGGAAATAACGAAATTTCTATCAGGTATGGACCCGCATTTGAGTTTTCAAAATATTTCGAATCAACTGAGCGATTCGGGATACAATGTTTATAGAAAACGACGCATCCCGCGTAAGTGTTAAGGAGCGCGGGCAGCCTAGTTTTCTAACGTGTTAAACGGCCGGGCTGCAACCCCGGCCGTTTTTATTTGCGCTTGCGGCGCAAACGCCGAGAACCGTCCGCACCGCGCGTGCGCCTACGGACCTTAAACCGAACCTCATACGAGTCAAGAAACGCGATGACGGATGAGTCCGCATCGGACGGTGGAGGCTGCCTGTGTTGTCCAAAAAGAACGGGGCAAACTCCAGCGTGGAGTCTGCCCCGAAAAGAGAACGGCAAAGCAAGAACGTCGATGGACGAGAAAGGTGTCCGCAAGTCTCATGGCCATCACATCCCACCTGCCAAAGGGATGGGTGAGCGAGCGCTACTCCTGCTCGGACTCCTCAGCCTGCTTACGGCTGCGGATGAGGTGCGCCACGCCGATGCACAGCACCGCGCCACCAGCGATCCAGGTGAAGGTCACGCCGTTAAGACCGGTCAGCGGGAGGTTGGAGCCCTTCTTATCGGTAACGGTGAGGTGCACCATGCCGTCAGTGGAGTTTTCGACTTTGACGAGCGTCTGATTGTCTCCATCAGTTACCTTAGCCTTAGGGGTAACCACGGTGGTGTCGTTCTCGGAAAGCTTACCGCTTGTAATGGTGAACGTGATGCCTTTGTCGCCGTGAGAGTTATCGTAGCCAGGTGCGGGCGTGACCTCTGTGAGGACATAAGTGCCCTCATCGAGACCGACAACGTTAATCTTGCCGCTGGAATCCGTGGTAAGCTTGGCTTTCTCGGCGTTCGTCTGTTTTACACCGGTGCAATCGATGAACATATTCTCGAGTTCGCCCTCGTCGTTCTTCTCCTGCAGCTTGAACACAACACCGGAGAGCTTCTTAGGGGTTTCCTCATTACCAACCTTGGTGACGTCAATGCCGTAGGTGTAGTCGTAGGCGGGATGCACGACTGTTGTACCTGTTTCGTTAGAGTGGGGGTTATTGGAATAGGTCAGAGTAACGGTATTCTTCTGGCCTTTACCGAGTATATCGGCGTTAACCTTAGTAGGGTTGAGCTTTGCCTTATAGTTCACATAGATTTTGGAGCTACCACTAACGGTAATATCCTTATCCTTGTCAGATTTAATTTCTCCCTTAAGGTTGTCAAAAGAAACAACAAGCTCGTTCTTTCCTTGATCAGTGACGTAGTTCGCAGTGTAGTAGCCTTCCTTGACCTTAGCATTGTCAATCTTGACCTCAACAACAGGTTTACCGTCGGAGAGGTTGGGAACCATCGTAGAAGGCAGATCATCAGTAAAGGTATAGCTGTACTTTTCGTAAGTATTGATATTGCTGGCCACGGTACCTGCAAGCTGGTACTCAATCAGCTGGTCGGATGCAGAGTCCGCAACCCTATTGGGCGCCTCGAAAACGTCCTTGTTCCTATCTGTCACAAAACTACCGTTGTTATCGTCCTTGACTGCCTTGGTAACGCTGGGGACATCCTTCTTGGGCTCCACCTTTACATCTTCGCCACCGACGACAGCGAAGATCGGTGAGGTGTAAGCGTCTTTATTGCGATCTGCTCCAGTAGTTGCACCGACCGACTTCGTTTCAAAGAGCCAGTAGCCGGCATCGATGCCCTCAAATGTTCCCGGGGTACCACTCTTCGCATCTGTCCACGTCTGGCCTTCAAGCGACTTAGCAATCATGTCGAGCACACTTCCGGCATTGACGTTATTGCCCACAACTTCAGAACTGTGGTTATTGATGAAGTTGACCCATGCCTGAGCGGAATTATCGTTAGGCAAATCACTAGGTTTAGAGCCATTATCAACATTATCAAACGCCGTAGTCACTGCAGCCTTCACGGAATTATTTGCCCAATCAATATCGGAAAGGGTCTTATCGCCAGTGGAATCCCAGACTCCCTCGCTCTTCTGGTCCTGCGTAACCTTAGCCTTGAAAATCTGGATACCCTTAAAGGTCGTATCCTTGTAGGTCTCCTCATTAATCGTCACGTTGCCACTCGTCGTAGCCACCGGCGTACCCTCAGCAAACGCCATGGTCACCGGGGCCATGACGCCGCCGAAGCTCAGCGCTGCTGTGAGGCCGGCGGTTACTGCCAGGCGTGCGATGTTCTTGTTCATGCTCATCTTCTTTTCCTCCGTTTTCCGGTTGGTTCTCATTCGATCGATCATCATCTGTCTGTGTCTTAGCATCTGCTTCGCTATGTCTCGCCCCGCTCTCTGCGGGGCTGCCAGCTACTCTTTATGGCTGCCACCTCCCCGCTTGACCAGGAGCGCGACCACGATGAGCGCGGATCCGGCGACCGCTGCGGCGGCCGCGGCGTACATTGCCATATCGCCAGTCGAGGGCATAAAGCCTCCGGTGGTAATGCTAGGGGGTGTGCCGGTAGGCGTGTTGATGAGCGACGCCTCCAGACTGCCCGTCGACCCGTCCGCGCTGTCGGCGCGCAGGGGCGACTCGGCCGTGATGGTGAGCTTGGGCTTGGCGGCGGCCACCTGATCGACGTCCAGGCCCTCGGCCTTGACCGTCACGGAGCGCGTGCCCTCAAAGGCAGTGTAGCCCTTGGGCGCCTTGAGCTCGCGGACCTCCAGCTTGCCCGAGTCCACGCCCGAGACGGTCACGCGGCCGTCCTCGCCCGTGGTGACGGTGGCCTTGCCCTCCGCATCCCACGTGCCGTCGGCCGCCAACGTGCGGCCGCGGTCATCGGCGATGCTCAGGACCGCCCCGGCAAGCGGCTTGTCGCCGTCGCTGCCGCGCTTGGTGAGCGCGAGATCCCAGGTGTAGGCGCACGCGTCGTCGCTCGGCGTGCGGGTGAAGCCGGCGTCGCCGGACTGGTCGGCGAGAGGAGAGCGCGGGTAGCGCAGGTAAACCTCGTTGGGGTTGCCCTTCGCGATGCCGTGGTTGCACGCGCTGTTGAGCGGCGCATTGTACACGGCGACCACGCGGGCGCCCGCGGTGAAGGCGTCGGCCCCGCCGAGCGCGGCGACCAGGTCGCCGGTGCGCACGGTGAAGGTCTTACCGTCGGCCGCTACCTTGGTGGCGCACTGGGCCGTGATGTCGGTCCAACCCTTCGCGGGCTCGGTGCCGGCGCGGCCGTCCTTGCCGGTCTGGACTGCGTCAAAGCCGCCGTCCGCGCCCGCCGCCACGTACACGCGCATGCTCGCGGCGACCTTGGAGGGGTCGAGCCCCGCGCTCATGGTGTCGACGAACCGCACCGTATAGGTGTCGTAGGCGGTAAGGCCCGCTGGGACCGTGGCAGAGAGGCGCCAGTACAGGTCGTCGGCGACCGTGGCGTCGGCGGCCTTCTGCCAGGCGGCGGCGCTGTCCTCCAGCACGTGCTTGGCCACCTTGGGCGTCGCCGCCTTGGGCTTGACGGTGACGGCGCTGCCGCCCACCAGGGCCATGATCGGCGCGGTGCCGGCCTCGTTCTGGGCGATGGCGTCGTCGTCGGCGACGATGAGCCAGTAGCCGCAGGGCAGCTCGGCCGCCGTGCCCGCGTTAAGGGCCACAGGCACGGCGCCAGAACTCTGGAGGGAACGAGCGAGCTGTGCGCTCAGCGCGCTCGTAAGGTGAGAATCGGTGTTGAGCCACTCGGCAGCTTCCTGCGCGGTGGTCTGGGATTTGGGCATGCCGGCGCTGTGCAGCACAGGCAGCGCGGCGTCGCGCACGGCGTTGCTTGCCCAGGCGAGGTCGGTGGCAATCTTAGCGTCGCTGTCGCCGTCGACGACGTTGGCGCTAAAGATCTGGTAGGCGTCGTATCTGCTCGCCACGGTGCCGCTCACCGTAATGGAACCGGTCGAGGTCGGCGCGGCCTGCGCGGAAGCGGGGAACACAACCGCGCAGGTGCCGATCAGGAGGGCAAGCAGCGCAAACATGATCGGGAAGGAGCAAACTTTCTTATTCACGACGCTTACCTCCCTTCGCATTCGCCTTGCGACGAATGTGCATCCAGGCCGCAGCAGCGCAAAGCACCGCCGCGCCGGCAAGGTACGTCAGAGTGACGCCCGACATACCAGAAAGAGGCAAAGAGGTGGAGTAGGTGTTGGTGAAGGTGGAGGCGGGAATGGCGTCGGGCGCGGCGGCGGAGGGTTCAACCACGACGCCCTGCCCGTTCTCGCCAAGGGTGTTGCCCATGTCGTCCTTCATCTGCGTAACGGTGGTAGAGGTGGTAAGACCGGTGTACTTGCCAGTGGTCTCATTCATGACGGCCTTCACCGTGACGGCAACCTGGTACTCGGCCTTGGAGTAGCGGAGCTTATCGATGGCACCGGTGGTAGGCGCGACCTCCTTCACCGTGTAGGTGTAGGTCTTGGCGCCAGTCGGGTTCGAATCGTCGATCTTGGCGAGGTGCTTTTTGGAGAACGAGATACCGCCAAAGGATGCCACGATGTCGTTGACCTTGGTGGAGCCCGCTGCGGGAGCGACGGAAATAGTCGTCGGATCAAGCTTAGGTGCGCTATCCTTATTTGCCCCCGTAGCCTCGATGCTGAACTCGAACGGCACATATTTGTCTTTATCGCCCTTCGGCCAGTCCGTATTGCGAACAGATTTGGTCACCGGGATCTTCACGGACGTAGTGGTAAGGGCGTCGGAAATGTAGACGTTGTTCCCGTCAATCGTCGGGCTCTTTCCCTCGGTCCACGTGACGAAACCGTCCTCGTTGGACACCGTGAACTCATAAACCGTGGTGTTCAAGTTGTAGCCAAACGGAGCCTGGGTCTCAACAAGCGTGTACGTACCCGGCAGCAGACCCTCGAGCGTGAACTTGCCAGGCGCGGTGTCGGTGTCTACCCACGTGGTATCGCTCGAAGTCGACTGGTCGCTCACCTGATCTCTCACGGTCCAGGACTGGTTAACGGCCGCACCATCGGCGTCATTAGTCTTGGTGAGTTTCCACTCAGAACCAGCCAAAGGAGTGTGTTTTGTGTCGCCCTCCCCCACCTTGGTCCAAGACACCGTACCGGTGATGATCTTGGTGTTGGGAATGGCACCTGTGGGGTTATTCTCGAACGGAACATTTTTGCCGTTCTCATCCACGTAACCCTGAACGTAGTTCGGCTTCTCGCCAGAATTGTTCATAGTGGCATAGTAGATGGTGTCTGACTTCTGGTAGCCAGCCGGCGCCGTCTCCTCTTTGATGTAATACGTGAAGTAGTTGGTATCGTTGGAATTGCCGATGTTTGCCTTCTGGTTCAGATAGTTGAACTGAAGCTTGCCATCACCCGAAGCGTAATCATTTGCGCCACCGTCAGTCACCGTCACGATAGCGTCCTTGCCCGCGACAGCATTCTCGACAGAACCATAGATAGCCCACGAGGAACCAGGAAGCGACGTGTTGCCGTTCGCCGCATCGACCTTGCTCCACACAACGGCGGAGCCGTCGGGCGTATACGACCCAGACCACGGGAAGTTGTGACGCTCCTGATCCATATCGATGACGGAAGCCGAGTTACCCTCACCAAATGCTGCGGCAACCTTCGGGCTGTTCATTGAGAAATCGACGCCCACATAAACGCGGCCGTTGGTAGTCACATGGTCGTCGAAACTTCCGTTGGGAACGAGAATCGATCCGATCATAGCCGCCGCAGGATCGTCGTCAGTCCACTTGGCACCGGTGGCTGTGCCGCCGTATCCCCAGTCCGCGCGGTTTTCTCCCGCGATGCCGCCTCGAATGGTAAGGCTGGTGGTATCGACGAAGTTCCACATGATGGACTGGGAGGCCAGCGAGTATTTCGCGTCAAGGTCTTTCTTGGCGTACTGACTCTCGTAACCGCGAGATATTTCTGTATCTCCCCACCAGAAGCGCCAGCCGTTGTGGAACTCGACAGGATTAGTACCTGTAACGTTCACGACAATGGATGCGCCTTCGGGGATATTGGTGAACTTAAAGTCGACGCCGCGGTAGTAGACGTCATCCTTCCAGTTGGAGAGCTCGGAACCGGCGATGGTGAAGACCTGTTGCATAGAAGTTCCATCGCCGGTAAAGGTGATGAGTCGCTCGGTGTTGCGAATCTTATTGCTCGGGATTCCGGTATCGAGCGCACCGGAAACAGACTTGCCGCTACCATCGTCGCTACCATCGAATTTGAGTGTATAGCTTGTTCCGTCGTTATTGTACTTGTTGATGACGTAGTTGCTATTAGGCTCTGCAAAGCCGTTGACATCCACCTCGCCGGTATCTTCAAACGAGTCGAGCTGTTTCGATAGCTTCGAGAGGTATCCATTTGTACCGTTATAGCTCGAATAATCGCTACCGTTGACATTAGTCAAATCAACAGCTTTATTGAACAGGGTGCTTTCCAGAGCAGACAAGCCCTCGTGCCAATTACCCTGCATTGTCACCACAGACTGGCGTTTATAGTCGCTATCGCGCCAGTATGTGATGGGGCCTGCGATTTGCGCGGTGTAGGCAAAGCCGGAAGGAGTCGCGCCCTCAAAAGGTCTCTGCTGTCCGACCCAAGCGCCTTTGTTCCAAGCGCCAACGGTAGTCGCCCCCGGCAAGTTGCCGTTGTAACCAACGCTCATTTTGGTGATCGCACTGTCGATTCCGGCGACCGCAAGCACGGTGCTGCCGTAGACAGGACGGAACTGGGAACCAAAACCAACGGTGCCAAAGCGGAAACCAGCGCCGCTACTATTATTATAGGGCCAGCTCTCTTTGAGTGGATTCATGGCAAGCTTGCCACGGACCACGGTAAGGC
The DNA here is from genome assembly GCA_905199225.1 of uncultured Collinsella sp. GTDB lineage: Bacteria > Actinomycetota > Coriobacteriia > Coriobacteriales > Coriobacteriaceae > Collinsella. The sequence goes on along the minus strand of CAJKFS010000019.1, from coordinate 7,361 downwards.
CCTCCGCCTCAGCGGCATATGAGCCGGTGGGGGCGTTGTCCGCATCAAGATCGATAGTGCCGTCGCTCGGCTTATCGCTCGGCTTACCACCGATGTACATGTCGCGGCCGACGTAGGTGGCCACGCCGGGATCAGGGGTTGAGACATTGATATTCGTACCGATACCGATAGACGTGGGAACGTAAATTCCCGGCTTCACGGTGGCCGTCGCTCCCGCTGAAGCCGCATTCGCACTCTGAGCCTGCTCAACACTATTTGAAGAGCCAGACTCGCCGCCATCGGTCTCGTCGCTATTCTGGTTTTCGGCATCCTCGCTGGTGTTACCTACAGCAGCGGACTCACTTGAGGAACCCCCCCATTACAGTTTCCGCGGTAGAAACTGTCTGGGCATCGTTGGCGATGGCCTGCGAGATCGGGGGCATAACGAGCGACAGTACCAGGCTCAAAACGGAGGCTCCGCACAAAACGCCTGCCAGTACACGGCGCGTCGCTTTTTTACTCTGCTTAGATTTGTCCGAATTCGCTTTCATCGATGTCTCCTCCCCAAGAGACCGCGATCTTGCTCTTTCACCATCAAACGTATCTGCGCAATCTGTAATTGCGCACGCTTAGTAATCCATATTGTAACGATTGTTTGAACATCTGAGCAAGAAAACCAGTAGTTTTGTAGCGAATTCTCAATTCTCTTGACATTTGCTCAGATTTACCTTTGTTTATTCGCTCTGAAATATCTGTTTCTACTGGTAATTAAGTTAGTTATCAGTTTTTTAATAGCATTATATTTATTTGCACAACATTTTGCTCAAGAGCAAACATCCTGTGAACGGTCGAAAATCGACCGTGAGCGGTAGGTCATCAACCGGGATGAATACCCTACCAAACTGATGAGAATATCTTTAACCCATCGGTGGTTAAAAGCGTGATGTTCAGACAACCGTATTTGAATTTTCGCGCAGATTTTAGGCATCAATTCGCCAAAATTGCCTGAGGCCACCACAAAGGTGCCTGCCCCCTTCGCGGTGGTTCTCGCCTGGCGCTACAGCAAATGTTCCTCGATAAAGATCGCGATGCCGTCTTCGTCGTTGCTCGCGGTCACAAAGTCGGCGGCGGCGCGGGTGGCATCGCTGCCGTTTGCCATGGCCACGCCCACGCCGGCGTCGGCCACCATGCAGGTGTCGTTATCGGCATCGCCAAACACGCAGATGTTCTGGAGCTCCATGTCGTTGAGCTCCGCCACGCGCACAAGGCCGCGCGTCTTGGACACGCGCGGGTCCATGAACTCGTAGAGGCGCTGCGTGGTTTGCAGGGCGGCTGCCTTAACAGTATCGTCGACGAACGTCGATGCGTGCTCGATGACCTGCGGCATCACCTCGGGCGCCATGGTAAACATCACCTTGGGCTGCGGTTCGCGCAAGAACTCGGCAAAATCGACCACCTTATAGGGCACGCCGTCGACACGCGACAGGTGCTCCACGCACGCATTGCTCTCGGGAACGTAGAACACGCCGTCTCGGGGGCAGACGGGCGTTGCCGGAAGGTCCGCCATGTGTTTGCAGATGCGCGCGATGGTTTCGCCCGGCAGCGGGTAGCTCAGCTCGTTGATGCCGTGCGCGAGGTCGATGACCTCGGCACCGCCGCAACCCACCATCACATCTACCAGGCCGTCGATGCCCCAGAGCTCGTACATGGCCTCGGTCGCGTGGGCGTCGCGCCCGGTGCACAGGCCAAAGAGCACGCCGCGCTCGCGCAGGGCGCGGATCGCGGCCACGGTGCGCGGGGACACCGTGTGCTCGCTTGTGAGCAGCGTGCCGTCGATATCGCAGAACACGGCTTTGATGAGGCTGAATGTGGCGTCCATGAGGCCCTTTCTGGGTAGTGTGGCGGTGTGGGGAGCGATCGGAAATGGAGTACATGGTATACCAAGGCGCGCACGGGGCGCTTTGGAGCAAAACCACCACAAAGGAGCCTGGCACCTTCACCACAAAGGAGCCTGGCACCTTTGTGGTGATCGCGGCGTCTACGGGCCAAACCATCACAACATTCGACGTTTTTCGGCAAAATCGCGATTTTCATCGAATGTTGTGATGGTTTTTTACCGCTTTACGGCACGATCCAAGTGATTGCGTCCAAACAGCAGCAATGCAGCGGGAACCGCCGTCACGGCCATGCCCGCCCCCACGAGTGTCTGTTGTACGCCAAATTTTGCCGCCAGCCACGGTGCAACCGCCAGAGGGGCCACGCCGGCGAACATATTGCCAAAGCCCATGACCGAATTGACGCGGCCAAGCTGCTCGAGCGGAGCCGTCGTTTGCACGATGGTGTTGTGGAGCGGGTTGACGACACCCCAAGCTATGCCCAGGGCGATCTGGCCGACGAGGGCCACGCCCACGTACGGCGTCCCCACATAGAGCAGACTTCCCAGGCCCACGGACATAAGCGCCACGAGCAGCGTTTTAAGGTTGACCAGGTGCGGCGGCAAGCGGAGCGCGAGCACGGCACCCAGCACCGCGCCCACGCCCGAAGCCGACGAGAGCCAGCCCATCCACTCAACGCCGACGCGTAGGACATCGCGATAGAAAAACGACTCGAGCGGATCGAAGGCTCCGTAGCCAAAGTTCGAGAGAAAAATAATGCAGAAAAGTAGCGCGAGGACGCTGTTGGTGAAGACTGTCTTGATGCTGGCTGCGAAGGTGGCGCGGGCGGACGTGCTGGGGTTGGAGCTTTGTCCCGCACGCTCCCCTTCCTCTGTCGAATCGGCATCCGCATGCCCGGCGACATGGCTGGTCTGCGGCCTAAAGCCCCAACCGACGACGAACGCCAGCACGGTAAAGAGCATCATAAGCACGAACACCGCACGCGACGACGCAGCCGCCGCGACAAAGCCGCCCAGCGTGGGACCAACGATGATACTCACGTTTGAAAACATGGCGATGGCGGAGTTGATGTCTTTGAGCTCGACAGGATCGTCGGTGAGGTAAGCCGGATAGGATGTGGCGATGGGCTGGGCGAATCCCATCGTAAAGCCCAGAAACACCGCGCCGAGCAGGACGACGCCGGTCGCGCTACCAAAGGCGATGATTGCCGTGCCAGTTGCGAGCGTGCCGACGATGCTCAGCAAGAAATGGCGGCGCGGACCCCATGCGTCGAGCGCAGCGCCGCCCGCAAAGGATCCCAGGATCACGAAAACGTTCATGAACAGGACGGCCAGCGATGTCGCGACGACCGAGGCATCGTCCGCATAGGTAAGCGTTCCGATGACGCCGATAAAGTAGCTGGTCTGAAACCCGGTGTAGATGAGAAAGCGCATCGCTACCAGGCGTTTAGCCTGCGCGGACAGCGACGAGCGGACTTTTGGGAATACAGATGTGGGCATGGGTGCTCCTTATCGCATACGAATAGCGGGCAGCGTCCATTCATCCGCTGTCCATTGGCTCAATCTATCCGTATGCCTGGCTAGGGTCGCATCGAGCCCCTTCCGTCTTTCCGCCCAGCATGAACTACTTGGTAGATTGTAAGGCATGTCCCAACCATCTACCAAAGCAAAAACCACCACAAAGGTGCCTGGCCCCTTTGTGGTGGTTGCGATGTTTACGCTGGTTGAGACTTGGCTAGGCCAGGTCGGCGCCGTTGGACTCGATGACCTTCTTGTACCAGAAGAAGCTGTCCTTGCGGCTGCGGGCGAGCGTGCCGTTGCCGTCGTTGTCCTTGTCGACGTAGATGAAGCCGTAGCGCTTCTTCATCTCGCCGGTCGAGGCGCTCACCAAATCGATGCAGCCCCACATGGTGTAGCCCATCAGGTCCACGCCGTCCTCGATGGCAATCTCCATCTGCTTGATATGCTCACGCAGGTAATCGATGCGGTAGCTGTCGTGAATCGAACCGTCCGCCTCGACCTCGTCCACCGCGCCCAGGCCGTTCTCGACAATCATCAGCGGCACCTGGTAGCGGTCGTAGACCTCCTCCAGGTAGTAGCGCAGGCCCTCGGGGTCGATCGCCCAACCCCAATCGCTCTTCTTGAGGTACTCGTTGCCGGCGCCACCAAAGATGTTGCCCTGCTCCAGCAGCACCGGGTCAGCCGTGGCCGTGGCGCTCATGTAGTAGCTAAAGCTGTAGAAGTCGACCTTGCCGGCGGCCAGCGTGGCGGCGTCCTCGGGCGAAACCTCCACGTGCACGCCTTCGCGGCGCCACACGCTGGGCGCCCACGAGGGATACGCACCGCGCACCTGCACGTCGCCACAGTAGAAGTTCATCTCGCGCTGCTGCTTTTGTGCGGCCAGAACATCTGCCGGGTTGCACGTGTGCGGATAGCAAGCGTTGCCGGCGATCATGCAGCCGATCTTGTTCTGAGGGTCGATCTGATGGCCCATGGTGACGCACTTGGCGCTCGCCAAGAACTGATGGTGCAGAGCATCGAAGCGCGCCTGCGGATCGTCCCAGTCGCAGTTGCCAAAGGCCATGGACGTGTCAGTTGCCTCGGGCACCATACCGCCGCCCATCACGCCGCCAAAACCGCCCATGAGCAGGCAATTGATTTCGTTAAAGGTGAGCCAGTAGCGCACCAGGCCCTTGTACTCGGTCATGACGGTGCGGGCGTAGTTAAGGTAGAAATCGATGAGCTTGGGGTTCTTCCAGCCGCCGTAGTTTTTGGACAGGCCATAGGGCAGCTCGTAGTGGCTAAGGGTGACCATGGGCTCGATGCCCTGCTCCTGACAGGCCTGGAACACGCGGCGGTAGAACTCGATGCCGGCCTGGTTGGGCTCGGCCTCGTCGCCGTTGGGGAAGATGCGGCTCCAGTTGATGGACATGCGGTAGCACTTAAAGCCCATCTCGCCAAAGAGCTTGATGTCGTCGAGATAATGATGGTACATATCCACGGCCTCGTGGCTGGGATAGTGGTACTGGGGCAGAATGCCGTCGGTAATGTGGCGCGGCTCGGAGACCGTACCGCCAGTCATGATGTCGGGGACACCGAGGCCCTTGCCGTCCTCGTTGTATCCGCCTTCGCACTGATTGGCGGCAGTGGCGCCGCCCCACAGAAATCCATCGGGAAAAGCCATGTTGGCTCCTTTCGTACGTGTTGGGATGTTGCACGGGCGCCGAAACGGCGTCCGCAGGACCAATTTGCGTCCTGCTCGGGGTCCGCGCAGGAACCGCTGCCACGAAACCGGCCTATCTACTACGTTTTACCGCAAATCACCGACCACACCGCAATTGTCAATAATAAAACCGCAGGTAGAAGGCTTGACGGTTTTCGGAAAACCGCCGTGTGGTTAGTCCCTGCCACCTAAACGTAGTAGATAGGCCGGTTTCGTGGCGAGGCATGTTGCGGGACGCGCACGGACCGACCCATCGAAACTATGCCGGCTTAAGATATGCGGACGGAGCTGACGGAGACGACGTTTGCCCAGATAAAACCGACCAAAATAAACCTGTTCCTTATTGGCAGGTTTTAAAAGCCGGCAGGGCGCTTGTCCCCGCCGGCCTGGTACCGAGTCTTTGTCGTTTGGGCTACTTGGCAGCCTCGGGCTTGTAGGTGACAAACTCGATTGCGAAGCCCACGGCGGCACCCACGAGCGAGGCAACGATAGCCCAGATCATGTGGTTGATGCCGTTAACACCGGAGGGATCGATGAAGGACAGCCAGTTGAAGACGCCCAGACCGCCGGACATGTACACCACGGCGCCGGAGATGCCGATGATGAGGCCGCCCACGGCAGAACCGATGCTGGCGTTGATGAAGGCCTTCTTATCGGGCAGGGCAACACCGTAGATAGCGGGCTCGGTGACGCCAAAGAAGAAGGCGGAGATCATGGCCGGCAGTGCGATGCCGCGGAACTTCTCGTCCTTGTTCTTGAGATACATGGCAAAGAGCACGGCGCCCAGCGAGAAAGAGTGGGCGATAACGGAGCCCAGAACGTAGTCGTAGCCCAGAGTGGACAGGTTGACCAGCGCGATGGGCACGAGGGACCAGTGGAAGCCAAAGATGACCAGGCACATCCAGAAGGCACCGACGAGGGTGCAACCCAAGATGGAACCGATCATGGGCAGGCCAAACAGCAGCGCGAAGAGCTCACCGAGCAGGTTGGTGATGAGCGTGGCGATGGGGCCAATGACCAGGTAGCCAAGGGTGACGGTGACGGTGACGACGATCAGCGGGGTGAAGAACATCTTCATAGAAGCGGGCATCCACTTCTTAACCCAGTGCTCGAGGGTAGAGCCGAACCAGATCATGAGCAGGATGGGGATAACGGAGCTGGTGTAACCCGAGGCGGGCATGATGAGCGGCAGGCCCAGGAACGTGGTGTACCAAGAGAAGGTACCGGCAAAGCCGAGCTCGACGGAGCCGACAACCTCACCCGAGGTCAAGGCAACCATGGTGGGGTACACCAAAGCAAAGGCGATGGCCATGCCGTTGAACTCGCTCATCTTGAACTTCTTGGCCGCGGTAAAGCCAAGCACCACGGGCAGGAAGTAGAACATGCCGTCGGCGACGGTGTAGAGCAGCGTGTAGGCGCCGTCGTTAGCAAAGCTCGGGACCAGGAAGGTAGCGAGCGCCAGCAGGCCCTTCATGATACCGGCAGCGGCGAAGGTGCCGAGCATGGGGGCGAAGATGCCCGAGATGAGGTCGATGATCACATCGGTAACGCCCTTGGGAGCGGCATCGTCGTCATCGGCGTCGACGGCGCCGCCGTCGCTAAAACCGCCGGCCTTGAGAACGGCGTCGTAGACGTCCTCGACGATGTTGCCCACAACAACCTGGTACTGGCCGTTGGCGTGCATGACCTTGATGACGTTGGGTAGCTCGGAGATTGCCTCGTCATTGGCCTTCGACTCGTCCTTGAGCTTAAAACGAACGCGGGTAATGCAGTGTGCGACGCATTTGACGTTGGACTTACCGCCAACCAGCTCTACGATCTGGGCAGCAAGATCGTCGTATTTACCTGCCATGATCTGTCCTCTCTTTTCCAAATTTCGACAAAAATATCCCCTACCGCGAGCCGGTACCTTGCCCGCAGCTAGAAACCAAAAAGAATTGTTGCGATTGCCGCCGGGCTGGCGGCGCGTGTTACTCGGGCTGCGAGCTCGATCGCAGACGGTTGATATGCATCATCAGATACAGGAGCTCCTCGTCCGAACAGCTCTGGTTGAACTCTTTCTCGAAGACGCGGTTGATGGCGTAGGCGCACTGGTAGGCCTCGGGAAAGTCGCGGGCGGCCTGCATGAACAGCGAGGAGTTCTCGGTCTGCGTGCAGTTGCCTTTAACAAGGCGACGGACCAAAAAGCGACGCTCCTATAAGTTGTCAATAGGCAGTTTGCGGGAGCGCTCCCTTCAATTCGCACAGGAGCTCGTAATACCTCCT
>CAJKFS010000018.1 GCA_905199225.1 uncultured Collinsella sp. | reverse complement strand
GTGGGCGGCGGTGCTGATTCGCAATATAGGTGGTGTCGAAAGGGCCTAGGACTCAATTAAGCGCAAGGAGCAAAACATTGTTGTCCATATGCCCTTGTCTTTTGATGTTCGCCAACAATATCCCGTCGAATTCAAAATCGGCGAGTACGCGCTTCGAATAATCAGGAAACGTCTCAATGTTAGGCTTCCCGCTCATGAGACAGTTGGAATTGCCATGGCGTTTATCAATAACATGGCCGATTCGGATTCATGTGAGCTGGCTGAAGAGTTTGGCACGGACGTTTACGATCGCGTTCTCGAAGAATCAACTATTGCTGTTGAAAGACGGCTTGGTATTCAAGTTGATCGGGAGGGCTTCGATTATGCAAGGTTCGCAACCCACCTTCAGTACCTATTCAATAGGTTGAACTCTGGCGAAAGTATCGTAAGCGACAACCGCAAGATGTATCTCTCGCTCAAAGATGAATATCCGGTGGCATCGGCGTGCGCCGATGACATCGCTTCTGTTCTCAGCCGGCTGACGGGCCAAGAACTTATAGACGAAGAAAGACTCTATCTGATGATGCATATCAATCGAATCGCATCGAAAGCTAGGTAATTGGTCGGCGAAGGCGCGCGCTTTGCCGATGGTTACATATAAAATACAACATGGGAGAAATGGTATTTATGGCAGATACAACCAAGCTCGCTGCCGAGATTCTCGAGATGGTGGGCGGTGCAGAAAACGTTACATTTGTAGCCCACTGCATGACTCGTTTAAGGTTCAATCTTAAGGACGAAAGCATCGTAGATGATGCAAAAGTCAAGGCAATCGATGGTGTGATCGATATTCGCCATTCAGCAGGGCAATACCAAGTGATTGTGGGGCCCAAGGTCGATAAGGTCTACGAAATCGTTGCAAAGGAAACCGGGGTTGACACCGGGAAGTCCGCGGCAGATGAAGGCGAGACCAAAGGTTTTCTGGGAAAGCTGATGAAGCTGATCAGCGGCATCATGATGCCCGTTCTTCCCGCCTTGATTGCATGCGGAATGATAAACGCCGTCCTTAGTATCCTGACGACGGCAGGTGTCGTTTCCGCTGAGAGCGGAATTTATACCCTGCTGTACGGCATGGGAAACGCCAGCATGTATTTCTTGCCCGTTCTCGTCGGATCGTCTGCGGCCAAATTCTTTGGAATCGATCAATATATCGGTGCGGTGCTCGGTGCAATCCTGCTTTACCCGACTTTTGTTGCCGCAGCTGGAGCTGGTGATGCGCTGGATTTGTTCGGCATGAAGTTCACGATGGTGAGCTATGCCTCGACGGTGTTTCCCGCTATCGTGGCGGCTTGGTTCGCATCCGTTCTTCATAAGTGGCTGCGTGCGGTTCTTCCCGATGCTTTGGCATTTGCACTCGTTCCGTTCCTGACAGTTGCTATTGCTGCCCCCATCTCGCTTCTTGTGGTTGGCCCGGTTATCCAACAGGCGAGCTCCTTGCTTGCGACTGCCGTACTGGCGGTCTATCAGTTCAGCCCCATTCTTTGCGGCGTTATTCTTTGACCGATATTTGGCCTCGTCATGATTCCTCTTGGACTCCATTGGGCCCTCATTGTGATCTCCATCAACAATATTATGACCGTCGGTTCCGACCCTATCCTTGGACTTCTTTGCGGTAGCATGGGTGTCGTCGGCGCTTGCTTGGCGTTTGCTTTCCGCTCGAAGGATCCGAGCGAAAAGAGCCTTGGATTCAGCTGTGCCATTACGAGCCTGTGCGGAATTACAGAACCTGCCCTGTACGGCATAGTTTTGGAGCACAAGAAGATCATCGTCGCTTCTATGATTTCTGGTGCAATTAGCGCTGTTATCCCGGCTATCTTCAATACCCGCACGTTCGTTATGACGTCGAGTGGTATTTTCAGCTTCCCCGGCTACATGAATCCTTCCGGTGATATGAGCAGCCTTATTGGTGCGATCCTTTGCAATGTCGTTGGTTTTATTCTTACCTTCGTCCTCGTCTACATCATGTATCGCCCTGATGCAGACACGTCGGCGGAATAGACAATTATTCGGAATGTAAGCTGCTGAAAACCCCGCGGCAGATTGCATATGGTGGGCTTGCGATTGATCTGCGCGAGCCCACCTCGTTTTTGGAGTGACTGGTTATGACAATTACTGCCGATATGACATTTGGAGAAATCGCACTTCTTCCTGAGTTCGCTGGGTTCGGTGAGCATCTCATGCTTTGCCGACCTTCAACTTGGGAGCGCATGTGGAATAAGCCCATCGCGGCCCATTTGAATTCCGACACTAATCCGTATGAAGTTACTCGTGTTCTGCGCGGGTTGAATCGGATTGTTGAGCTTGCGGATGACGGGAGGCAGGTTGCATACGATATTTGGGATGAAGCCGATTGTATTCGCGATCCGACCCGGCGCAACGCAAAGCTGTTTTTCTTTCCGGGGCGACCGGGGGCGCCATTCGTTATCGCGATTTCGGGTGGGGGCTATCAGAGCGTTTGTCACCAAATGGAAGGTTTTCCCGTTGCTCCCGAGCTCAACGATGCGGGCTATAACGTGTTTGTGTTGTCATACAGGGTGAGGGTCGAGCCGCTGATGCCGCGTCCGATCGATGACCTTAATCGCGCAGTCCGTTTTGTCCTCGAGAATTCAACGCGATTTAATGTGGACAAAAAATATGCGGTTATCGGTTTTTCCGCTGGCGCGCATTTGACCGCCGAGTGGGGGACGGATAACAAGGGGTTTGCATCTTACGGATGCGAGCCGCCAAAAGCTTTGGTTCTGTGTTACGCCCCGATTGACCTTCATGAGTCCGAATGTGCGTCAGACCATAGATTTCTTGATTCGGTGTGCGGTGGAGCTGGGCACGATGCGATTGATGATTTCTGCATTGATCAACATGTGTGGGAACGGTATCCGCCGACACATCTTTGGCAATGCGCCGACGATGATGTCGTATCGCCCGGCAATCTCGGAAAGATGGTTGACGCACTGGATGCGGCTGGGGTGCACCACGAGGAGATTGTGTATCCAGAAGGAGGACATGCGTTAATGAAACCTCATGCGCCGGAAACTGATCACTGGTGCTCGGGTGTCATTGAGTTCCTTAAGGGCTATCTCGGCTAAGTAAAATACACGCCGCCCTTTTGCCCATGTGACTCTGGTGCGTGTTGTTTGCGGTATTGACTCCATCAAAAGACGGCTAATGTTCTAGAATGTTTATATAGTCACATTTACGAACAGGAGCGAACATGCATATCTACTCTGTTACCGATCCCGAGTTCAAGTCCTACGGCCGCGTGTGGGACGACGTACCCTCCAGCCTGACAGCTCCGCTTGTCGAGGCACTTTCCGCCACGCCCATTCCCGAGGGTAGCAAGTATGTGGCCTCCGCGCCCGAGCTGGAACAGGTCGAAGGTGCCGACACGCTCGGTCTGCTCATGTACGGCGGCCGCCCCTTCCAGCTGGGCTGGTGCAACGGCCGTAACACGAAGCTCAACTGCCTGGAGTATCACCGCGCCAGCGAGTTCAACCTGGGCGCCCGCGATTTTATCCTGTTGCTGGCCAAGCGCGAGCAGATCGTCGACGGCAAGCTCGATACCGCGCAGGTCAAGGCCTTCCGCGCGCCGGCCGGCACGCTCGTCGAGGTCTACGCCACGACGCTGCACTACACGCCGTGCATGGTCGACGACGGTGGCTTCCAGGTAATGGTAGCGCTGCCCGCCGGCACCAATGGTCCGCGTCCCGAGGCCGCTGCCAACATGTCCGCCGCCGGCGACAGCTACTGCTACTGGAAGGTCGACAAGTGGGTCCTCTGCCACGCCGATAGTCCCAAAGCAGCCGAGGGCGGCTACGTAGGCCTAACCGGCAAAAACCTCGACATCACCTGCGACTAGCGCTTCGTCTCAATCCTGTAACATCTAGCAGCCAAAATCGTCTCTACCTGTTACAGAACGAGACAAACTGCAGGGGGCTGCCCGAAAATCTCAATCTGTAACACCAGGCTCGGTTTTGACGGTCTAACTGTTACAGACCGAGACAAACCGGTCAAAACCATCACAAAGGTGCCTGTCCCCTTCGTGGTGGTTTTCCTACAGCTGACTGCGCAGGTAGTCAGCCATATAAGGAACAGCGAAGCGCACGTACCCGCGGCGGGCCTGTTCGATTACGCCGGCGTCGATAAGGCGCCGGCGATACTTTTGTGCGTAGTCGGGTGTGACCGACATGCGCTCGGCTACATCAGAAATGCGCGACACGGTGTCTTCGTCATCCGCCATTGCGGCAAGAAACGCAACGTCTTGGTCCGAGAGCGCGGCGAGCGTCGTCTCGCACACATCGTTTTCGAAATCGACTTTCGACGCCTCGATGGCTCCGTCGATTAACCCTTGCGTCGCACGTTCGCCTGTCCTGCAGCGATTGGCGATGTTATAGCCGATGAGTTGCAGCATATAGGGCGAGCCTTGGGTTGCGCGAGCGGCACGGAGGCGAAGATCGCTTGGAATATCAAGGCCGAGCTCATCGAAAGCCCGCTGGTAATAGGTATCGACATCTCCGACCGAAAGTGGCTCGAGCGTGACCTTTCGAGCGCGGTTGAGAAATGTCAGCACACGGTCATTGAGTGTTGCGCAGACGGCTCCCGGAAGGCCCGCCATGACGAGCGCGACGTTGAGTCGTTCGCCGACCAGCTCTTGATAGGCGGTGACGAGCTGTCTGATCTCGGGTGAATTTGCTTGGAGCTCGTCGATGAGGATGAGGATGCCGTGCCCCTGCTCGGTCAGTTTGCGCGCGAGCTGCGTGAGCTTGAACTGAAAGCTCTTGGTCTCCTGCACGTCTCGTGTGAACTCGAGGCCTGCCGAGAGCCCGAAAACACTTAGGCTGCCGCTCGCGAGTTTGGGAAGGCGGCGTTTGTTGACGTAAGGTTTGCCTGCTTCTTGGATTTTCTCGACAATGCGCTCGAGCATATCCTCGGAGGCTACGGTAGGCGTGGCGACAACAAAGCCGAGCTTGCGTGCGCGGTCGGCAAGTTCCCACAGAAGAACTGTCTTGCCGCTGCCTCGCTGTCCAAGCATGAGCATGGCTCGGTCGCGATTGCCCGGTTCCTGCTCAAGGCCGGATATGAATGTCGAAATTACAGTTTCGCGCCCGACGAGATAGGATGGGCGATTTCCAAATGAGGGGGAGAAGATGGTTTCAGTCATAAGTCTCCTTTCCTTTCTTTCCTATTTTTTCCTTTCTTTCCTATTAAGTCAAATGGTCTGCCACCCGAGGGCGCCTTCGCTGTTGTGGAGGCGCCCTTTTTTGCAAGTGAGTAGACTTTTTGGCTTAGTCTGACCACGCCGGAACATGCCAGGTAAGCTACCTGCGGTTTTGATGGCGTCAAAGGCGGGTCTGGTTGAGTTTTGCCAAAAAGTCTACTCACTTGACGTTCGCGGCGTGTGGGCGGGTGCTTTTTCGTGCACGCGAGGTATCAAAAAGTGTCAGGAGCGCACCGTCTGCCGATATGCGGGAGCGAAAAGAAGTGTCGACCTGCGCCGTTGCCGTTGAGCGACGTGCCGTTTATAGAGATACTGAGCCTATGACAAACAGCGTGTGAAAGGATCGATGTATGGCTTTCCGTAAAGACTTCCTGTGGGGCGGCGCGACGGCTGCCAACCAGTGCGAGGGTGCCTACGACGTGGACGGTCGCGGCTTGGCTAACGTGGACGTGGCGCCGCACGGCGTTGAGCGCTACGCGGTGGTCTCCGGCCAGCGTAAGATGCTCGACTTCGAGGATGGCTACTACTATCCCGCGCAGACCGGCATCGATTTCTACCATCACTACAAGGAGGACATCGCCCTCTTCGCCGAGATGGGCTTTAAGACCTTCCGCATGAGCCTGGCATGGACCCGCATCTTCCCCAACGGTGACGAGGCTGAGCCCAACGAGGCCGGCCTGGCTTTCTATGAAGATGTGTTCCGCGAGTGCCAAAAGTACGGCATCGAGCCGCTCGTGACCATCACGCACTTCGACTGCCCGATTCACCTCATCAAGGAATACGGCGGCTGGCGCAACCGCAAGCTCATCGACTTCTACAAGAACCTTGCGACTACGATCTTCACCCGCTACAAGGGCCTGGTGAAGTATTGGCTCACCTTCAACGAGATCAACATGATCCTGCACCTGCCGTTTATGGGTGCCGGCCTGGTTTTTGAGGAGGGCGAGAACAGGGAGGCCGTCGAGTATCTGGCCGCCCACAACGAGCTCGTCGCCAGCGCTTGGGCCACCAAGATCGCCCACGAGATCGACCCCGAGGTCAAGATTGGCTGCATGCTCGCTGCCGGCACCTACTACCCCTACAGCTGTCGCCCGGGCGATGTGCGCCAGGCCCAGCTCGACAACCAGGACAACTACTTCTTCGTCGACGTCCAGAGCCGTGGCTATTACCCGGCCTATGCCGTCAAGAAGCTCGAGCGCTTGGGCATCGATGTGGGCATGACCGACGAGGACCGCGAGATCCTGGCCGACAACACCGTCGACTTCATCAGCTTTAGCTACTACAGCACCCGCTGCTCCGCGGGCGCTGACAATCCCGACGTCGAGAAGACCCAGGGCAACGCCTTCGCCGGTGCCAAGAACCCCTACCTGCAGCAGAGCCAGTGGGGCTGGGCCATCGATCCGCTAGGCTTCCGCATTACCCTCAACGACCTGTACGACCGCTATCAGAAGCCTCTGTTTGTGGTCGAGAACGGTCTGGGCGCCAAGGATGTTGTCGAGGAGGACGGCTCCATCAACGACGACTACCGTATCGATTACCTGCGCCAGCACATCGCCGCGATGCGCGACGCGGTGACCGAGGACGGCGTCGACCTGCTGGGTTACACCACCTGGGGTCCGATCGACCTGGTCTCGGCCGGCACGGGCGAGATGTCCAAGCGCTACGGCTTCATCTACGTGGACCGCGACGACGCCGGCAACGGTACCCTCAAGCGCTCCAAGAAGAAGAGCTTCGACTGGTACAAGAAGGCAATCGCTTCCAACGGCGAAGATCTGGTCTAGGCTTTCCCAGCCACCGTACCTTGGGCCTCATTCGTCGCTTGCGTACCTTAAGTACGCGGCGCTCCCCATTCGACCCAATCTACGGCACCTGGAAAACCCTAGACTCAAATCTTACAGACCTGTCCTAGGCTTTCCCGGCAATCATAGTCTCCTAACCAAAGCGCCCGGCGAGCAGTTTGTGCTCGTCGGGCGCTTTGCCGTCTACGGATTTTGGGACATGCGGCCCGTTTTTTGAGCCTGCCTGTCGGTACACTAAAAGCACTATGGGTACCCGCGAGCGACATATCGGCCATGCGGCCGCCCGATCCGCGCCGGTGGCGGATCCCAGGGGCGGCAGGCTCTTCGCCATGCCGCGATTCCTCGTTGGCATAACGCACCTGGTGTACCGTCGCCGCGCCTTCGTCATTGCCGGCGTCATAACCGCACTGTTTCTTCTGCTTTTGGCGGTCTTGCCGGCGTTATTCGCTTCCGATCCCAAGCTCTCCAACACCGTGCCCATCTATAGCGAGGTGTCCAAAGAAGTCGTGGACGGGCTTATCCATTCGAGCTCGATTCCGCTGCTCCTCGCTGCCGTCGCGTTCTCAATCTGGGGTGTGCTGGTCTATCTGCGCTGTCTGGATTACGTCTTGCGCCGGCGCCTCGTTGCCGTTGCCACCATCAGCGCCTTGTGGATGATCGAGGTCATCCTCAAGTACAAGTCGTTCACGCCGTTCTATGCCACCGTGCTGTGGTACCTGTACTACGTGCCCATGACGCTCATTCCGCTCCTCTACCAGCTGTGCGGCCTGCGCCTTGCAGGGTTGGAGCAACATCGTGCGGGTCGCCGCTACCGCACAGCCCTGTGGATCGCGGCCATCCTGCTCATTGGGTTTGTGCTTACCAACGATTTTCACCAACAGGTCTTTCATTTCGATCGCTCGAGTGAAACCTGGAGTAACGATTACACGTACGGCTGGGGCTATTTTGCCGTTCTGATATGGACGGCCTTTAACTTTGTCGCCTTTTTCATTTTGGTGGGTCGGTCATCGTCCTTCCGTATCCAACGTTTTTCGGGCACGGCGGCACTCGTGCTGCTGGGCGGCGCGTTCTTTGCCATTTCGTACGCCCTGCGCGTGCCTTGGGCATGGAAGCTCAACTTTTCGCTCGTCTACTGCGTGCTGTGCGTGGTGACGCTCGAGATTTGCCTCGATTGCGGCGTCATTCCGTCGTACCACGGTATTGCCAACATTTTCGACACCCTGCCGCTCGATCTGAAGGTTATAACGCGCGACCTGCAGGAAGTCTATGCCACGCCGGTATCAAAGCCGATTCCGGCAGGCGTGCGTGAAGAGCTGCGCATTCAGGAGCACGGGCATTCCCACGCCTTTACCGTGGCGTCCGATCCCGATGTGATGTACCGCGCCTTTCCACTGCTGGGCGGATCGGCATTGCTCGCCCAAGACGTATCGGAGCTCAACGAGCTCAATCGCGAGCTGGCGTACCGGCGCATGGAATTGCAGCGCCAAAACGAACTGCTTACGGCCGACCACGATCTTAAGACGCATCTTGCCGACCAGGAGGCCGAGGCCTTGCTGGTCAAAGATGTTGACCAGGCGCTTGCCCGCGCGCTCGATGAGATGTATGGGCTGCTGAGCTCGCTGCCGCCGTTAACCGATGAGGCATCCTCGCACGAGCGCTATCGCATGCTGCAATGTGCCAAGATGCTCGTCGCCTATTGCAAACGCAAGGGCTCGCTCACGTTGGCGCAACATGGGGAAAGCGGGTTTGACCGTGATCGCATCCAACTCATTGCCAACGAGCTGGCAAGTGACTTGCGCACCATCGATGTCGACTGCGCTTCGATCATCGCCATACAGCGTCCGATGCATGCCAGTACGGTAAGCGCGCTGTACGACTGCGTGTATGACTTTGCGTTTTTCGCCTACACCACCGATCATCCGGCACTCATGTACCATCTGAGCGAACACGATTCGTGCAGCGTGGAGCTGCGTGCCACGCTCTTTTCCAACGACACGGAAGACTTGTCGCAGACGCCCGCCGCGCACGAGCTCGAGGTTGCGCTACAGGGGCGTAACGTGGCGTATCGTCTTGAGGGCGAGGCCGGTCAGCTGCGTATGATCGTGCTGATGCCGCGGGCGGGTGAGTGATGATGCCGATGCCGCTTATCCTTCCCCAGATCGTTGCGCTCGATGTGCTCTTTGCCTTGGTGGCGTGCTTGCAGACCATCCATGTTCCGCTGATCGCATCGCGTCGTTCGTCTTACAACCGCAAAGTGATCTGCGCCTACGAGGCGAGCCTTGTGCTGCACTTGGCTATCTCGGCCGTCATCTTGTTCGCGTCGAGCGGGTCGTATCTGGTGGCGCCGCTCTATGTCGTCGCCGAGGCGGCGGGCGCGCTGCTATGGCTCAACGCCGCGATTGCCGCCTATGGCGTAGTCCTTATGGTGCATTATCGTCGTCCCGTCATGATGGTTGAGCTGCTGCTTGTTGCCGCCGCGACGCCGCCGGTTGTTTACGTCATGGGTTCGGCGTGGCCCGCAGTCCTTATCGCGGAGGGCGCGTTCTTCCTGTTCCGCTCCGTCGCGGCGCTTTTGATGGACGTGCGCAACCGCCAGGAGGACATCACGGCGTTTTCGACGATCGAGACTATTAACGTGATCCCCGTCGGCATTCTGTATCTGGATTCGAAGGGCCGCCCGCTGCTCATGAACCGCTGCATGCGCAGGAACCTTGTGGAGCTTCACATGCCCACCGACCTGCACGACATGAGCGATACGTGGGGCGGTCTTCGAAAACTCAGTGCGCAGATGCCCGAGAGCAGCAAAAACCGCGTTCGAATCGACCTGGACCGCTTTGGGGAGGCACGTGCGGTGGTCGAGGTTTCCTCCTCCGAGATTCGTCTGTTCGCATGTGATGAGGTTATGGTTTCGGGCCGTCCCTTTGAGCGCATTATTGGCTTGGACGTGACGGAGTACGCGCATGCCCACGACCGTCTGGCGCAGGCCAATCACCTGCTTGAGCTTGCGGGTCAAGAGCTCCAGGCCCAGATCGAAGAAGTCAAAAAGGTTGCCGACAATGCGGCCTACCTGCGCATGCGTGCCCGCGTGCACGATGTGATCGGCCAGCGCCTGTCCATCCTTCATCGATATCTGGAAGAGGGGCGTCTGGATGACGAGTCGCTCGAGCAGATTGACCCGCTGCTGCGCTCGATTGCCGCCGACCTGCGTAGCGGTGGCGCTAGCGAGCCTGCGGAGCAGCTCGGCGATATCGTTCATGCCTTTGGCCTGGTGAGCGTTCAGATCGATGTAGATGGATCGCTTCCGGACGATGCTCACGTCGCTGCCGCCTTTTTGCAGATTATCCGCGAGGCATCGACCAATGCCACCAAGCATGCGCAGGCCCACCAAGTCCAGGTGCGCCTGTGGCGGGAGGGGTCGGATGGCGGCGCCATTGCACACATGACGGTCTCAAACGACGGCGCGCCTGCCCCCGTATCGTATCGCGAGGGAACGGGTTTTCCAGGTATGAGGCATGTCGCGCAAGATCTGGGTGGCAGCCTAGAGGTCCACGCCACCCCGCCCTTTACGCTTACGGTATCCATTCCGCTTAACGCCAACGACACGTCCCAAAGGAGAAACTCATGATCCGCGTGTTAATTGTCGAAGATCAGGCCATCCTGCGCGAGAGCCTGGCGCGCTCCGTTGGCGACCAGCCCGATATGACCGTCGTTGCCGCGATCGCCGATGCCTCCGAGGCCTTGGGTGTCGCGCTCAAGGAGCGCCCGGACATGATACTGATGGACGTGTGCACCGAACACGATTCAAACGGCATCGTGGCGGCGGCACGCATCAAGGAGCAGCTGCTCGAGTGTCGCATCATTATCATGACAGGCATGCCCGAGATCACCTTTGTCGATCAGGCCCGCGAGGCGGGCGTCGATAGCTTTGTGTACAAGAACGTCGGTATCGACGAGCTGTTCGCCGTGATGCGCTCCACGTTGGCTGGCTACTGCACGTTTCCCAAGCCGCCCGAGAGCATTTTTTCGGGTACAGCAGCCCTCGACGATGTCGAGCTATCGATTTTGCGCCTTGCCTGCGAGGGCAAAAGTCGTCGCGAGATCGCGGCCGAGCTGTTTATGAGTGAGGGCACCATCAAGCGCCGCATCTCGGAGATCCTGAGCAAGACCGGCTACGACAACATCATGCGCCTGGCCGTGCATGCGGTGACCGAGGGCAGCATCGTTCCCAACATGGAGCGCTAGCGCTCGTTACGCATCGGCATAAAGCGGCGGGGCCGCAGGATTATCTCCTGCGGCCCCGCCTGGCATGTGCGCGGATATGTCCGCCGACCCGCGGCTATCGGTGTCTGCCGTTACGCGATGGTTGCGCTGTAGGAGGCGACGTCCTCGTAGGAATCGGTCAGGTAGGCGTCGATGCCGATGGTCGTGTTGACCAGGTCGTCAAGGCTGTCAAGCTCGCCGCTCGAGAACGTGAACTCCTCGGTGGCGTTGGTGCCGGGCATCAGGTGAGCCGAGAACCAGGGTTCCTTCATGGTGCCGTTGACGTTGGTCTTGCCGGAAGGAGCGTAGAAGGTCAGGTCCTTGTCGCTCTTGTTGGTGATGTTGACGACAAAGCCGATATCGCCCCAGTCGTCCTTGAACTTCTCGGTGATGGTGATGGTGCACAGATCGTCATCGGCGACGGTGACGGCGGGGGAGATTTCGACGTTCTGGACATCGTCGTCTTCGACGGCCTCATCGATCTCCTCTTCCTTCTCGGCCGCCTCGCGATCCTTCTTCACCGTGCCGGACAGGTCCTTGTCGGACTTGGTAAAGACAAGATTTCCGTCATCTTCTTCGAGGATGAGTTTGCCGTCCTTGAGCTTCATGTCATACGACTCGTCTTCGGCGGTGAGGGTTACGGTGGTGGCGTCCTTTGCCTCCCATTTAAGGTCGACGACTTCAAGGAACAGGTCGAGGGCACCTGTACCGTCCTCATCGAGAATCAGGACGCAGTGGACACCCCAATCCTCGAGCATCTTCATGTACTCATCGGTTAGCTCTTCGCCATCCACGGTTCCACCCGAGAGTTCCCAGCTGCCGACGAAGTTGGCCTTGGGGTCTTTGCCGCCGCCGCTGCAGCCCGTCAGGGCAAAGGCGAGCGCCAGGACGCATGTCAGAAATGCGAGTGCGGACTTTTTGAACGTTGTCTTCATGGTGTCCTCCTTTATCGAACGAAACCCATAGAAGCAAATGCGGGGGTGGCGGACCTCCCCGCCAATTACCGGATAGAGGGGCTAGGGCCTGGGCGTTCCGCAGTTGCTGCAGAACTTGCCGCCGTTTTCGCTGCCGCAGTTGGGGCAGAACCACTTGGCCGGTGCCGGGGCGGGTGCGGGACTACCGCACTCGGAGCAGAACTTGCCGGTGTTGGTGGCGCCGCAGCTGCAGGTCCACGTGCCGGCCGCAGGTGCGGCGACAGGAGCCGGGGCGGGTGCCGGAGCCGGCTGCGGGGCAGCCTGCTGCTGTGCCTGACCGGCGGCGAACAGCTGGCTAGCGTTCATGCCGCCCATGCCACCTGCCATGCCCATGCCCATAAAGCCTGCCATCGCGCCGTTGGGGTTGGCTGCTGCCGCGCGCATCGCGTCGCTCTGGGCGCTGGCGATGTTGGCTGCTGCCATGGTGGGATCGCGCATGACCGCGGCCTTCTGCAGGTCCTTGATCATCTGCTCGTCTTCTTGCGAGGCGGCGATGGAGTTGACGCCAAAGCTCACGATCTCGACACCACGCAGGTCGCGCCAGTCGGCCGAGAGGACCTCGTTGAGCGCGCGGGCGAGCTCGGTGGTGTGGCCGGGGATGGCACTGTAGCGGATGCCCATCTCCGAGATCTTGGCAAAGGCGGGCTGCAGGGCGGTGAGCAGCTCGGACTTAAGCTGGCTGTCGATCTTGTCGCGCGTATAGCTATCGGTCACGTTGCCGCATACGTTGGTGTAGAACAGCAGCGGGTTGGTGATGCGGTACGAATACTCGCCGTTGCAGCGCACGGAGATGTCGACGTCCAGGCCAATGTTGTTATCGACCACGCGGAAGGGCACGGGCGAGGCGGTGCCGTACTTGTTGCCGATGATCTCCTTGGTGTTGATGAAGTAGACGCGCTGGTCCTTGCCCGCGTCGCCGCCAAAGGTAAAGCGGCTGCCGATATTGGCGAAGGTCTCCTTGATGGAGTCGCCCAGGTTGCCGCTAAAGACGCTCGGCTCGCTGCCGGTATCGAAGACGAACTCACCGGGCTCCAGCGCGACTTCGATGATCTTGCCGTTTTGCACCACGAGCATGCCCTGGCCGTCGTTGACGGCGATGACCGAGCCGTTGGAGATGACGTTGTCCTCGCCGCGCGTGTTGGAGCTGCGGCCACCGGTGCGTTTGCTGCCCTTGCAGGCCAAGACGTCAGCAGGCATCGATTCGCAATAGATAAATTCCTTCCACTGGTCGGCCATGACGCCGCCGGCAGCTCCCAATCCAGCTTTCAAGAGTCCCATGGTAATCTTCCTTTCTCGTCAAAGGCCGGGTGGTATTGGTTGGATTGCTTAGTCGTCCTTGTCGTCTTTCATGACAACGGTGGTCTCGGTGTGGCTGAAGGTGTCGTGCTTCTCGGTCAGGTCGAGCTCGCCGCAGTACTCGTCGGCGTGGGTGGCCTCGTTGGCCGTCTTGAGCTGGCCTACCAGTAGCACGTCTCCGATAATCACGATGATCAGCGGCGCGATGACGTTGATGAGGATGCCCTCGATATCAAAGGTGAGGTAATCTGGATCGAAGGCGTATTCCCCCATAAAGAGAATCTGGGAGAGGATAAATCCGATCACAAAGAACAGCACCGAGGCGATGGCGAGCTTGGGCTTGGAGCAGGGGAGCTCGCCGACCAAACGGCCGGTCTGGCCGTTCATGGCAAACAGGTAGCTCTTGCCGTTCCACGAGGTGGAGAGCATCCAGACGGGGAACAGGGCGTAGTCGCTGTCTTCCCAGGTGTAGTCGAGCTGCTTGCTTTCGACCGTGGCATCGTCGTATTCGTCGACGACGGTCTCGCGCAGGGCCGAGATCGTGCTTTCTTCCATACGGCGCTCGGCGCGCGCCTTGCAGGTCTCGCAGTCCTCGTCGTAACGGTTGGCGATGTAGCCGGGCATATAGGCGACCGAGAACGGACGCAGCGCGTCGTAGTCAAACGGCTCGATGGCATCCATGTGGCCGTCGGGCATCTTGGACGATCCGTCGACGGGCACGCGCTTAAACGAGATATTGCCCTTGCGATAGGCATCGTAGTGGTCGGTGGTCGTGACGGTGCGGTCGGATTCCTCGGTCACGGTCTCGTTGGTCGCGTCAAAGTGCACTTCGCCGTCAACGCGGGCACCGTAGAGCCAAAACGGCACGTAGACACCTTGGACCTCGTCGATGTGGTTGCCGGTGACAAAGCTCTTGGGCAGCAAGATCTTGCCCTTGTAGTGTTCCTTGAGTGCGGCCGTGACGTCATCGCGCCCGAGCTTAAATGGAATCACCAGGTCGGGGGAGAAGTCGCCCGAGAGCTGGCCGGGCGCCACGGCGGGATTGCCGCAGTATGGGCAGGTGGAGACGGCGACGGTGCCGTCCGAGATCAGCTCGGCGCCACACGACGAGCAGATATAGCCGGCGTTTTGGGCCAGTTCCTGCACCGCATCGTCGGATGCGGGCTTGGATGTTGCGGCCGCCGCATCGGCTTTGGCATCTGCCTTGTCCTGGCGCTCGCGATAGAGAGCCTCGACCTCTTCGACTTCAAAGCGCGAGTCGCAGTAGTCACAGACGAGCTTTTGCTCGGCGCTGGCAAAATGCAGCGGGCCGCCACACGCGGGGCACTGATAGTTAACGCTTTCGAAGGCCATGATCGGTCCTTTCCGTGCCGAGGGCTATGCGCCGATGGCGCCGCCGCAGTATTCGCAGCGCCCACTGGCATCGGGAATGGTGGTGGCGCCGCAGAAGGGGCAGGTCACCGCGGTCTTGGGGGCCTTGGCAGCAACGACGCTATCGCGCGTCTCCTGACGCAGCTGCACCAGCGCGTCGCGGACTTCGGTTGCCTGACGTTTGGCCTCGCGGTACTCGATGGACCCGCGCTGCTCGATGGTGGAGTCGTTCACGCGCAGGTCAATCTCGGTAAAGTACGGCGTGTTGACGTGGATGGTCAGATTGAAGTCGTAATCCAGGTCGTAGCGCGGCGGGTCATAACTCTCACGCTCGCCGTCCTTGGTCTCACGATAGATCTCGGTGCGGTGCTCATCGATGTCCATGTCGCAGCCGAGTACCTGAGAGAACTCGATGATGTCGGGGTTGGCGTCGCGCCAGCGCGTCTGCGAGGTAATGATCAGCAGGCCCGCGTCCTCGTCGAGCATGATATTGGTGCGCCCGGCCGAGAGCGTGCGCGTGGGATTGAACGATGCCAGGCGCTCGGCATTGGCCTCGCGATAGGCGAGCTGCTCGCGAATGTCGTCCGCGGTGCTAGAGCGATAGCCTCCAAAGAAGGGAGAGAGCTTGCCGACGCATTCTTTGCACAGGTAGCCTTCGTTGATCTTGGTCTTACCTAGAAGTCCCAGCTCGGTACCGCAAATCGCGCACTCTTTCTTCTCGAACATCTTGTCAAAGAAGCCCATGATTGCCTCCCATCAACAGGTAGCGTGTGTCACTTTTGATGATGGGGGAGCGCACGATCTTTCACGATACCCAGACGGCTCAAGAGGTCTCCACAACTGGGACACATGGCCCATTTTTCATCCCCAAATAACTTGCGGTGAAATAGTTCCTAAATGGCGGCCTTAGAAGGCCAAACAGGAACTATTCCACCGCAACTTCTGGGTAGTCATCGGGGACGTACTTAAATGAGTAGCAGTTGGGGACACTCCGTGCCGAATGTGGGTGCCGCCGCTTGCTACGCGACGGTGATGGCGACCTGGGCGTAGCGGGTGCAGGGGCGCTCGGCGCGGGTTTTAACGCTGAGGGTGAGCACGAAGCGGTCACCGGGCTGCGCGTCGGCGGGTACGGTGAACGTGGCGTCCGTCGCGCATTCCTGCCATAGCGACAGATCTTGAGCGCCTGCATAGCGCGACGGTCCCATGGTGACATTCCAATGAGCATCGAAGCCCCTGCCATCGGGGTCGACGATGGTCGCTGCAAGAGCAACGCGCTCGCCGGCCGCGGCGCTCATGTCGCCCGTGACCTCGGCAACGTATGCCGGATGCGAACAGACCGCGGGCTCATGGGCACACCACTGCGCGCGGACTGCGAAGTCCTCCTGGTAGGCGCGCAGATAGGGATTAGGATTGCCATCGACGGGCGTACCTATGGCAGCAAAACCGGCAGGCGCATCTGAGTCGGGATGCCCGTCCAAAAACATACGGCCGAGCAACGTGTCAAAGTCGCGGTTATCGATGCCGCGCAGGCCAAACGGCAGCAGCGGAATATAGGTCATCGAGTCGCCCTCGGCCATAAAATCGCCGCGCTCAAATTGCATCGCGGGCATGCCTTCTAAGCCCCAGTCCAAGCGCGCATGCTTGCCAAACTGAAAGCGCTCGGGCTCGTTTTCGTACACCTTGCCATCGCCATAGAGCATATAGCGCGCCATAAGGGGACCGTTGCCCTGCGTGAGATTTTGCTCGGGCCAGGGAGCCTGGAACAGCGGCAGCGTATCGGGCTGAGCCATCTTGGCATCGACATAGCCGCCATACATATAGGGCACACACCAAAAGATGAGATCGGGAAAAAGCTCGCACCCATGGTCGAGCCAAGAATTATCCTGCCCCACACCATCGGCAACGCCCATCACGCGCACCCTCTGATAGACGCGCTGCTGCACAGAAGGCCACTCGGGCGTATCGCGATAGCGCTCTGCAATACTCATAAGCGCACGAACGATAGTATTCATACCGCCCCAGCTGAGCAGCCAAAGCGTACGCGGGTCATCATCCAAGATTGCCTGAGCAATCACGCGCGAACCCTCAGTCTCCTCACGCACATCGCCCTCAAAGGCAACGTTGCCCACAAAGGTACGCTCAATCATCTGAGCCGGCGAAGGAAACGGCGGCTCACCGGCAGCGGCCGCATTAGCCTGCAGCTGAGGCCAAGCCTGGGCATATTCATTGCTCCAGAGGCTCTCGATCCAATGCTCAGGAAACGGTCGATACTCACGAAGCTCCCCAGCCGTGGGATCAGGTTCATGGGGCACAACATTCCGCTCATAAGAGCGACGCCCTTTAGTCCGCCAATGCGGATTCACCTCGCCGAGCGTATGGACGCCATCCCCAAGAAAGTGATACTGCGAAGCCGTATACACCACGGCCTGCACATCAAGCAAGTTAAGATACAGAGCCAAATGAACGAGCGAGTTCATATCATCGACTTCCATATCAGTAGTAACAATCACCCGAGTTAAATCGCGAGTCATAAGAAAGCTCCAACCAAAATCATTTCAGCCAGTTACGCGCAAGGCAAGACGGGACCCACGCCCCCATCGCCCGCGACCCGGCGGCCCGCCGGAAGCGGCCGGCCAGGGTCTCAGCAATGGAAACACAGTGGGCACCGGGGTTTACCTCTGCAAACATTCCGCAGGGGGCATGGTCCGGCGCAGCGCGAAGCGCAAAGCGCCGAACCATGCATGCCCGAGGACGTTTGCAGAGGTAAACCCCGGTGCCCGCGAAGGGATGGATTACCTATTGACCCTGGCCGACCACTCCCAGCAGCCCACCGGCTCGCCGTCGATGAGTACGTTGCCCCCGTCGAAGTCTTGATAACACAGGTCGTTGAATTGGTGGATCCACACGCCATGGTTGAACGTCTTCTTGGGCGAGCCGTCGGACTCGCGGTACACGCCGGTCAGGTCCTCGACATGGCTAAAGTACGTGAGGTGCACGTTGGCGCCGGCAGCGCGCAGGCGAGCCGTGAGCGGCAGCACGGTCTCCTGTGGGATCACAAGCTCATCGCCCTTGGAGTGCGTAAACCACAGCGGCGTCTTGGCAAGGGCGGCGACGTCCTCGTCCGTGGCGTTGTACCACGGTGCGCAGCAGGGAAGGCCCGCCGCGAAGAAATCGGGGTAGTCGGCGCACAGGCGCAGCGTCATAAAGCCGCCGTTGGAAAGGCCGGCGACCACGATGCGGTCGGTGTCGATGCGGTCGGCATGCTCGGAAACGAACTCGTCGATGAGCGCCTTGAGCACGGGGGAGTAGATGCTCTGGTTGGAGTGGCCGAGCTGCTCGACGCCGTTGTCCATCCAAAACGTGGGCGACTGCGGCACGAGCACCCAGGCAAAGCCGCCAAAGTAGCGCTGGATCTGCGCCTGGCTAATGGCCGTCACGCGGTTGCCGATGTAAGCGCGCGTGGCGCCCTCGCCTTGCGTAGCGCCTTTGCCCTCGCCGGCGCCGTGCAGGTACACCACGAGCGGGGCCTTCTGGGGCACGACTGTCGTCTCGGGCGCGAAGGGATTGAAGCAGGCGGAGTCCTCGGCCTTAAAGCTGGGCTCAAAGAAGCCGTACTCGAGCGCGATGCCGTTGACGGCGGTCTTTTGCGTGGCATTGCTCCAGCCCTTGAGCGCGGGGCAGATGTCGCCGCTGCAGGTGTCAAAGACCAGGCCGCAGGTGGGGTCATCGCCGTCGTTGCCGGAAAGGGCCTCGAGCTGCACGATGCGCAGCTGGTTATCGAGCAAGCGCGAGCCCATCACGCTGCCCTCGATCTTCTTGGTCAGGCGCTGCTCGGCGATCTCGAGCGCCACATGGGTGCCAAAGGCGAGCTTGCGTCCGCACTCATCGCACGGATAGGCGGCAAGTACCTCGACATAGCCTACGGAAGGTGCGGCGTGGTCGGCGCCGCGCTCTTTGCGCATGAGGACCTCGCCCGTGCGCTCGTGGCGCTCTACATATATATGGAAGGTGCGCGCATCGATATCGTTGGCGCGAACGGTGCACGGCAGGTCGAGCACAACCTTGCTAATCCAGGGGCCAAAGTCGCCCAAGGTGGTGACGGTTGCGTAGGTACACGATTTGAGTTCCATGAGCTGCCTCCTCTGCGCCGCGAGTGGTAAACATCAGCGGCAATACAACTTAAACATGTTTAGTTTAATGCAGAGCTACAGAACAGGCAGATGAACTCGGTAAACGGTCAAAATGAACACTCAACAAATTACTAAACATTCGTTTATCACCATTTAGCAGGGCTTTTGTTGATGGGTCAACAAAGAATAGAGGTGTTTACCAAATTAAAAGACCACGTAAATAGGCATTTAGCAGCAGAGCGTCAAATAGACAATCCCTTACCGTTCAAGTACGTTCACCCCCGATTTCCTACCGTTCACCGGACTACAGACGGCAAAATTGCCACAAATTAGACGTTCCGTGTAAACTAAAGCCCGTAAACGTTCAGTAAACACATTGTTTACGACAGCGTATCCAAGGGTTCGGTGGCCGTAAGGGGTTATAGTCGCCGAGCCAAAGGCGTGCCTACGCCCAAACGAGTAGGCACACGATGATATGGGGAGGGGTCCCATGGCAGTAGATAACAAGCAGATTGCCACCGATGTCCTCGAGCTCGTGGGCGGTGCGGAGAATGTTTCCGTCGCCACCAACTGCATGACGCGTCTGCGTCTGACGCTCAAGGACAACAACAAGGCCGACGTGGAGAAGATCAAGAAGGTCAAGGGTGTTCTGGGTTGCCAGTTCGCCGGCAGCCAGCTCCAGGTCATCATCGGCCAGAACGTGCCCAAGGTGCTCGCCGAGTTCGTCGCCATGTCCGGCGTCAAGCAGGGTGCCGCGGTCGACGAGAACCTCGATGCTCCCAAGGAGAAGTTCGAGCTCAAGAACCTGCCGAACATCATCCTCGACTATCTGTCGGGCTCCATGACCCAGCTGATCCCGCTGCTCATGGCCGGCGGTCTGTTCCGCACCATCGCTGCGGTCCTCGGTCCCACCATGCTCGGCGTTCTCTCTGACACCGATCCGACCTACACGTTCCTCTACACCACCCTGTACGAGGCCACGTTCACCTTTATCCCCATCTACCTGGGCTATGCCGCCGCTAAGAAGCTCGGCGCCTCCCCGGTTCTGGGCATGCTCCTCGGCGGCGCCCTCATGGCCCCGTCCGTCGTGAGTGTCGCGACCCAGGATGGCGGCGGAATCATCTCCGTCTACGGCATTCAGATCGCCGCTGCCAACTATCAGCAGTCCGTCCTGCCGATTATCCTTTCGGTGCCTGTCCTCTACTTCGTCGAGAAGTTCTTTAAGAAGGTCATGCCCGACGTGCTCTCCACGGTCTTCACGCCGTTCTGCACCATGATCGTTACCATCCCCATCGCCTTCATCGTCCTCGCCCCGCTCGGCAACGAGATCGGCAGCCTCATCGCTAACGCCCTCTTCGGTCTCGCTGACATGGGTGGCATCGGTATCCTGCTCGTCATGGCCGTCCTCGGCGCCTTCTGGCAGCTCTTCGTGGTCTGCGGTATGCACATGCCCGTCATCCTGCTCGCTCAGGTTCAGATCATCGCTGCCGGCTACGATCCCTTCGTCTTCGTTTCCACCAACTGCGCTATGGCCGCTGTCTGGGGCTGCGCCTTCGGTGCCTTCCTCAAGATGAAGAACCCCGACGAGAAGGGTCTTGCCCTGGGCTACGTCATCTCCGCCATCGCCGGCGGCGTCACCGAGCCCGCACTCTTCGGTATCCTCATGCGCTTCCGTCGCACCATGTTCGGTATGTTCATCGGCGGTGCCATCGGCGCTGTGTTCTCCGGCCTCATGGGCGTTACCTATTACCTCGCTGACGGTGCCTCCAACTTCCTGGTCTTCACCAACTACCTGCAGGGTGGCCAGATGAACACCGTCTGGGCTATTGTCGGTATGGCAATCTCCTTTGTCATCGCCGCTGCCGTCGTCTTCGTCGCTGGCTTCTCCAAGGAGGAGCTCGCCGAGATGGAGGCCTAAGGCCAAGCCATTCGGTCGCATACGACCTTACCTACACGACAGGGCCCCGTCAGGCGCAAGCCCGGCGGGGCCCTTCTTGCAAGGTAGACTGGAGTGGGCAAGTGGTGTCCGCCCGCAGGGGTTTGTTAAACGGCGGGGGCTTTCGCATCAGGGGTTACCGCGAAAGCTTCTGCCGGTTCGCAATTCCTTTATCGAGCGAAAGGACATGCAGATGAGTTTGGGAAAACTGACCGTCAACGGTCGTCAGGACGGTTTTTTGTGCGAGGGCAAGCCGTTCTTTTGGTTTGCCGATACGTGCTGGAGTGCGTTTACCAGCATCCCCGAGGCCGACTGGGACTACTATCTGACCCGCCGCGCCGAGCAGGGCATGAACGTGCTGCAGATTAACACGCTGCCGCAGTGGGATCGCTGCTGCCCCGATCTGGGCATTTGGCCCTATGCCAGCGAGGATGGCGTGCGCTTTGATTGGTCTCAACCCAACCAGGCGTATTGGGATCGCGCCGCCGCCATGTGCCGCGCTGCCGTCGAGCACGGCATTCGTCCGGCGCTCGTGCTCATGTGGTGCAACTACGTGCCCGGTACCTGGGGCGCTAAGATCGCCGAGCGTTGCGGTGCCGAGGTTATGCCGCGCGAGGAGGTCCGTGCCCACGTTGCCCGCGTCGTCGAGAACCTGGGCGAGTTCGATCCCGTCTATGTGGTGACGGGCGACACGGACTTTGCCGGTGACGAGGCGATTGCCTATTACGAGGATGCGCTCGACGAGGTTGCGAAGCGCGCGCCCGAGGCCCTGCGTACCATGCACATCAATCGCGGTAACCGCACGATTCCCGCGCAGTATTTGGACCGCCTGGACTTCTATATGTTCCAGCCCGGCCACAACTACGAAGGCCAGCCCGAGGCCTGGCACCTGCCGCAGGACTTTATCGCCAGCTATCCCAAAAAGCCGATGGTCAACTCCGAGCCCTGCTACGAGCAGATGGGTGCGTCGCGCAACGTGTACTGGCGTTTTACCGCGCAGGACTGTCGCGCGAGCGTGTGGTCTTCGATCCTTGCCGGCGCCAGCGCGGGCGTGACCTACGGCGCCCACGGCGTTTGGAACTGGCAGACATCGCGCAGCCAGGGTTCGGTGCTGGGCGAGGGCTTTGACATGCCGTTCCGCTGGCAGGAGTGTCTGCAGTTTGCGGGCGTGTGGGATTTTGCCGCCATCGAGCACGTGCTTGCCGGCCTGGGTGCCACGGCTAGCGACGACGCTCTCGCCGTTATCCCGGCACAGGAGCTGCTCGATGACGCGCGCGAGTCCATCCGTGTGGCGCGTATTGGCGAGCGTGTCGTCACCTATCTGCCGCGCACCACGGCACTTACGTTTAAGCTCGATAGTGCGCGCGGCTGGTCGGCGACGGCCCTCGACATGGAGGCCAAGCGTATCGCCAAGCTGCCCGTTCGCGACAATGGCGACGGCACCGTGCGCGTGGCTCAGCATTCCTTTGAGCACGACGCCCTGGTGATCCTGACGCCCGAGCACTAACGCTCGAGCTTCGATCCCGAGTTGCTCCCTCGGCCCGGGCACCTCCCTCCCTTTTCCGATATCAACAACCCAGTCCCCTTTATATGTTGCGGTGGAATAGTTCCTAAATGACAGCCCGGGCCGGTCAAACAGGAACTATTTCACCGCAACTGCTGTTGGGGCATTTGCGCCGGATGCGTAACAGTTCGGGCATTGCGTGGACACTAAGACCCATTCTCCATTAAAATGGTTTTCCGGACATCTAAGCGGGTGGGGGTTACCATGAGGGACCTGGGAGACACAACCGCATATTTGCGCCGGGGCATACGGGAGATTCTGTGCCTGGCGCTTTTCTTTTTCACGTTTTTGGCCGGCGAGTACCTCTTTGACGTGCGCGTGGCCGAGTTTGTGCCGGCGAACGAGGTCGTTATCTACGAGAGCATCGTCGTCGGCGCGAGCGTGATCGGCTATTTTGTGCGTCCTCTCCTGTACTATCGCCGTCCCCAGACAATCGATGCAACGAGCGATATGACGGGCGTGCTGCTGGTGTCGGCATTGCTGCTGCTGATTATGGCGGCGCAGTTTCAGGTTGTGATTGCGGGCGGTCTGGTGGCGTGCTGCGCCCTGGGCTACTGCGGATCGACCGCTCATGCCAATCTGGCGCGGCGTTTTGCGCAGACGCCTTGTCTGGCACGTGCCGTGGCGGTTTCTTATGCTGCGGGCATTTTGGTACAGGTGCTCAACCATATGGTGATGCCTGCGGGCATTCCTCAACAGTTTGTCCTTATTGCCTGTGCGATTGCGCTGGTTGGGCTGCTTCACGGTGCCCGCCGAGCTAAATTACGCGATGAGTCCGCGCCCGAGTTCGAAGCCGAGATTGCCGAGCTATCGGTCGATGCGTCGGAGCATGGCGCCAAGTGGCGCGATAATCCCGAGGCAAAGGCGGCCTTCCAGGGTGCCGTAGTGCGCTTGACGGTGGCGACCGCCTGCCTCACCGGCGTATTCGCGGCTCTCAATGCCGGTCTTACGACCTCGCATGCCGCCGGCGCTATCGATCTGGGTGACTGGCCGCGCTTGCTGCTGGTTGTGAGTGCGCTTGCTGCCGGCGCCCTGTATGACCTGCGCGGACGCTCGTATATGAATATCATCATGACGTGCGCCGCAATGCTGTCCACGCTCTCGTTCTTTGTGCTTATCACCGATGGCAACGGCGGCAATGCGCTCGCCGCCACGATTATCTTTTACCTGGGCACGGGCTTTTTCGTGGTGTTCTTCACCGCGAAGTTCGCCGCGATTTCGATGTATGCCCGCTGGTCGTATCTGTGGCCGTGCATGGGCCGCGTCATCAACAACATTTGCTCAATGCTTGTGACGGCTCCGGCGGTGGCGATCATCTCGAGCCAAAACGTGCTGATGGCGGTGGGTGTCGTACTCGTGCTGTTTGTCGGCATTGCGATCTCGCTGTTGGGGCAGTTTGGACAAGGCGTTGAGGACGAAGCGGGTCACAGGGGGCTGGCGTTTGCCACCGACGATCTTGGCGTGAGCCGTGCGCCCGATCAGGTCGACACGGTGTCCCTGGAGACACCGGAGCTTTCGTTTGACGATCGACTCGACGGTTTTGTAGCCGCCTTTGGACTTACCAAGCGCGAGCGCGATGTACTGGAGGCGCTGGTCGTATCGGACGACAGCGTGCAGGACGTTGCGGCAGCGCTCTTCCTTTCGCGTTCTACGCTCTACCGCCATATCGCCTCGATCAACAAAAAGACCGGTGCCGCCTCGCGCGTGGCCCCCATCAATTTCTTCTGGTCCTGGACACCCCAAGACTAGCCAAAACCACCACGAAGGGGACAGGCACCTTTGTGGTGGTTTTACCTGCAAAAATATGAATATGAGACATTTGTCACCTGCCGTTTTGGCGCTCAAAGGCATATGAATGTGATGTTGAGCGGAGCAGAACGGAAGGGGTGGGCCTATGGCGTCTCGTGGTTGCTCGTCTAATAAAATTGCGGGCGCGCTTATCGCCGTGGTGGTCCTTGCTGCGGCGGTGACGCTTGTGCGGGCATACGGCTTTGGTGCCCGTGCCGACCAGGGAAAGAACGCCGCGCAAGCGTTGCTGAACGATTGTGCTGCCGATCCGGTGGCAGTCAAGCTTATCGAGGACGGCGAGGCGCGGACGATCTATGAGACCGACGATGCCGAGCTGGTCGCATCGACTTTTGCCGCGCTCGACGATTGCACCGTGGGAGGTGCGGTGGATGAGCGGATGAGCGATGCCGGTCGCACGCTCGTCTTTGTCTATGAAGACGGCTCGGAGCAATCGGTGGAGTTCGAGGGCGGGAATATCGTGCTCGACAAGACGGCATATCGCCTTGACGGTGCCGATGAACTGTGGCGACAGCTAGCCGCCATCAAGAACAGCCAATGAAATGAGGGGTGTACGGGATGAGTGATTTGAGATTCTGCCCGGCGTGCGGGATGCAGCTGCCGCGGGTCGCCGGCGTGCCGGTGCGATTTTGCCCGGGCTGCGGTGTTCGGCTTGAGAGCGTTGAGGATGACCCGGGTGTCGCGGAACACGCAAATGGGGCGGCTGCCGATGATGGCGCGGGCGAAGGTTGTGAGCCGAGCGCGAACGCGCCGGTCGATGTGCCGATGCAGGATGCCGACGCCGCGTCGCCGGTCCGCGACGTGGCCGCAGCGGATGCTCCCCGCGTCGGCGACCTTGAGCTCCACACCGCATGCGATGCCTCTGGCGGCCAAGCGCTCGCGCAAGTGGCGCTGCCGCGGGGTTGGCGTATCGAAGAGGCGCATCTTGAGCGCAGCAGTAGTTTCGACTGCCCGATTTCAGTTGGCGTGACGGCGGCAGGCCCGGCGGGCGAACGCATCATGTATCGCTCCGAGCTCTGCTACGTGGACGCGGGCGCCGTTGCCAAGCGTATCCCCACGCAAACCGAGCGCAAGGCGTTTGTGCACGTGGAGGCGGCGTGCGACGAGTTAGCTCAAGCCTGCGCGGCGCAATTGGGCGCACGGGCGGAGGTTGTGGCCGAGCAACCCTATCCGTCGAGCGCGGCAGGCGATATTGAACATGAGCGTGCTCGCGTAAAGCGCGAGGCTGCAAACGACTTTGCGATTCAGGGCTTTTCGATGGAACCGAGCGATGTGGTCTATGAGTGCCGCATGCGTCGATATCGGCTCGCGGGCGTCCCGGCGCCTACCGAGCTTGCAGTGGCGGCAAAGGTCGAGGGCTATGTAGTCTCGATCGGTGGAGTCGCGGGTTCTGTGGGTAAAGGCGTTGCCGCCGGGGCCGAGGCGCTGCTGGGCGCGGGCCTTTCGAGCGGACTGATCGGTGGCGTTCTGGGTAAGCGCCTGCGCGAGCGCCAGGCGGCTGCGGCGGCGGGTCAGCGCGCCGCGAAAGATCAGGCTCCGGATCAGGGCGATTGCCCAGACGGGGCGCCGTTCAAGCTGGGCGCGGCAGACCTGTTGCAGTGGCGTATCAGGGACAGCTTCTGCCTGGTTGCGCCGGAAGGCCGTCTGGACGAGGCGGCCTCCACGGCGCTTGCCTCAATGGCGTCGACTCTGCGGCTCAACCCGTCGATTGCGCGCGAAGCGTGCGCTCAAAAGCAGCAGATGGTGCTCGAGCAGCGTCAGCACACGCAGATGAACATCGCCCAGCAGCAACAGCAGTTCGCGGCCTGGCAGCAGATGCATGCCTCGCAGCAGGCGGCGTTCGACAGCTACCAGCAGGCTTGGTTTGAGCGCAGCGATCGTCAACACGCCGCGAATATGGCCGCCAGCGCGGCCAATTTCTCCAGCGCAGGTGTGGGAACGGGCGCGGCGTCGTATTCCGATGCCATCCGCGGGGTCAACCATTACACCAGGCCCGACGGTACCGATGTCGAGGTTTCGGTGATGGCGGATCAAGCTTGGGTGAACGGCTCGGGCGACGTGATCGGCACGCGCGATGGCTTTGAGCCCGGTTTTGGCTGGACGGAGCTGCCCCGTCAATAGCGTGAGTGGGCTACGGGAGGATCGGTGTCGAGGCGTTGCTCGGCGCTGTGATAAGAAACGGGAAAGGAACAACGATGAGGGAGACGGTTATTTCGCGCACGGCGTTTGTCGCGGCGGCGGGAACGGCGTTGCTGACGCTTGCGGGATGCGGCGGACAGCAGGCGCAGGACACGACGGGCTTTAACGACGATCGCCCGGTAAAGGACAAGATGGATGCGGGCTCGTCATCGGGTGATTCCGGTGATGCGGGCGGCGGTGCGGACACAGACAGCGGCTCGGCGGACGCGTTCGATACGTGGTCGGATGACTGCTGGGATGCGCACCGCAACATCAGCATCGCAGCGTTGCTCGAGCTTAAGGGCTGGCAGTTGCAGGAGTTTGCGTCGCAACAGGGTTATACCTGGCAAGATGCGCTCGAGATGTACGAGAACGAGGCAGGTCGCGTGCTCAGCGTCTGCAATATCAGCAAGGATGGCGCAACCGAATGGCTCGGCGAGGATGAAATCGGAAAGCTCGACAAGGGCGGCACCGGGAGTACCGTGATGTTTACGCTGCAGCTTGCGGGCTATTCGAGCTGCGAGGATGTTATCGCGGGCTTTTCCGTTCCGGTTGAGGACCGCGCGCAGATTACCTCGGGCTCGTGGATTGCGTGCGTCTACGGTTCCAACATGGCGCGTCACGTTGCCATGGTGAGCCAAATGGAAAACGGCGACTACCGCCTGGACCTCATTACCGAGGAGGCCATCAAAACCGGTACGTTTACCCAAGGCGGCGGTGCCCCCACGATTAACGAATTTTGGCAGGAGAAGACCGGGCGCGCGCTCGGCTAAGTGCGATGCGGCCAATAGCATAGCGAGGGACGAACATGATGAACGAGATGACGATGAGCCGTGCGGTCTTTGTGGCGGGCGCGGGCGCGGCGGCTTGCGCGCTGGCTGGCTGCTCGGGCACAACGGGCGGCGCCAAAGCAGCGAGCACGGCGGACGCCGCCTGCGTGGACGACAATGCTAACGTGACGGTCTATGCCGCGATCAACTTGGCTGGTGCCGATATGGTGCGCCTGCTCAAACATCAAAATTATGAGTGGCAAGGCGAGAACGTGGGCTACGGCGCCGTCGATGACGCGGGATTTTTCGCTTTTACCTTTTCCAAGGTTTCGGACGATGTGGACGAACTTGCGAACAGCGCGATACCGCTTTCGGAGTCCGAGTACGAGGAGCTTGAACCGGGCGGCGGAGACGAAAACATCGCGATTCTACTCTCGGTGGGCGGCTATACGAAGGGCGAGCGGGCGCTCATCGGCGCGATTGGCGATGCGGCGATGGTGCAGGAGAAATGCACGATCGATGATACCCAGTATTGGCTGGTCAAAGCGCTTGACGGCCACCGTTACGTGATTATGGCCGACGACACCGAAGACGATGGCGATAGCGCTCATGACATCTATATCTACAATGAGGCTTTTATTCGAACTGGGTATCTGAGCGGCGGCGACCAGATCGATATCGACGAGCTCTGGAGCCGCCTGACCAACGCCTCGTAACGCCCCAAAACCACCACGAAGGGGATAGGCACCTTTGTGGTGGTTTTGCCTTAGGGCTGTCTGTTACAGCAGTTCGCCGTGGCGGGCTATGAAGCGGCGCTTTGTCAGCTGGGTCAGCGCAATATAGGCGGCGACGATGCCGATGAGCAGCGCAAAGAAGCTCGGCGGCAGCGGCATGAGGCCCAGTGCGTCGGCGATGGGGCTTGCCGGCAGCCAGGTGACAAGTGCCAGGCCCAGCACGGTGAGCGCGCACAGCGCAGGTGCGGCGTGGTCGCGCGGGCTTGGCAGGCGCGGGGAGCGCAGCATGTGGATCACGAGCGTCTGCGACCACATGGACTCGACGAACCAGCCACTCTGGAAAATCGCCGCAAAGGTCGCCATGCCGGCAACATTGCCCGCGGCGGCAAGCTCGGACCAGCTCGCGCCCACGGCGGCGGGGCACACCGCAAAGAAGAGCGCGGCGAAGGTCACGATGTCAAACAGCGAGCTCACAGGGCCCAGTTCGAGCATAAAACCCTTGATGGACGCGGCGTCCCAGGCGCGCGGGCGGGCAGTCCAGGCGTCGTCGACGGTGTCCCACGGCAGCGCGATGCACACGATCTCGTAGACCAGCGACAGCAGCACTAGCTGTAGGGCGCTCATGGGCAAAAACGGCAGGAACAGGCTCGCGACGGTCACGGACAGCACGTTGCCAAAGTTGGAGCTCACCGTGGTCTTGAGGTACTTGAGCAGGTTGCCGTAGGTGCGACGGCCTTCGATGATGCCGCGCTCGAGCACGCCCAGGTCCTTCTGGAGCAAGATGATGTCGGCGGATTCTTTGGCGATGTCAACGGCCGAATCGACCGAGATGCCGCAGTCGCTCGCACGCATGGCGGCGGCGTCGTTGATGCCGTCGCCCATAAAGACCACGGTATGGCCGAGCACCTCGCGCATGACGCGCACCAGGCGTGCCTTCTGCAGCGGCGAGAGCTTGGCGAAGAGATGCGTCTGCTCGGCGCGCTCCGCCAGCTCGGCGTCGTCGAGCGCGTCGATCTCGGAGCCCAGCAAAACGTTGCTCGCATCGATACCGATCTGCTCGCAGACGGTGGCGGCGACGCGGTCGTTGTCGCCGGTCAGGACCTTCACCGCCACGCCCTTGGCCTCGAGGGTGGCGACGGCGCCCGCGGCGCTCGCTTTGGGCGGATCGAGGAAGGCCAAAAAGCCCATCAGCACCATGTCGCACTCGTCGGCGATGCCAAACTCGCCCACGGTGCGCGGGTTGGTCTTCTGCGCCACGGCGATCACGCGCAGGCCCTCGGCATTGAGGTCTGCTACCTGCTTGCGAATCTGGGCGAGCTTTTCGTCGGTAAGCGGCTGGGCGGTACCGTCGACCTCGATGTAGGAGCAAATCTCGAGCATTTCCTCGGCAGCGCCCTTGGTGACCATCTGAGTCTTGCCTTGGGCATCGGCGACCACCACGCTCAGGCGACGGCGCGAGAAGTCGAAGGGCACCTCGTCGACCTTGGTGTAGCGGTCGCGCAGGCTCTGGCCCAGCATGGAATCGGGCGCGACGGCCGAAGGGGTCATGTCGGCGCGGTCGATCACGGCCAGGTCGATGAGGTTCTTGAGGCCCGTCTGGAAGAAGCTGTTCAAAAACGCATGGCGCAGCACACGCGCGTCCTCGTTGCCGTCGGTGTTGAGGTAGCGCTCGAGCACGATGCGGTCCTCGGTGAGGGTGCCGGTCTTGTCGCAGCACAGTACGTCCATAGCGCCGAGGTTTTGGATCGCAGGCAGCTCCTTGACGATGACCTGACGGCGGGCAAGGTCCTTGGCGCCCTGCGACAGGCTCGTGGTCACGATGACGGGAAGCATTTGCGGCGTGATGCCCACGGCCACGCTCGTGGCGAACAGCAGCGCATCGATGACGTTGCCCTTGGTGGCGGCGTTGATGGCAAAGACTGCCGGCGCCATGACGAGCATCAGGCGCACCAGCAGCATCGAGACGCTCGAGACGCCGCGGTCGAACGCGCTCTTCTCGCCGCGCCCGTTGAGCATCTTGGCGATGCCGCCCAGGTAGGTGTCCGAACCGGTGGCCACGACAAGCGCCATGGCGGTGCCGTTTTGCACGGAGGTGCCGGTAAAGACGATGTTCTTGCAGGCGGAGAGCGGCAGCGTGGAGCTGTCGGCGCCTTCGACGACGGTGGCGACGGCGGTCTTCTCGACGGCCTCGCTTTCGCCGGTGAGGGCGGACTCGATCACAAACAGGTCGCGTGCGGTGATGATGCGGGCATCGGCCGGCACCATGTCGCCGGCGGAGAGGCGGATCACGTCGCCGGGGACGAGCTCGTCGAAGGGTATCTCGATGCGCTCGCCGTCGCGCAGGGCGGTGCAGGTGTTGGAGACCAGGTCCTTGAGGGCCTCTGCCGCATTGCCGCTGCGTGCTTCCTGGATAAACTTCATACCGCCCGATACCAGTAGCATGATGCCGATGACGATGACCGTGGAGGGGTCGCGCTGCGGCTCGGGCACGGCGAGCACGTCGATGTAGAGCGAGACCAGCGCGAGCGCGGCGAGGATGCCGGCGAAGGGATCGATGAATGCGTCGGCGATGCGGCGGGCGAGCGTCTTGGTCGGCGCCTCGATGGTGTTGGGGCCGACCGCGCTCAGGCGCTCGGCGGCGTGCTCGGCGGTGAGGCCGTCGGCCGTGGCGTCGAGCAGCACGAGGGTGTCCTCGGCGCTATGGGTGGCGGCGAAGACGGTGTTCTTGGACAGGCCGGCGTGAGCGGCGGGGCGCGCCGTGCGGCGGCGCTTGGAGATGGCTTCGAGTACCGTGGCGGTTTTGAGCATCAGCATAGGATCCTCCTTGTTGAAGGGAGTTAGCGTACGTGTCGTATTTGCTTCAAAAAACCTAGATGTCGCTCACGTCATGCTCGCGAACCACCACAAAGGGGACAGGCACCTTTGTGGTGGTTTTGGCGATTAGTTCGTGGCGCTTATGCGTGCGCGGAATCCTCGCGGCGTGCCGAGGGCGACATGCAGGTTTTTCGACTATGGCTGCCTTCCATGGCGCACCTCCTTAAGGCCGGGCGCAGCGCGCTTTGGGTATCTCGTACCCGTTTCAATCCGCCGGTATTTTTGACGAGGGGGTTTGCCGTGTCAACCCCATTGTTCGGAAAATCATCGCCCCTGACAAAGCCCTTACAGAGCGCCATGGCTTCAAAGCGCGCCCGCATCGACGTCCTACCTGCGCTAAACTGTGAAGCACGTACGCGATTACGAGAGGAGCCCGCATGGAGGCTTACAAGCAAGAGTTCATCAAGTTTATGGTCGAGTCCGACGTTCTTAAGTTCGGCAGCTTTACGCTCAAGAGCGGCCGTCAGTCCCCGTTCTTTATGAACGCCGGCGCTTACGTGACGGGCTATCAGCTCAAGAAGCTGGGCGAGTACTACGCCCAGGCCATCCACGATAACTTTGGCGACGACTTTGACGTGCTGTTCGGGCCTGCCTACAAGGGTATTCCCCTGGCCGTCGTGACCGCGATTGCCTACCACGAGCTGTACGGCAAGGAGGTCAAGTACTGCTGCGACCGCAAGGAGGCCAAGGACCACGGTGCCGACAAGGGCAACCTGCTGGGCTACGAGCCCCAGGACGGCGACCGTGTGATCATGGTCGAGGACGTCACCACCAGCGGTAAGTCCATCGATGAGACCTATCCCAAGGTCAAGGCTGCTGCCGATGTCG
Organism: uncultured Collinsella sp.; assembly: GCA_905199225.1. Lineage (GTDB taxonomy): Bacteria > Actinomycetota > Coriobacteriia > Coriobacteriales > Coriobacteriaceae > Collinsella. The sequence continues at coordinate 9,423 of CAJKFS010000018.1, read as the reverse complement.
AGATCAAGGGTCTGATCGTGTCCCTCAACCGCATGGAGGTCGGCAAGGGCGGCGTGACCACCGCGCAGAAGGAGATCGAGGCCAAGTACGGTTTCCCCGTCGCGAGCATCGTCTCTATGGCCGAGGTCGTCGAGACCCTCTACAACCACGAGATCGACGGCAAGGTCGTCATCGACGACGAGCTCAAGACCGCCATCGACGCCTACTACGAGCAGTACGGAGTCCGGGAGTAGTTACGCGGTTTTCCAAACCGCGTAACGGGCCGACGCTGCAAACGCCCCTAAGCGGCAATCTGCCTTTCAATCGTCGGGCATGGCCAGAAGGCCTATGCCCTCCTCTTTCAAGGCACCTTGCTCGCTTAGGGGCGTTTTCGCTGTCGGTGCCAAAACATCGGTGCGGTCGTTGGGTAGCTAATTTGGGACGGGGCTATTTTGACTACTTTACATGTGAAAGCAGTCAAAATAGCCCCGTCCCAAATTAGCTACCCTTGCACCAAAAATGAGCGTGGATAATCTTCCGGTTTTGGCCTGTGTGGGGGCTCAAAGTGGGAGATTATCCACGCTCGTGATTTGAGTGTCCGAAAATCCACGCTCGTTTGGTCGGTGCATGTCTACGCAGCGTAGGTTGTCGAGGGCTGTCTTCAAATGGATACTGGCTCTTGAACCGGTTCGCTCCATTCTTCCAATCTGATCGGACATCTCATGAACCAGACACCGCAAAGCAATGTCCCCCATACTTTTTTGGCAGCACATGCCATCAAGCGGCTGCGCGAAGAGCGCGGCCTCACCCAGCGCGCCCTGGCGGAAAGCCTTGGCGTGACCGATAAAGCCGTCAGCAAGTGGGAATCCGGCCGCGGCCTTCCCGACATTTCCCTCGTTGAGCCTTTGGCCCAGAGACTCGGCATAAGCGTGGCTGAGCTTTTGGCTGGTGACATTCGGGCCAACGCCAACCGTGCAGGCAATATGCTCAAAGGCGTCTTTTACGTTTGCCCTATCTGCGGAAACGTTGTGCACGCGCTCGGAGAAGGCAGCTTTAGCTGCTGTGGCTCCACGATGTTTCCCCAGGAGGCCGAAGAGCCGGACGCGGACCACGCCTTTTCCATCGAGCGCATCGAGGACGATTGGTACGTCACGCTCGACCATCCCATGACCAAGGATCATTACATTAGCTTTGTGGCATATGCGACTATGGATGGCATCTGCCTCAAGAAGCTCTATCCAGAGCAATCGGTGCAACCGCGTTTTCATATCACCGGACGCGGCAGAATGTACCTCTACTGTAACCGGCACGGACTCTTTGTTTTGCCGACGCCTCGCAAGTAAAAGCCCGCTGTCCGCCCGATGCCCCTGCGCCAACGAGTTGCGGTGGAATAGTTCCTGAAAGTGCTGGTTTAGAGCCTAAACAGGAGCTATTTCACCGCAACTTAGGAGGGCGATTGGAGGCGCGGTGGGGCCGGATTGTTATTTGAGGCCGGGGAGGCGGGTGTAGGGGAACGAGCGCTCTAGGAACTCGGCGCAGCGGGCGTAGTCTTTGGCGAAGTAGCTGCTGTAGAGCGAATCGAGCACGTATTGCACGGCGATGTGGCTGGCGAACTGCGTGATGCGGTGCGTCATGCTCTCGTGGTCGCTCACCGTGAGGTAGGCGGCAAAGCCGGGGTGCAGGCGCGCACAATAAGGTGTGCCGATGACAATGACGGGAACATGTCGGCTGCTGAGGATCGGCAAGACTTCCTTGAGGTTGGGCGCAAGGCCGCTGTAGGAGATTACGATCGCCACATTGCCGGAATCCGAGGCGAGCGCCGTGCGCACCTGGGCCTCGGTGCTGCTGTAGCATGTGGCGCTCTTGCCGGCCGAAAGCAAGCGGTCGCGGAACATCCCCGCTGGATAGAGGTTGTGCGAGCCCGTGTAGATATCGACCTGCCGTGCCTTCGCGATCAGTTTGGTGGCGTGATCGAGCTGTGCGGGGTCGAGTAGCTCCTGCGTCTCGGCCAGCGTGGTCTGGTAGAGCCCTTCCATGCGCTCCATAACCTGCGCGGGCGTGGATGTGGCATCGAAGGGAAAGTTGATGTCCACGTCGCGGCGGTTGCCTGCTTCGGTCGCCAGGCGGATAAGCTCGACCTTGAGGTCCTTAAAGCCCTCGAGGCCGAGCTTTTTGCAAAAGCGGTGCACGCTCGCGACCGAAACGTTGGTGCGGGCAGCAAACTCCTTAATGGGCAGTCCGCGGATGTCTTCGCCCATGGCAAGGGCCGAGATGCCGAGCTGCTGCTCGGTAGGGGTTAGGCCCTGCGCCTCGGTAATCTTGCGTTTGATATCCATTCGAACTCCCGCACTCGCCAAACCTGCCAAAAAGGGACAGGTTTATTTTGGCAGGTTTTGCCCGAGAAGGGTAATGGGGCCGAGGACACCGCTGGGCGCGACGGGCTCGGTGAGGGCGAAAATGTCGGGAATCGCATGGTCGAGCGTGTTGATGACATCGATGGTGAGCTCGTGCGTGCCGGCGGCAAGCGCGCCTGTCGCAAAGCGATAGGGCGGGCAGATGCGCGTGCCGAGCGTTTGTCCGTCGAGCGTGAGTGTTGCGACTTCATAGACATCCCCCAGGTCAATGGTGGTGTGGGCGAGGTCGTCGGTCAGCTCGAACGACGTGCGATAGTGGAACGTGCCGTAGATGTCGGCGAACTGCTCGGCCGTGAGGTCGCACAGCTGCTCGAGCTTTTGCGGCTCGCCAAAGGTTCCATCGCTGCCGGCAGGGGAGAGGGCAACGGTCCACGGTCCGTCGATGCTAAGGCAAACCGCATCATCCGCATTCGTGTTCGCCCCGTCATCGAGTCCGACCTCGTCGCCCGTTCCCAGAACAACAACGCAGCTCTCGAAGGGCGCCAGCTCCAACACGCCATCAAACGCAACGGGTTCGGTGCCGTTCAGCAGGTCGAGGCGCGTGCCGCAAAGGCGCTCGCCTCGAGCAAGTGCAACCGTACAGCAAATACTTTCACGCGGATGCTCGTTGACCAGCATCACATAGGTCTCGCCCGCACGCTTGTAGCGAAGTGCGCGCAGCCAGGGCTGTGGCCTATCGGTCACAACGGTCTGCAGCCCCGCGTCTGCCAGCGCGTCCGCCACATCGGCAAGTGGCGTTGCCGTAAGCCCGTCCAGATCGGCTGCGCCATCCGCGTCATAAAGAGCACTGGGCACTTCGTCAGCAGCGAGCACCGTGACGCCCACGGCCATCATGCGCCTCACCGCCTCCGCTGTTGCCGCGCCAATAAACGAGGCGCCGGACATGACAAACGCCTGGTAGCGGCAGCCGTTAACAGCCAGCATTCCATCGGCAATCGAAACCTCGTAGCGGTCCTCATCCTCAAAAGCCTCGGCAGGCACAAAGTCAAAATCGATCTGCGCGCGCGTGAGCTCGGCCGCTACGCGCTCGACGGGCATGGCGTTGCCGGCCCATTCGGCGTCGGCATGGTACAGAACGGCGACGGGGCAGGCGGCAGTGCCTCCTGAAAGCAATGCGGCTGTGCGATTCATATAGCGCATGAGCTGGCCAAAGTGCGGCCACTGCGGGTTGTTGCCGTGCGCGCAAAAATGCGGCGGGCAGTCCCAGTCGGGGAAGGGCGCCATGCTAAACGCGTGCGGCGTAAACCAGTTAATACCGCGGACGAGCATGTGATCGGCGATCCACTTCATCCCGCGCAAACCCTCGTGCCAGCCAAAGGCGCCAAAGACCTCGGCCATGCAGCGCCCCTGCTTTTTGGGGTCGAGGCGCGCGGCCGAAGAGCCCAGCTTGGCAAGCGCGTACGTAAAGAACTCCATGTTCCATGCGCCGTGGAAGTAGCTGTAGCGCCCGCGGTCAATTCCGGGGGCAAGCTGGTTGATGACCACGTCGACACCGGCCATGTCCTGTCCTGCGACCGCGCGGAAGTAGTGCCCAGCGCCCTGACCCAGGCGCGTGTGACAACTCTTGTCCTCGATCACGTGGCCAATGTGCATGACGCCGTGCGCGCGGCACCAACCGCCAATCTGCTCGTCAAAGCAGCTGCGGTAGAGCTGCGTAGCAAGGTCCATATAGGCGTGGCGAACCTGGGCGCCGTTTGCCTCGCGCGTCCAAAGGCCGTGCAACTTGGCAAGCCAATTCTCGCCAAGCGCATCGTATAGGCGGCGGGCAAGCTCGTCCGACCACGGCAGCGCCAGGTCGCTTCGACCGATAAAGCTGCTGGTAGAGGCATCGTCGAGCGTGGTGCCCTTCTCGTTCATAAAGCCGGGCTCGTCGGTGAAAAAGCCCAGGATGGTCTTGCCGAACTCGTCGCCCAGATGCTCAAACGTAGGCTCATAGACAGCGTCGATGAGAACACGGCATGAGGCCATATCGACCATGTTGATGTACTCATCGCGAAAGCCGGTCTTTTGGCTGGTGACGTAGAGCTCGATCGTGGTGACGCCGGCGGGGGCGTCAAAACGGAGGCGGGCGGGTGCGCCATCGTCACCATGCTCAACAGCAAGCGCAAGATCGAGCGGTGCGCCAGCGGCATCAAAAGCCGCTGCGCCCACAAAGCGCTCCGTGGGATCCATGAGATTGCCGAGCTTGATAGTCGTGGACGGCTGAGGACCGACAACCGTAACCGCGCGATGCTTGAGCACGGTCTTCTTGAGCGCGGGATCGACGCCCTCGCCTTCGAGCGCGCCATTGGCATAGCCTGTGGGGAAGTGCGCATCGTCGAGCAGCCAAATCTTCAGCCCCAGACGCTTGCACTCGTCGATAATAAACCGCAGGTCGGACCACCAGCCGTCGCGGCAAAAGTCGGGATGCGTGCGCGACTCGAGGCAGACTTCGCGGATATCCGCGCCAGTAATTTGCTCCAAATACTCGGTAATCGTCTCGCGCGCCTCGCCCTTGAGCCACAAGAACGGAAGCACATGGTTGTCGTAGGTGCCGCCAAGCACCTGCTCAAAATACGCCGCCATATACGCTCCTCCAAAACCAGCCTTTCAAATCCATTGAAGTTAGAGTACGCCGAGCGCGCCGCCCTGCTAATATCAAAACCACGGCAGAATATGACCAAATCAACGATGGGAGCATTATGGAGCTCGCGCGTCTGGATAACCTGCTACTCGAGCTGACCGACAGTGAACGCGCCTATCGTGCGGGCGCCCATTACGACTGGAGCGATGCACTCGGTCAAGGTAATCAGGCAGATATTGATGGCCGATACATTCGTAAAATCGGCAACCCAACGCTCGTCCTACGACAAGAAGGCATGCCCGATGGTCTATCGATTGTTCGCAACTCGCGCTTCAATCCTGTGCCGGAACACGTGCACGATTATGTCGAAATCAGCTATGTCTATCGAGGACGAGCGCCACAGATCGTCAATGGTGCTGCGCTCACGCTTGCTCAAAACGAGGTCCTCTTGCTCGATGCCGCCTGCCCGCATGCCGTAGGCGAGCTCGGCGAGCACGACATTATGCTGAGCGCCATCATCTCGCGGCCAATGCTTAGCTGCAGCCTGGAGCAAAGCCTTTCGCCCGCAAGCACGGTCTCGCGGTTCCTGCTCAACGCCCTCAACGATGAAACCGACCACCGCGGCCACGTTCATTTCCACACGGGCGGCAGCCGTCGCGTGCGCCGCTACATGCAGGAGATGCTCTGCGAGCGCTTGGATCCCACCGCCGCGAGCCCCCAGATTGTCTCGAGGCTGTTTGAGCTGCTGCTGGTCGAGCTTATGCAAAGCTACGAGGTGACGCTGTTGCAAACGGACGCGCCCGCGCTGCCATCGGCGCAGGTCGCGGCTGCCATGGGCTTCATCGAGCGTCACGCTCGCGACTGCGCGCTCGACGACCTCGCCCGCCATCTGCATCTGAGCCCCAACTACGCAAGTGCCCTGCTCAAGCGCCAGACGGGCCGCACGTTTATGCAGCTCGTGCAGGAGGGCCGCCTGACGCGCGCGGCGACGCTGCTCGATGCCGGTGCCACGGCGGAGACGGCCGCGCACGAAGCCGGCTATGCCAACATGAGCTTCTTCTACAAAAAGTTTGCCGAGCGCTATGGCTGCACGCCGGCTGCCTATCGTCAGCGTTTGCCCAGATAAAACCGACCAAAATAAACCTGTCCCTTTTTGGCAGGTATCAGGAAGTGTCAGAGGCGGGGCGGCGGCAGGCGGCGGGCGCGAAAAGAAGTGTCGGGTTTGGCGCCCCCCGCCTCCGCATGTCTCCCGCGTGGGCGATACTCGGCTTATCGACCCACGATGCAAAGGAGATGCTCATGGCAAACATCAAGTTCCCCGAGGGTTTCTATTGGGGTGGCGCTACCGCCGCCAACCAGTTTGAGGGCGCTTGGAACGTGGACGGCCGCGGCGCTTCCGTCGACGACCACTTCCTGGGCGGCAGCTACAAGGAGCCGCGTCAGATCACGATCGACATCGACCCCAACCGCTTCTACCCCAACCATGACGGCATCGATTTCTACCATCACTACGAGGAGGACATCGCGCTGTTCGCCGAGATGGGCTTCAACATGTTCCGCATGTCCATCTCTTGGAGCCGAATCTTCCCCAACGGCGACGACGCCGAGCCCAACGAGGCCGGCCTCGCCTTTTACGATCGCGTCTTCGACTGCCTGCGCGCTCACAATATCGAGCCGCTCGTGACGCTCTCGCACTACGAGATGCCCTATCACCTGGTCGAGAAGTACAACGGCTGGGCGAGCCGCGAGCTCATCGGCTTCTTTGAGAAGTATTGCCAGACCGTCTTCGACCGCTATCAGGACAAGGTCAAGTTCTGGCTCACCTTCAACGAGATCAACTGCGGCACCATGGACATGGGCGCCATGATGGAGACCGGCCTGATCCAGGGCTTCGAGGGCCCGGCAAGCGCCATCAAGACCACCGCTCAGCAGCGCTATCAGGCTCTGCATCATCAGTTTGTCGCCAGCGGCCGCGTCGTGCGCTACGCTCACGAGCACTACCCGCAGTTCAAGATGGGCAACATGGACTGCTTCATCCTCTCCTACGCCGCCACGTGCGATCCGGTCGACGTGTTCGCCACGCAGCAGCAGATGAACTCCATGAACTGGTACTGTTCCGACGTGCAGGTGCGCGGCAAGTACCCGTTCTACGCCAAGCGCTTCTGGGCCGAGAACGACGTCGAGCTCGCTATGGAGGACGGCGACCTGCAGGATATCGCCGACGGCAAGGTCGACTTCTACACCTTTAGCTACTACATGTCCGGCACCGTGGGCACGCACAAGGACCACGAGATGACCGAGGGCAACATGACCTTTGGCGGCAAGAACCCCTACCTGGAGTCCACCGACTGGGGTTGGCAGATCGACCCGCTGGGCCTGCGTATCGCCCTCAACGAGATCTACGCCCGCTACGAGATTCCGCTGATGGTGGTCGAGAACGGCATGGGCGCCTACGACGAGGTCGAGGAGGACGGTTCCATTCACGATCCGTACCGCATCGCCTATCTGCAGAGTCACATCAAGGCCATGGGCGAGGCCGTCGCCGATGGCGTCGACCTGATCGCCTACACCTGGTGGGGCCCCATCGACCTGGTGTCCGCCGGTACCGGCGAGATGCGCAAGCGCTACGGCTTCATCCATGTCGATAAGTACGACGATGGCACCGGCACCTACGAGCGCCGCCGCAAGGACAGCTTCTTCGCATACCAGAAGATCATCAAGTCCAACGGCGCTGAGGGCTTGGAGTAATTGAGTTCCGGCGATTGAGTTCCGGCGTTCTGACGAACGCCGGACCGGCGGCCGATTTCGTGACCACGAATGTCGACGACGACGGCATCTGGAACGCCTTCGTGCACCTAGGGCTCATCGAGGGTTAATCAACAAAACGGGCGCCGATGGACAAAGACGTCGGCAGAGTTTTCGATTCGACTCCCCACCTTAGTTTTTGGTCCAATTGGCACTATAATCACCATAGGCATGCGCACTACGTTGCGCTTAATCAAGAGGAGAAAACGTATGGGTCTGTTTGACATGTTCAAGAAGAAGGCTGAGCCCGCGGCTGCCGCTGCTCCGGCCTCCATCTCTGCTTCTGCCGGCGCCGACGTGCTGTGCTCGCCCGTCAAGGGTAAGGTCATCAAGATGGCCAACGTGCCCGATCCCGTCTTTGGTGGCGAGGTTCTGGGCAAGGGCTGCGCCGTGTGGCCCGAGGACGATCTGGTCTATGCCCCCTGCGACGGCAAGGTGACCGTCACCATGGGTCACGCTGTGGGCTTGCAGTCCGATAGCGGCATCGAGGTTTTGGTGCACGTTGGCGTCGATACCGTCAACATGAACGGCGACGGCTTCGAGGGCTTCGTCAAGGCTGACGATGTCGTGAAGGCCGGCCAGCCCATGCTCAAGATCGACCGCGCCAAGATCGCCGCTGCCGGTTACAAGGACTGCGTCGTCGTGGCCGTGTCCAACACTGCCGAGTTTGCCGACGTCGAGCTCGCCGTCGAGGCCGACTCCGCTGTCGCCGCCGGTGACGCCATCGTCAAGGTCGTCCGCAAGTAAACTGCGGCATCCAAAGGATGTGCAAGGGTGGTCGGGTTATCCGGCCACCCTTTTTTATTGCACGGTGCGGATGTGTTTTATTGCACGTTAGGCGGGCTTGCAAACCGTTCGGACGCTAAAACGAACCGACCGCGCCTTCGTGCCGTCGAGGGTGTTCATAAGTGGATAGTATGGGCTTACTTATTACAACGTGCGCCGTGTCTGGGAAGCGCGGTGCCGCTTATTGGGAGGAACAACATGAAAAAGAAGCTGCTGCTTGCGCCCCTCATGGCCGTCTTGGTTGCGTGCGTGGTCGTGCTCTCCGGCTGCGGAGGCCCTTCGATCGAAGAGCTCATCACCGAGGACCTTACGACTCAGTTCGATGAGGTCAAAAACGGTGGCGACGATTTCCTCTCTGGTCTGGAGGAGGCTTCGGGCGACGAGTTCGAGCAGCTGGGCATCGATCCCAAGGAGTATGCCAAGACCTATCTCGAGGGCTTTGACTACGAGATCGGCGACGTGACGGTCGACGAGGACAAGGGCGTCGCGACCGCCGAGGTCTCCATCACCTGCAAGTCCATGAACAAGATCGTCGAGGACTTCTCCACCCAGTATCAGGAGAAGGTCGCTGCACTTGACACGGTTCCTTCCGATGATGAGCTGTACAAGATGGCCGGCCAGGTGATGGTCGATGTGACCAAGGCTACCGAGCCCAGGAAGACCACGGTTATCTTCAAGTACACCTGCAACGACGACGGCGAGTGGTCTGCTGACGACTCCGTCAACTCCGAGATGATGGATGCGATGCTGAGCTAGGGGAGTTACGCGGTAGTTTGTTACGGCGTTTTACCAAACGCCGTAACTGCTCGACGCTGCGCGGGCACCAGAGCGACAACTTGTCATTCAAAGAGGACGGCATGACCAGAAGGTCTATGC
>CAJKFS010000017.1 GCA_905199225.1 uncultured Collinsella sp. | reverse complement strand
GGAAAGCACATTAAGTGCTTTCCTTTGCGTGCGGAACTCGCGACAAACTTAACCCCCGCCCTCAGCCCCGGAGACCCTCCCTGCCGTCACATTATTTAACCAGTTTTGCGGGCGTGCGCCGCTGCGCGGCTAGCCCGCGTGCTCCTCGGCGGGGTTGGTCTGATGGATCTTGTTGAACTTCTTACTTTGGCTCAAAGAAAAACGGGAGATGCGTTGTGCATCCCCCGTTTTTGTTGCGGTTAGTCTAGGTCAATAAACTTAGTGCTTAGGATCTTGCCGTCTTTTACTAGCATTCTGGCCATGGTGGGGCCTCGGGTGCCTCTGGGGTAGCTGGCGCTGCCCGGGTTGAGGACTAAGCAACGGCCCACTTGGGCTTCTTTGGTTACGTGGGTGTGGCCGTTGATGGCTACGTCTACGGATCCCACCGGAAGGTCTTCGCGGTAGTGGGCTACGGCGAATTTGAGGCCTTCGTAGGTAAAGAGCGCAAGACGGTCTACATCGGGGCCGTAGTCGCGGTAGTAATCGTTGTTGCCCAGTACGGCCCGCACGGGGGCGATAGTGCATAGGTGCTCGTAGTCCATCTCCGACGTAAGGTCACCGGCATGGATAATCAGATCCGCGCCCTCAAGCTCATCCAAGAGCGCAGGCGATAAATAGCCGTGGGTGTCCGAGATGATGTCGATACGCTTGGCGCTTGCACTGTTCATGGGATCCCTTCCGCAAAAAAAACGATTCGGCAGATACATACAAAAAGGCCCCACGGCTCCGCAGACGATAGGTCTACAGGGCTGCGGGGCCAGTGTGCTAGAGACTCAGGGCCTTCTTAAGCGGCACGACGCGGCGGCGCGAAACCGGCACGCGTTCGTCGACGCCCGTAATGCCCAGCTGGATGGCGCCCGAGGGCACCGTCTCCACATCCGTGACGCACGCCAAGTTGACGATATAGCGGCGGTGAACACGGAAGAAGCCAAAGTCGCAGAGCTTGGCCTCAAACTGCGCCAGCGAGGTCGTCGACAAAAAGCGATCATCGACGGTATAGATGCAGGAGTAATCGTCCTTGGCCATGATAAAGCGAATGTCGTCCACGGGAATGAGCACCTTGCGGCCGCCCTTTTCCACCGGGATACGCTCGATGGTCACCTTGCTGTCCGTAACCGGCTTGGCGCGTTGCATGACCTTCTCGATCGCGCGATCCAAGCGAGCTTCCTCGACCGGCTTCATCAGATAATCGACGGCATCCACGTCGAATGCCTCGACCGCATGGTCACTATACGCAGTCACAAACACGATCGCCGGCGGATTTTTGAGCTTATGCAGCGCCTCGGCAAGTTGCAGGCCCGAGGCACCGGGCATCGAGATATCGAGAAACACGACATCTACGCGACTTTCCATAAGCATCTCGATGGCGGAGCGGACGCTCGACGCCTCAGTGATCGTGCCGATCTTGCCCGTTTGCTCGAGCAGGAAGCGAAGCTCCGAGCGAGCCGGCGCCTCATCATCCACAATCATCGCACGCAGCATAGGGATAAAACCTTTCGTCAACTAACTACGCCGGGCATCCGTCGCATGACGTTGAGCCCGTAGCCTTTTATTTTACTCTTGAATGTCAAAGATGCTCTCTGACAAATCAAGATGAAGGAGCACTTTGGTGCCCTTGCCCGGCGCCGATTCGACACGCGTATAGGAGTGCGGCCCATAAAAGCGATGGATGCGCTCCGAAATATTGTGCATGGCCACACCGGCGCCGCCACCCTGGGGAGAGCTGGCGTCGGGACGGGCAGAACGCTCGTCAAACAGTCTGGCGGCGGTACCCTCATCCATGCCCACGCCATTATCGGCCACGGCAATCAAGATTGCATCCTCGCCGTCTTGGTGAACGGTCACGTCGATCCTCAGGGCGTCGTCATCGCCCATACCATGACGCACGGCGTTCTCGACAATCGGCTGGATCACGAACGCCGGCACCAGCGTATCTTCCACGTCCTCGGACACATCGAACGTCGCAAGCACGCGATCCTCGCCAAAGCGGGCCTTCTCAAAGGTAAGGTAGCGCTTGGTCTGTGCGACCTCGCGCGAGACCGGAATAAGCGATCCCGAGTTGTCGAGCGTGGCACGATAGAACGATGAGAACTCACGAAGCAGTTCGCGGGCCCGCAGCGGGTCGGTGCGCGTAAACGATGCAATGGTGTTCAGCGTGTTGAACAGGAAGTGCGGGTTAATCTGCGCCTGCAGCGCACGCACCTCGGCGCGCGCCGTGAGTTCCTTTTGCACCTCGAGCTCGTGGATGGCGAGCTGTGTGGACAAGATCTCGGCAAAGCCCGAGGCAAGCGCGTACTGGGTACGGTCGACGGCGCGCGGGGTCTTGTAGTAGAACTTGAGCGTGCCGACGGTACGATCGCCTACCTTGATGGGGGCGATAATGCCGGCGGGAACTTGGTTGTGCGAGCCGTCCGAGCCCACGACATCCACCATACGGTTGAACGACTGCACGATGCCATGTTCGATAACGTAGCGTGTGGCAAGCGTGTGGATGGGAGTATCGGGCAGCAGTTTTTCCTCAAACTCGCCCGCGCAGGCAAGCACGTTGTCCTCGTCGGTGATGGCCACCGTCATGGCGCGCGTCTCGGGCAAAATGCGCCGGCACACCAAACGCGCCGACTCCTGCGTCAGACCGCCCTTAATGTCCTCAAGCATGGCCGAGGCCACCGAGAGCGTCTCCTCGGTGTACTGGGAGCGCACCGAATCGGGATTGAGCGTCAAAAAGATAAAGATGCACAGAAAGATGCACAGCAGCGCGCAGGCAATCACCGTGGCGATCGGCTCGATACCGGTCACCAAGGCAAAAATAAAGTACACCAGCACGCAAATGGCGCAGGCAACGGCAATGATGCGAAAGATTGATATTGAACTATCGCGCTGGGCGCGGCGGTCGATCATTCGGCCCCCTCCAGGATACTGATCAGTTGTGCGTCACGCCAAAGCCCGTCCATGATCTTGGGCCAAAAGCTCTGGAAACGCAGATAGCTTGCAGCGTTTTGGCGCGCATAGGCCTTTGCCTCGCCGATACCATGGCGCCAGATGCGCAGGTAGCCCTCATGCTCGCGGGTAAACACGCTGCGGACCATAGCGGTCTTGCGCACGCGGTCGTCGAGCTCGCGCGAAATCCACGGGCCCGGGTAGGGCATGAGTGATGCCGCCGTAACGGGAATGAGCTCCTTTTGATGCGCGGCGAATGTCAACTTGGCCCGTTCGTAGTACCAACGGTATACATCCTGCATAAAGCGCGGTGAGCGCTTTTCGGACTCCGGAGGCAGATGGCGCACGGTCCACTCGTTATCGAACCACACGTCGTAGCCAAACATGCGCATGTTAAAGAGGTAATCCAAGTCCTCGCCGCGGGTGATAAACGGGTCAAAGGCCACACGCGTAAAGGCGCGGGCGTGCAGGGCCATCAGGCCGCCACACACGTAGTTGGAGCGCGAGATGCGGGTGCCCGAGAGCGCCTTTTTCATCCAACGGTTGAACTCGATGCGCTTGGTCCACCAACGATGGCAGATGCCCGCCTTGTCCGTGGGAGCCAGCGGTGAGCCGTCGCGATCGTAGAAATAACCGCTCTTGACCAAGATCGGCAAGCCCTGACGCGTCTGCTGCCCCAACGCATAGGTCGCGCGCTTCATAAAGTCGGCGTCGATGACAGCCTCATCGTCATCCAAAAAGATAACCGCGTCATGCCCCAGCACAGCGGCACAGGCTAGCCCCATGTTGCGGATGGCACCGTAGCCTCGCAGGCTCACGCACTCGCCCGAACCCTTGGGCGCGATCTGAGCAACCCGGTCTGCAATGCGCGAGGCCTGGGTGTTGGTGACAACGGTGACCTTGAGCGTGGGATGCGCGTCGACAATCTCGCGCACGTGCAGCGACACATCGGCTGTGGCAGAAACGGGACAGACCACCAAAAGGATGATGCGAGGGATGTCACGTACCTGCTCAAGCGAGGCCAGGCAGCGGTCGAGTTCGGGATTGTCGGCGTTGAGTCGCGTCGAATGGTCATAGGTGCCAGGGGCGTTTGCGCAAGCGTCATCGCCCGCCCAATACGTTGGAATCACGACTGTGGCGTTCATGCCTTACCCTCCCTGCAACACAAAAACGGGACGCCGCCAAACACAGGCGACGCCCCGCGACCTAGCTGATTCCATCATACCCACTTGGGCAAATCATTGCTCGCAAGTCGCAATGTTTATTGCGGATAACCCCAAAAGAGTACCGTGGACAGGCACAATAGCCGCTCGCTCCTATGCGGCATGCTCTGCCGCCCGAGTCATGCGGGACAGGCGGACCAGCAGCATAAAGCCAACGATCAGCAGCACGCCAATGGAAAGGACGCCCAGCGACGGGTTGCCGGTCAGCGAGGTGACGACCGACACTAGGAAAGTGCCCATGACGCTTGCATAACGACCGAAGATGTCAAAGAAGCCGTAGTACTCGTTGGACTTTTCCTTGGGGATAATGCGGCCAAAGTAGCTACGGCTGAGCGCCTGCACGCCGCCCTGGAACAGGCCGACCATAATGGCAAGCACCCAGAATTCAAAGGCGGTCTTTAGGAAGAACGCGGCGAACAGCACAATGCCCATATAGGCGGCGACTGCCACCAAGATCATGTTGAGCGTGCCCACGCGTCCGGCAAGCTTGCCGTAGATGATGGCGGACGGAAAGGCCACGAACTGCGTGACGAGCAGCGCCAGGACCAACTGGGTCGAATCGATGCCCAAGGCCGATCCGTAGCTGGTTGCCATGGAAATGACCGTGTGCACACCGTCGATATAGAAGAAGAACGCGATCATGTAGACCAGCACGGTCTTGTTGTGGGCGATCTCGCGCATGGTGTGTCCGACCTCGGAGAACACACCGCCCACGATGTGGCCGATGGTGTCCTCGGGACCGCGCTCGCGACCGTACTTTTGCTTATAGGTGCGAATGAGCGGCAGGGTAAAGATGAGCCACCAGGCACCGGTGATGATAAACGACAGACGCGTTGCCAGCATGGTGGGGACACCAAGAGCGGGGCCACCCATGATGAGCGCCAGGCAGATGACGAACGGCACGGTGGAACCGATGTAGCCCCAGGCATAACCCGAGCTGGACACGGCGTCCATGCGCTCGTCGGTGGTAATGTCGGGCAGCATGGCGTCGTAGAACGTCATAGAAGAGTTAAGGCCGATGGTGCACAGCACGTACACGGTCAAAAATGCCATGGCGGACATTGGGATAGCCTGCGCCAGGCAAAGCACCAGGCCCGTGAGGAAGAAGCCCAAGAAGAACTTGATCTTGTTGCCGGCGTAGTCGGCAAGCGCGCCCAGAATGGGCATGAGCATGGCGATGACCAGCGAGGCAATCGTCTGCGCATTGCCCCAGGCGACCACCAGGTCGGCCGAGGAAGCGCCGGTATTGATGGCGTTAAAGTAAATGGGCACCACCGAGGTATTGAGCAGCACGAGGGCCGAATTGCCCACATCATACATAACCCAGTTACGCTCGAGCTTGGTGTATTTCATGGACAGGGACCCTTCGTATTCGCCCGATATGCAGTTAGCTCATCGTACCCCAATTGTCCAGAACCGCCGGTAAGGATTCGGCAAAGGGGCACGCACGAGCCTATTCCTCGCGGTCGAACTCCTCATCGGCATTGAGCACGCGACCGCTGTAGTTGACGTGACTGGTCACGGCATCCATGTCACCGGTCTCGATAAAACGTGCGACCGTGCACTCGTAATCGACCAGCGCGCGATCAAAGACCTCGGGGAAACTCTCGTTCGAGACCTCGTCGGTAAAGGGATTCTTCCATGTCAGATGGCCCAGGTTACCGGTGCGCTCGGGCAGCTCCGTCGTCACGCGATGGGCAAGGCCGTCGAGCAGCGAATAGTCGTGCACCAAGCCCTCAACCAGCGAGATCGCGCGCGTCTTTGCGGAGCCGGCCGGCTCAATCGCGCGGTAAAGTCGCTGCATATTGGCAACGGCAGCACCGTACTCCCCCGCCGGAATGTCAATGCCATACACGCGTCCGGCAACATAGCTCATCAGCACGCCGGCCACGCGATTGATGCGATCGGTGGTGACGATCTCGCCCGCCGGCGGGTAATCGTCGACCGTAGCGCCATCGCGTTTAAGCTGCAGCATCAGTACATCCAGGTCGCTCTCGATCACGGCATGGACCTGACTGCTCGAATCCTCAAGCTCTGAGTCGGATTCCACGATGCCAAACTGCTGCTCATAGACAAAGGGGTGGGCGTTGCGGTCGAGCACGTAATGAGACAGCAGGCCCAGCGCAAAGGCGCGACCCAAGCTGGCGTCGCGCGGCAGCAGATGCGACACGCCGTCGCGCAGGCACGCGAACTGGCGAGACATGCGCGACCGATGCATGACCTGCGCCAGCAGCGTGCAGTCGGAAACACGCGGTGTCAGAATGTGAAAGAAAAACGGGTCGGGGCCTTGGTTGCCCAAGATAAAGGCAATGCGCTCTTCATCGGACGTGATGACGCCCTGCGGAAGACGGTCGATGCTTTCCTCGCCAAACAGATGATGGGTGATAAGCGCGGGCATAATGATCCTTTCGATTTCATTCGATGCCACCCATTATGCCCACCGCGCGCCCATGCCAAACCTGCGATGGTAAACGACGGCACGCAAGCCTCTTACGCAAGCCCCAGGTGCGACTTGACCTCGGCGGCACGACGACGGGACACCGGTACCGTCGAGTTCACGCGGTCGAGCCTGAGCTCCATCAACCCCGTGGAGCCAATCTCAACATTGTGCACGTCTTCCAAATTGACCAGGTAGCTGCGATGAACGCGAATAAAGCCCTCGGAGTCCAAGCGACGCTCGAGCGAAGAGATCGACTCATTGATCAGGTACGTTCCCTCGGCGCAGATGGCGTTGCAAAAATCGGCGCGCGCCTCAAAGTAGCAGACGTCTGCGGCGGGAATGAACACCTTTTTGCCCCCGCGGTCCACCGTCAGACGCAAAGGCTGGCGCGGAGCGTGGATAACACGACGGACACCCAAGGCCGCCTCGATCTTGTCGAGTGCCTTTGACAGGCGTGCGTCCTCAACCGGCTTGACGACATAATCGACGGCATCGAGGTTATACGCATCGGCGGCAAATTCGGCAAACGCCGTCACAAACACAACCACCGGCGGCGTCTTTAGGTTCTGCAGCGTCTCGGCAAGCTCAATTCCCGAGCGACCGGGCATGGTAATGTCTAAAAACAACACGTCGGGCTTGTTCGACAGAATCGACTCCACGGCTTCGGTGACATTGCCCGCCTCGGCAATCTGACCCACACGCGTATCCTTTTCCAACAGATAGCGTAGCTCAGCCCTAATGGGAGGCTCGTCATCAACCACCAAGATGTTCCAGCCTTCGGACATATGTGCTTCCCCTCTTTTTCTCTCAATCCAACCGCGTGCTACGCCGTCAACGGCGCCGGCTCATGCGGCTCGCCGTTCAGCTCGACGATGACCTGCGTTCCCACGCCCTCCTGGGACTTCACGCGCATGCCGGAATCTTCTCCGTAAAAGAAATGGATGCGCTGAAGCACGTTGAAGAGCGCTAGGCCGCAACCTCGCTTGACGGAGCCGTCGGCGGTAATGCTCTCGGGCTCCTCCAAGCGATGCTGCTCAAACAGATGCGCGCAGACTTCTTCGCTCATACCGATGCCGTCGTCCTCGACGATGATCTCCAAACCGTCATCGGTCTCGAAAGCCCTAACATGAATAGAAAGCGGCTCGGTCTCGCGCTGCGCGTGCTTGATGCAGTTTTCGAGCAACGGCTGCAAGATAAACGGCGGCACCATGCAATCGCGCACCTCAAAGTCGATATCGACCGAGACGCGCAGACGGCCGTCGCCATACCGGGCCTGCATAAGATTGATATAGCGAGTGCCCTGTTCCACCTCGTGCTCGAGCGTTGTGAGGGTATCGGAATCAGAAAGCGTCTGACGGTAGTAGTTGGAGAAGTCGATCAGCAGCGATCGCGCCTTGTCGGGCTCGGTTCGAACGAGCGACACGATGGCGCTGATGGTGTTAAACAGAAAATGAGGATCGACCTGCGATTGCAAGGCGCGCAGCTCCACGCGGGCCGTAAGCTCGTCCTGGCGCTCGAGCTCAAAGCTCGCAAGCTGCGTGGAAATGAGGTCGGCAAAGCCCGAGGCAAGCGCCGTCTGGCGCATATCGATGCTGCTCAGACGGGGATAATACAGCTCGAGCGTGCCCACGCAATGCCCGCGCACGGTAAGCGGTGCGACAATACCGGCGCGCAGGCGCGGAAAGTAGCCACCTGTCTCGGTCGAGGCATCGCGCGAGAACACGCTTTGCTCACCGCTGTTGATCACGTTGAGCGTAGTCCGCAGCACCACCGGGGTGCCCGCGGGGCATTTTGCCGAGTCCTCGCCCCAGCTTGCCAACACCTGCTTGCCGTCGGTAAAGCAGATGGCAGAGGCGATAGTTTCGGACAGGATGATCTTAGAGGCGCCCAGGGCAGCTTCGGGCGTAAGGCCGCGCGACGTGTAGGCGAATATTTTTGAAGCGATGGCGAGCGTGCGGTCGGTTGCGCTCGATGTGAGGTCGTCGGGAACGACAAAGACGTACGAGAAGAAGAAGCACAGCATGACCAAGCCGGCAATGACGACAACGGCCGGAACGGGATTGGGATTATCGGTTAGATCCCAGATGAGCAGCAGGATAAGCAGCGGAACGACAATACCGAGCAAGATGGCTTGAACCACATGCTGAGCGGTACGAAAGACCTTGGTAGAGTTGTAGCTCTTGCCCAGAATCAGCCTATTGAGATCCACCGTCATCTCCTTCTTACCGACGCACCCCATAGCAATAAAGAGGGCCGCAAGCGACCCTCTCCATTGCATTATACAATCAAATACTGTGTTTTACATCAAGCCATCGATGAACGGTAGCTTAGGCGCTGTACTTGTTTGCCTCGCCGAAGGTGCCGCCCTCGACAATCCAGCCGTCCTTCATGATGACGTCCATGTTGTCGGTGTTGAGCACGTGGATGTCGGCGGCGACGTCACCGTTGACGACCAGCAGGTCGGCGCACTTGCCGGCCTCGATGGAACCGGTCTCGTCCTCGATGTGGCACATCTTGGCACCGTTGAGGGTGGCGCAGGTGATGGTCTCGACCGGAGTGAAGCCGATCTTGTCGACGAACTCGTACATCTCCTCGATGGAGCAAGTGCCGTACGGGGTGACGAAGGAGAAGGAGTCGGAGCCGATCGTCATGACGACGCCGCGCTTCTTGGCCTCGCGCAGGCAGTCGTAGTTGCGCTGCAGCTCCTTCTCGACCAGAGTGCCCTCGTACTTGTCGTGCAGCTCGGGAACGTAGACGGGCGGATAGGTGGCGTACCAGGTGGGCAGGAAGGCGATCGTCGGAGTGAAGAAGGTGCCCTGCTCGGCCATGAGGTCCATGGTGCGCTCATCGATATCGAAGCCGTGAATCAGCTGCTCGCAGCCAAAGCGAACGGAATCGTAGGCAGCGGCGTGGTTGTTGTAGCAGTGGCTCCACACGGGGATGCCGACCATCTTTGCCTCTTCGACCACGGCCTGAATCTCCTCGGAGCAGTAGTGCTGGTCGCGGCCGGAGTCCCAGCGCCAGATGCCGCCACCGGTAGCCCAGATCTTGATGGCATCGGGGTTCTCGCGCAGGCGACGGCGGACGGCCTTGCGCAGATCCCAAGGACCGTCGACCTGATCGCCCCAGGGGTGCGATTCCTTGTTGAGCTCCTGGCTGCAGTGGTGGGAGTCGCCGTGGCCGGCAACGCGGCAGAAGCCAAGGCCGGTGGCCAGAACGCGCGGGCCCTTGAAGACGCCCTTGTCGATGCAGTCACGGATCTGGATACCAAAGCGGCCGATCTCGCAGACGGTGGTGAGGCCGTGGGTGAGGCAGTCGTAGGCCTGCTTGACGGCGACGGCCTGCTTCTCGAGGAGCGGCTGCATGACCCAGTCGGTGTCATCGTCGGTCAAGTTGCCCGAGAAGTGCAGGTGGGTGTCGATCAGGCCGGGAAGGACGGTCTTGCCGGCGGCGTCGATGACCTCAACGCCCTCGGGAAGGTCCTGCATGGCGCCGGCGTACTCGATCTTGCCGTTGTCGTCGACGAGAACGAGGGAGTTCTCGACCGGCTCGGCACCGGTACCGTCGATGAGCTTGCCGCCAACGATTGCATACTTAGTGGACATGGTTCCTCCTTATGGATCCATATAGTGGGCGAGGCCGCGTTGGGTTAAGGCCTCACAAAGCTACCCAAGTGGTGCCGGGTTCGGTGCGCGGAAGAGAGGGTCCCGCGCACCTGATCCGCCCCGGCTCGGCGTTACTTTTTGCGGGAATTGGTGAAGGCCATGAGAGCCAGGCCGACGGCCAGCCAGCCGATCACGATGCTCCACTCCACCATGTTGAGGGAGGCGGGAGAGAACGGAATCACGAGCAGGCCGATGATGATGGCGCAGGCAGCGATAGCGAGGCCGATGCCAAACTTGCCGCCGGGCACCTCGTAGGGACGAGGCAGGTCGGGCTCGGTGAAGCGCATGCGCAGGCAAGCGAGGGCGACCATGCCGCAGGAGAAGATGAAGGCGAGAGCCGACACGTTGGTCAGAGGGATGAGCATGTTCTTGCCCAGGAACGGACCGACGACGGTGATGGCGCCCAGAACGACGCAGGCGAGCTTGGGAGCGCCGGACTTGGGGTCGACCTCGGCGAACTGCTCGGGCAGCTGGCCCTTGCGGCCCATGGCGAGCATGATGCGGCTCGTGGCGCCGTAGAAGGAGTTCATCGGACCCATGGGTCCAAGCGTAGCGATGACGAGCATGGCCAGGTACAGGAGCATGTTGATGCCCTTGAGGCAGGCAAGCGCGGGAACCGGGCTCTTAACAAACTCGTGCCAGTCAAGGATAGTGCCGAACGAGTAAATGCAGACCATGTAGAAGCCGCCGGCGGCCAGCAGGGCCAGGGAGATGATCTTGCCGAACTTGTTCCAGTTAAGGCCCTCGGCTGCTTCCTCAGCCTGCTGAGGAATGGTGTCGAAGCCGGCGTAGAAGAACGGGGTCAGAACCAGGACCGACACGATGCCGGCAAACAGGCTGGTGCTCTCGGTAGCGGCCTTGCCGCCGCCAGCGCCGGTGACCTGGGAGAACACGGGCATGGCGTTGTCCGGCGAGCCGGTGAACAGCGAGACGCCCATGGCGAGCAGCATGCCGCAGAGCAGAGCCTTGGTCAGGAAGGCCTGGAGCTTGGCAGCCGAGCTGGCACCGCGGAAGTTAAGGAAGATGACGTAGACTGCAAAGCCGAGCGCGATCAGCGTCGGGAACAGGTAAACGTCGGCCCCCAGGATGGTGTAGAGCTTGATGGCGCGCAGCCACTCAAGGCCGGGCAGGCTGCCGAACATCTCGGACACGAGGGTCGAAATGGCGATGGCCTCCCACGGGCACAGGATGCCGTTGCCCAGGGCCAAAAGCCATCCGGTGATGTAGCTCAGCGTACGGCCAAAGCTACGATCGACATACTCGACGATGCCGCCTGAGATGGGGATAGCAGCCGTGAGCTCACCGAAAACAGCTCCGACGGGCACGAGGAAGATTGCACCCAAGAGGAATGCGATCATAGCGGGAACGGGACCGCCGCCCACGACCATCCAGTCGCCGACCTGCAGAACCCAACCGGTACCGATGATGGCACCAAAGCCGATGGTGAAGAAGTTCCAGAGCGAAAGCGTTTTCTTCATGCCGCCGTTATCCTCGACTGCAACTTCTGCGTTCTTGTCCGCCATTGTTCCCCTCCTTTCCTTTTTGACGCCCCTTGACGTCACCCCTTGCGCGGTCTGTTTTGCCGCGCGCTTTTATTTCGTGGCTTTAAGATACGGCCTTGGCACAGCAGCGCCGCTTGTAGCTCGACCGAAGGCAGAACTGCAAAACGAGCGGCGCCATTTTTGGGACGAACGGCGGGAGACGTCATTCGTCTTGGACGCTTTCATCTTGTCTGCTTTTGAATACCTGTTGCCGTGGCGCTTGGCGCGCGGCGCGGCAACGTTCATACCATTTGTCAGGCTTTTGGCGCACATGCCCATGTGTCGTGCATCTTTTTATGTAGGATAGACAAGTTACACATGAGGCAAGGTGATTCGAATGGCATACGGATACAATGACGGCGACCAACGGCCACAAAGCGTGCGCCTTGCCGGCCGCACCACACCAACGCCCAGAAGCACCTCCGACAACGACAACCCGCAGCGCCCCCAAGAGCAGCCCGGGGCTTCTTCGCGGCAACAAAGCCGTACCGTGCAGCAGTCAGACCGCGTGAGTACGAGCACACGCCAACGCCAGACCGACACATCGCAGCCACGTCGCTACGATCGCCGTAAGACCGACTACTACGTCAAGCGCTCCTTTTCGCGACCTCAACGCGATCGCGGCAATTCCGCCCCTCACCCTGCGTCGCACGCCACAAGCCACGCACTTCCGGCCCGCCGCCTACGCCTTACGCTTTGCTCCATCGCCGCCTGCCTCGTCTTTGTGTTTTTGGGATCCTGTATCTCCCACGGATCAGCCGGTCTTGAGCCCACTGCCGAAGACAAGCTGCTTAAAGCTCCCGTCGCGCCCGGTTACTCCTTTGCGTTCTCGACCCCACGCTCGCAATGGCAGGCCGGCGCCATGCCCCACATCTACCAAATTGACCCCGCATGGTCGGAGCTGCCCTATGCCGGCGGCACTATTCGCGAAAACGCTTGCGGTCCCACTTGCCTCACCATGGTCTATATCTTTAAGACCGGCCACACCGATAAGACGCCGGTCGATATATGCGCACTGGCCGAAGCCGGCAACTACGCCCCCACCGGTGCCACCGAGTGGTCGTTTATGACAGGCGGTGCGTGGCAGCTGGGGCTCAACGGAACACAGCTCTATAACGATCGCGAATCGATTACCCAAGCACTTCGCTCGGGTGCGCCCGTCATCGCCGCAGTGCGCCCCGGTACGTTTACCAACGTAGGCCACTACATCGTGCTCTACGGCATCGACGACGCCAACCAGATTGGCGTCTACGACCCCAACTCGGCCAGCCGCAGCGCCCGCCGCTGGGGCGTCGTAGAGGTCCTCAACGAAGTCGAAGCCATGTGGGCCTACTACTAGTCATTGGGCACTCATTGGGGACAGACTTAAATGAGTACCTGGGAAACTGTGCCCCGCTTTGGACACTCATTGTGGGATGCGCTTTCCGCAGTTGATCGGTGCCACGCATTTAAGTCTGTCCCCAATGACCAGCCCTAGGCTGCCGGCAGGAAAGGAACGTCCCTAAGTGCCGGGTTGAAACAAAAGCCCCGCAGTCGGAGCGGACTGCGGGGCTCATGAAGAGAGGCTAGTTTGTGGGCGCTTTGCCTGGCGCCCACGAGAGAGGCAACAGAGTAGAGACTACTCGTGGATGCGGGTACCGGAGAGGCCAGCCATGGTCTCGGCGGCCTTGTCCAGAGCGCCGATGATGCAGGTGCGGCCCTTGCGGGAACGGGCGAACTTGATGGCAGCGCGAACCTTGGGCTCCATGGAACCCTTGCCGAACTGACCCTCGTCTGCCAGGCGCTCGGCCTCGTCGGCGGTGAGGTCCTCGAGCTCCTCCTGGTTGGGCTTGCCAAAGTTGATGGCAACATGCTCAACGGCGGTCAGCAGGAACAGAACGTCAGCATCGCAGTCCTCGGCCAGCAGCTCGCCGCCCAGGTCCTTGTCGATGACGGCGGGAACGCCCTTGTAGCAGCCCTTGTTCTCGTAGTCGCGGACGACGGGAATGCCGCCGCCACCGCAGGCGATGACGATGAACTCGTTGTCGAGCAGGTTGAGGATGGAGTCAGCCTCGACGATCTTCTTGGGATCGGGGGAAGCGACGACGCGACGCCAGCCGCGGCCGGAATCCTCGACGAAGACCTTGGAGGGATCCTCGGCCATGAACTCCTTGGCCTGCTCCTCGGTGTAGAAGGGGCCGATCGGCTTGGTCGGGTTCTTGAACGCGGGATCATCCGGGTCGCACTCGATCTGGGTGACGACGGTGGCGGCGTGCCAACGCTTATAGCGCTTGTGCATCTCGCGGCCGATGCCCTGCTGCAGGTGATAACCAATGTAGCCCTGGGACATGGCGCCGCACTCGGGCAGCGGCATCTCGGGGGTACCGATGGCATCGTGGGCAGCGGCGAAGGCGTTCTGGATCATGCCGACCTGCGGGCCGTTGCCGTGGGTGATGATGATCTCGTTGCCCTGCTCGATGAGGCCGAGGAGGGCATGGGCGGTGTTGCTCACGGCCTCGATCTGCTCGACGGGGTTGTTGCCGAGGGCGTTGCCGCCAAGGGCGACGACAATACGATCGGGCTTGCCAAGAGGCTTAGACATTGCTGGAATCCTTTCTGTAAAAGGCCTACAACCCATTAATAACCCGCGTCCGTGCGATACGCGAGTTTATTAAGGTTTATATTCTCTTTATCGCTCATTTTATTCATTTTGAAAATAGCGGAACGGTGAACGGTCGTTTTTATCCGCTCAGCGTACAGAACCCCAGCTCAAGCATATCTACGCCATTTACGTGCAACTTTATTTTAATAGAGCAGGGATTAGACCAGATTATGCAAACTATATCTTTGCTAAACACAAAACAGACAGCGCAATATCTTACTCGCACTATACGAGATTCTATGCACTTATTGGACGAGTATGCAGCCCTGCAATAACATGGCGTTTTTCATCCAACTTAAGGAATAGACGAGCGCCCATACCGCGCGTCGGCCGGCAGCCGGCGAGCCGTCTCGTCGATTGCCGCTTCCAGAAAATCAAAAACTGATATTGCGCGCGCAATTGCTGCATGGTACTTTAGCGAAGAACAGCGCGGGCTGGGGCGACAGAGATTTGTCGTGAAGTTTGGGTTCGGCGACCCCGCTGCTGTCTTCTCCTTATCCGCCAGCGAACCCCTTGAGCGACGGATTGAGGAGGTCCTTACTATGACAAAAATGCTCAAGATCACGCTGAATGGCGAGACGTTTCTCGCCGACATGCTCTGGAACAAGGCTCCCGAGGCATGCAAGCTGTTCGAATCGTCCTGTCCGGTCGAGTCACGTATCTTTTCGGCCAAGATCTGCGATGCCGAGGTAACCTATCCTGTCTCGGGCCCCATCGCCAATTACGAGCACATCGAGAACCCCGTCTTTCACGAGCCAGCGGGCGCCGTGAGCTGGTATGGCGGATGGTCGTCAATCTGCATCTTCTTTGACGTGTGCGAGCCCTTTGGCACCTGCAACATGTTCGCCCGCATCTGCGAAGCCGACCGCGAGCGTTTTGCCGCCGCCTGCCGCAATGTCTGGAACAACCAGGGCATGTACATTAAAAACGAAATCGTCGAGATCGAAACGGAGGCCTAAAGATGATGGATATCAACAATCTGCTCACGCTCGACCTTGCCGAGTACACCACTGCACTTGAGGCCCTCGCCGATCAAATGATGCTCGAGGAACCGCGTGACATCGACTACATGCGCCGCCGCAAACTCGACACCGGCCGCGAATTCGCCGTCTGGAACTTCACCGTCGGTTACTGCATGAACGCCGCCGACGCCCTCTCCCTCCTGCGAGCCCAGGCCAACGAAAACGCCAACGACGGCACCGCCGACCTCGCAACGATCAAAAACAGTGCCGCACGCCTGTGCGACTGGTTCTCGGGCGCCTTCGACGTCACCGGCAAAATGGATGACACCACGGCAATCCTCGCCCACAGCCGCGACCTCTACGCCCAGGTAGAGACTCACGAACAGTTTGCAGCCCTCACCCGCGCCACCGAGCGCTATCTGGTCCAGCTCCAATTTTGGGTTGATCGCCAGATTCCCTGGCCGGCCATCAGCGACCTCGTCCACGGCTACCGCCTACGCACGGAGTCCGGCGAGACAAGGTAACCAAGCAAGCAGCACCGACAACACCCCACCATCGGGATCCAAAGTAAGAATCAGAGGGCTGGAGACGCACCCAACAGCGTCCCCAGCCCCTTCGCAAAGTAGAGCACTGTTTCAGTGGCTTTGAGGCCTATTCGAACCTTTGCTATCTCCCAATTTTTGTATATTTACGACAATATTATCTGCCAATTTTTGTATGATTTTAGGCGATTCTATCTGTTAATTTTTGTCATTTGGGGGTTTAATGCTACGCCGTAAGGTCACTGATAGGCTTTTGAGCTGGAAGAATAACTCCAATAAGGCATTACTCGTTACTGGTGCGCGTCAGATTGGCAAGAGCTATGCGATTCGCGCGTTTGGAAAAAGCAACTACGCGTCGTATTTTGAGGTCAATTTACTACTCGATGTCGAAGCAAGGAATGCACTTGTTGGCGCAAAGAACTCCGTTGACTTTATCAACCGCGTAGCCCTTCTTGCGGATGCGCCGCTTGTTGAGGGCGATACGCTTGTCTTTGTCGATGAGATTCAGGAGTATCCGCAGATCGTTACACTCATGAAGGCGTTGGTCGAGGATGGGCGCTTTAGCTATGTCTTCTCGGGGTCTATGCTTGGGACTGAGTTTAAGGGGATCTCTTCTTTTCCGGTGGGGTATGTAGAGCACATTGTTATGCGCCCGATGGATTTTGAAGAGTTTTGTTGGGCAAACAGCGTCAGCGAGAATGTGCTTGCAGGCATTCGCAGCTGCCTTGTCGAGAAACATCCTGTCGAAAACTATATTCATGAGGCGATGCTCAAGAACTATAGAGCTTATATCGTTTGCGGCGGTATGCCGGAGGTCGTTCAGAACTATATTGATTCGGGTTATTCGCTCGTGAGCACACGTGAGCTTCAAACTCAGCTGGTCGATCAGTACAAAAGCGATATCTCAAAATATGCATCGACTCGAGCGTTTAACGTTCGGTCGATTTTTGAGCAAATTCCCGTTCAGCTTGAGGCGGAGTCTCATCGCTTTGTTGTTTCGTCTCTGGGTGAGGGAGCTCGCCTTAAAAAATATGAGCAGGATTTCCTGTGGCTTGTTAACGCAGGTGTTGGATTGATGGTCGCCAGGGTGACGGAGCCACGGAGTCCTCTCAAGAGGACGGAGAAAACGACAGCCTTCAAACTATACGAGTCTGATACAGGCATGCTCGCATCGCGATACCCCGGCAGCACTGCACGCTCTGTCTATCTTGATATGAAAACTCCCAACCTTGGTGGTCTCTATGAGAACGTGGTCGCGCAGGAACTCGTTGCCCTCGGGGCGGATGCATGGTACTACCAAACGCGTGAGGTCGGTGAAGTTGACTTTGTGATCGAAGGCGCCCACGGGCATGTTGTCCCAATCGAGGTCAAATCGGGCAAGAAGGTTCGAGCGCATGCGGCTCTCGATCGTCTGATGAGTGTGGGCGAGTACAAAATTCCCGAGGCCGTTGTACTGAGCCACGAGAACCTCAGCAAAGAGGGCAAGGTTCTGTACGTTCCAATCTACATGACGTTTTGTCTCGATGAGTTTATGGAAAAGGATGACCCCAATAACGATTTCTCGTTCGCGCCCATATCTCTCTAGCCATTTGAATCCTCAATCCAGCCCCGTCCACGCATCAATGCATTTCCCAAGGTGCTGCGCGTTTCGCGGCAAAGCCGCGAAAAAGCAAAGGGATAAGAAGCCGCAACAACCCCGCCCCCCATCCATCCCCAAAGCAACGCGCCTTTCGCGGCAAAGCCGCGAAACAGCGACCGGGACAAAAGGCCCCACCAACCACGTCCTTCATTCAGCCACACAATCCAAGGACGTAGTCGTAGCAGGATCTGAGGGCTGACCTTCGCGGACACTCCGCAGGACGAAAGAACCCCCGCCGCACGTAGTGCGCAGCGGGGGTTCTTTCATGTCCGAGGACGTCCGCGAAGGTCAGCCCTCAGATCCTGCGGTGGGAGACCTAGGCCTCGTTGTACACCGTCTTGAGCTTCAGCAGGTGCTGATAGCGATCCATAGCGGCCTGCTCATTCTCCTTGAAGAGCTCCTCGGCGCGCTCGGGGAAGGAACGCGTCAGCGAAGCGTAACGGGCCTCGTTCATCAGGAACTCCTGATAACCGCCCGCGGGCTCCTTGGAATCGAGCGAGAACTTCTTGCCGGCAGCAGCCTCGGGGTTGAAGCGGAAGAGGTTCCAGTAACCGCACTCGACAGCCTTCTTCATCTCGGCTTGGCAGTTCTGCATGCCGCCCTTCTTGATGGAGTGCATCTCGCAGGGGCTGTAGCCGATGATGAGGGACGGGCCGTCGTAGGCCTCGGCCTCGTGAATGGCCTTGAGGGTCTGAGCCGGGTTGGCGCCCATGGCAACCTGTGCCACGTAGACGTAGCCGTAGCTCATGGCGATCTCGGCCAGAGACTTCTTCTTGGTCACCTTACCGGCAGCGGCGAACTGAGCGACCTGGCCCAGGTTCGAGGCCTTGGAGGCCTGACCGCCGGTGTTGGAGTAGACCTCGGTGTCGAAGACGAAGACGTTGACGTTGTGGCCGGAAGCCAGGACGTGGTCCAGGCCACCGAAGCCGATGTCGTAGGCCCAGCCGTCGCCGCCGAAGATCCAGAAGGACTTCTTGGTGAGGTAAGCCTTGTCGGCGAGGATTGCCTTGGAAGCGTCGCAGCCGCACTTCTCGAGCTCGGCAACGTAGGCAGCGGCAGCGGTCTTGGAGGCCTCGGCGTCGTTGACGGAGTCGATCCAAGCCTGACCGGCGGCCTTGAGCTCATCGGACGGACCATCGGCAGCGATGATGTCCTGGGTAGCGGCGATCAGCTTGTGCTGAACGGCCTCATAGCCAACCGCCATGCCCAGACCGTGCTCGGCATTGTCCTCGAACAGGGAGTTGTTCCACGCCGGGCCGTGACCGTCCTTGTCCTTGCAGTAAGGAGCGGTGGCAGCGGGGTTACCCCAAATGGAGGAGCAGCCGGTGGCGTTGGAAATGAACATGCGGTCGCCGGCGACCTGGGTCACCAGACGTGCATAGGCGGTCTCGGCACAGCCGGCGCAGGAACCCGAGAACTCCAGGTAGGGCTGCTTAAACTGGCTGCCCTTGACGTTGGCCGCGATGAGCTCCTTCTTCTCGGAGACGTTCTCGACCATGTAGTCCCAAACGGGCTGCTGGTCCATCTCCTGCTCGGTGGGAACCATCTCGAGGGCGCCCTTGGGGCAGACCTTGACGCAGTTGGTGCAACCCATGCAGTCGAGCGGGGACACAGCCATGGTGAACTTCATGCCCTTGGCCTTGGGGCCCATGGCGTCGAGCGTGCGGGTAGCCTCGGGCGCGGCGGCAGCCTCGTCCTCGGTCATCGCGAACGGACGGATGGTGGCATGCGGGCACACATAGGCGCACTGGTTGCACTGGATGCACTTGGTCTCGTCCCAGTGAGGAACGACCACGGCGACGCCGCGCTTCTCGTATGCGGAGGCGCCCAGCTCAAACTGGCCGTCGGCGCAACCGACGAAGGCGGAAACGGGCAGGCTGTCGCCATCCATGCGATCGATGGGCTCGAGCAGGTTCTTGACCTGCTGGGCGATGGCGGACTTGGTCTCCTCGGAGAGCTCGACGGGAGCGGCGTCCTCGGCGGTAGCCCAGTCGGCCGGAACCTCGAACTTACGGAAAGCGGTAGCGCCGGCATCGATGGCCTTGTGGTTGGCGTCGACGATAGCCTGGCCCTTCTTCATGTAGGACTTGGTAGCCGCGTCCTTCATGTACTGCAGGGCGTCCTCGGCGGGCAGGACCTTGGCCAGCGCGAAGAAGGCGGACTGGAGCACCGTGTTGGTGCGCTTGCCCATGCCGACCTTAGCGGCCAGGTCGATAGCGTCGATCAGGTAGACGTTGACGTTGTTGTTCGCGATGTAGCGCTTGGCCACGGCGGGCATGTGCTCGGCGAACTCCTCGTCGCTCCACTGGCAGTTGACCAGGAAGGTGCCGCCCGGCTTGACGTCGCGGACCATCTTGAAGCCCTTAACGATGTAGCTGGGGTTATGGCAGGCGACAAAGTCGGCCTTGGTCACGTAGTACGGCGAGCGAATCGGGGAATCACCAAAGCGCAGGTGCGAGACGGTGACGCCGCCGGTCTTCTTGGAGTCGTACTGGAAGTAGGCCTGGACGTACTTGTCGGTGTGGTCGCCGATGATCTTGATCGAGTTCTTGTTGGCGCCGACGGTACCGTCGCCACCCAGACCCCAGAACTTGCACTCGATGGTGCCGGGGGCTGCGGTGTTGGGCGCATCCTCGGCCTCGGGCAGGCTCAGGTTGGTCACGTCATCGACAATGCCGATGGTGAACTCGCGCTTGGGCTCGTCCTTCTTGAGCTCCTCGAAGACAGCGAACGCGGACGCGGGAGGCGTGTCCTTGCTGCCCAGGCCATAACGGCCGCCGACGACCTTGATGCCCGTCTTGCCGGCCTCGTAGAGAGCGGAGACGACGTCCTGGTAGAGCGGCTCGCCGATGGAACCCGGCTCCTTGGTACGGTCCATGACGGCGATCTTCTGGACGGTCTCGGGGAGAACGTCGACGAAGTGCTTGATGGAGAACGGACGGAACAGACGGACCTTGACCAGGCCGACCTTCTCGCCGTGGGCGTTGAGGTAGTCGATGACTTCCTCGAGCACGTCGCAGAAGGAGCCCATGCACACGACGACGCGGTCGGCATCGGGAGCGCCGTAGTAGTTGAACAGGCCGTAATCGGTGCCGAGCTTCTCGTTGATCTTCTTCATGTAGCCCTCGACGACGGCGGGAAGCTCGTCGTAGACCTTGTTGCAGGCCTCACGGTTCTGGAAGAAGATATCGCCGTTCTCGTGGCTGCCGCGGGTGTGCGGGTGCTCAGGGTTGAGCGCGTGGTCGCGGAAAGCCTGGACGGCGTCCATGTCGCACATCTCGGCCAGATCCTTGTAGTCCCACATGGCGACCTTCTGGATCTCGTGGCTGGTGCGGAAGCCGTCGAAGAAGTTAAGGAACGGGGTCTTACCCTCGATGGCGGCAAGGTGAGCCACCGGCGAGAGGTCCATGACCTCCTGGACGTTGCCCTCGGCGAGCATGGCGAAGCCGGTCTGACGACAGGCCATGACGTCGGAGTGATCGCCAAAAATGTTCAGGGCGTGGGAAGCGACGCAACGCGCGGAGACGTGGAAGACGCCCGGGAGCTGCTCGCCCGCGATCTTGTACATGTTCGGGATCATCAGGAGCAGACCCTGAGAAGCCGTGTAGGTGGTGGTCAGAGCACCGGCGCCCAGCGAACCGTGAACGGTACCGGCTGCACCTGCCTCGGACTCCATCTCGACGACCTTGACCGGGGTGCCGAAGATATTCTTGCGACCCTGGGCCGCCCACTGGTCGACATGGTCGGCCATCGGGCTGGACGGCGTAATGGGATAGATTCCCGCTACCTCGGTGTACGCATACGAAACATATGCGGCCGCCTCGTTGCCGTCCATAGACTTAAACTTACGCGCCATATACCCCTCTCCTCTCATATAGGTATACAGGCCCCGGCGATCGCCGGGATGTTGGCGTGATGGGATTTTCGCTGTTGCTTCCAATCATCTGGCAGGCAGGCTCAGCAGCAGGTACATGGCGTGGAGAGAAGGCATGCCGAGGCGAGGGCCAGCTGATGCGCCCCACAGACCCGACCGCCCGTCTTGCACATGACCGAGCGCCGCAAAGGCTGCATGCCGGATGCTCCCGGGCACGCCCCGGCGATGGGAAGCGCCCGCAACGAAAATCCGCATGCGGGTTTATTGTACCCCGCCGTCAAGTGTAATTTCGGCAAATATAGGCGGGCGGTAAAGGTTTACCTCGGGTGACTATCGAATGCCCAGCGCCGAGCAAAATGTCCCCCGGGAACCATACGGCAGTTGCGGTGAAATAGGGACTGTTTTTGCTGCTCAGAGCCTTAAACAGTCCGTATTTCACCGCAACTTATTGAGGGTTGGCTAGAGGGCACCGAAGAGGATGGCGCAGGTGGTGGATTCGCCGAGCTTGAGCTCGTCGCCGGGATTAAGTTGGGCGGAGCGGCCGGGCTCGACCTGAATGCAGACGCGCGTGGCCCCGTTTACCACCACGGTTCCGTTGGTGGACGACAAGTCCTCGACGTGCCAGATATTTTGAGCATCGCACCAGATATGAGCATGGCGGGCCGAGACATCGTCGCCGACGTCGGTAATATCGCCCTCACCAGTGGCCAGCGCGCCAATCTCAACACCCTGCTCGCTCGGCTGAATCCAGCGCGGGGCGCTCACGACAAAACTGTTTTGTACGCGCAGCAAGCCCAAGGGGTGCGCCGGGGCGGGTTCGCGTTCGCCCGCGGTCATCGACATGCCAAGCGAACGCGGCGTGGATGTTCCTCCGCCACAGGTCGCGTGCGCGTAGTCGATGGCATAGTTCACCGAGGACCGCACATCCGCCGAACAACCGACGGCGACAAACAGCACCAGCACGGCCTCGGCGCGCTCGGCGGGCATGAGTTCCGCCGCCTGGGACAGGCGATCGAGCGCGTTGCGATAGAGATTCGTGTCCTGGTGGCACTCTTCGAGCGCGCGTACCATCGGTTCACCTGCAGGACCGCACACCATATTGATCACAGCCGTGGAGTCCATGGGATTGCGCTGGCGCAGGGCCAGTTGCGACATAATACGCGCAGCCGAGGTACCGTATTCGGCAAAGTAGCGCTGCTGAAGCGTGCCGACCGGCGCGCGAACGATAAAGCGGGAAACCCAAGAGCGATCGGCGGCTCGGCTCTGCGGGCTGCGGCCGTCGGCGAGCGGACGGGACGAAAGCACCAAGCCGCACAGCTCGATATGGCTCAGATGCGCCACACGCTTAAAGATGTCAAACATGGCCCCGCATGGGGTGAGCTCAACTTGAGATGCCATGACCTAGGCCTCCTTGGTCGTAGAAATAGAATCGGACGATACTTCGACAGGTCCGCCAAAAGTACGGGCAGCTGCGGCTCCACCGGCAAGCGGAGTCGCCATCTGGGCTTTTGTGCGTCGCGGTGCCGAAACGGGAAGTTCAAAGGCAAAGCCCATCGCAAGCAAAAACCACGTAAGCGTATAGGTTGCAACCAGAGCGGCAACAAGGCCGCCCATCACGGCGCGTTGGGAAAATACGCTACATGCAGCCACAACCAGCACCGGAACCTCGCAGGCAGAAAGCGCAAGCACACCCTGCAGGAAGCCCGAGCGCCGATCGCGCGCAAGTGCCCCCGCGGCACCGCCGGCTATGCCTGGCAGCGCCAACGCCAGTGCGGCAATAATACCCGGTAGCGACCCAGACCACGCGAGCGATCCCAAAGTCGCCGTCACGCGAGCGCCCGACGCCAGCAGCGCGGCCGAAACCACGACCACAGCCCAAACCACGCCACAGACGACCGTCGCGCCGACCATCAGCGCGCGACGAACCGCGCGGCCAGACGCATCCATGGGGCACGGCGTGAGCGGCTCGCCGCGGAGCGAACGACCGACATTTTGCGCATAGTGGTCACAAAACGCCGAGAGCGCCGCCTCGACCGCCGCCGGCTCGGGACGATCTTTTTGATGGCTGGACAGACAGGCCATCACCACGTCGAACAGCTGGGCATCGACAAACGCCAGCGCATCGCGTAGCTCTTCGGAATCCGGCTCAAGCCCTAGCTGCTGGGCCTGCTCGGCCGCGGCGAGCGCCACATCGGGCTCACGACGAAGCAGCTGAGTCAAATCACAACCGGGCGCATGGGCACCAATGGGATAGTCGGGCCGCGTGTCCATTTTGAGACGGTAGGGGCTCGCGATGTCGCGCGTCCTTTTGCGCGAACCCGAGGCGCCCGAAGTGCCCGGCGCGGCTTCGTATGGCGCGACGCCGGCAATGAGCTCGTAAACCGTGCTTGCCGCGGCATAGACGTCGATCGCCGGCGACATACGCAAAGCGCGCAGGTCGGGAATATCGTCGGTGAGCATCTCGGGCGGAGCGTAGGCCACCGTCGCGCGACGCAGCGTCGCATAACGCTCCGTAAACGACGCCTTGCCGCCGGTACCGGCCACGGCCGACGCAGGCTCAAGCGCCAGCGACGAGCCAAAGTCGATCAGGCACAGGTCAAAGGTGCCCTCGGCAAGCTGCCGGTCAAGCGGTAGACGCGCCGTGCGCACCATAATATTAGCGGGCGAGATATCGCGATGGACAAAGCCCTCGCCCACCAGGCTCATACGGCAGAGCAGATCGAACAGGTCGCGACCCAGACGCGCCGCCACAAGCGGCGACAGGCGTCCGGCATCGCCCACGGCAAGTCGCGAACGCAAGCGGGCAAGCGTCTCGCCCTCGACCCATTCCATGACAATTGCAGGCACACCGTCGACCTCGCCCCAGCCATAGAGGCGGGGAAAGCCCTTAAGGCCCGAAAGGGCGCGATGGCATTCGTATTCCTCGCGAAACGCCGCCTTGAACTTGGCGACCAGCGCCTCGTGAGCGGCATCGTCGTCAAACTCATCGCGCGCCGGCAAGATGAGCTGCTTGAGTGCCACGGCCTCGCCTTGGGCGTTGACGGCACGCGTCACGCGGCCGATACCGCCACGGCGCATGGTGGCATCGTCGGCAAACAGCATCGTAAAACGACGCAGATAGGCAGTCAGTTCGTCCTGACCGAGCGCAATGGCCGGCTCAAACCCGTCGACACGCGCCAGGCGCAGGCCGACCATGGGATCGCGACCGAGCGACTGTGGTGTGGTGGA
The DNA here is from genome assembly GCA_905199225.1 of uncultured Collinsella sp. Lineage (GTDB taxonomy): Bacteria > Actinomycetota > Coriobacteriia > Coriobacteriales > Coriobacteriaceae > Collinsella. Next base: position 16,676 of record CAJKFS010000017.1, on the reverse strand, counting down.
TGCAAGATCGGTCATCATAGGGCAAGCGCCGCCACGTTATTGTTGAAGTTACCGAGCGCGACGTCATCATCGCCGTAATGGCCGACCCATTGACATAGGTTGGTGTAACAGCCCCACAGATTGGCATACTGCTGATACCACTTTGACCGGGGCGAGAATGTCTGACGACCGAACTCGGCTCGAATGACAAACATCTCCCCGACCAGGCTGTCGCACGGCCTGGGATCTCCCGTAGAGTTATAGGTCGAGACCACGTCATTGGCACGAGAAACATAGCCGTCGAGCATGTTGTACTTGGTCACAAGCCAGCTGTGAATGCTCTCTTCTTCAGCAGCGGAAAGGCCACCGGAGTTTGCATCGTTGTCAGTGTTGCCGCCCGTCGAACCGCCGTTTCCAGACCCTCCGGTAGAGGAACCCGACCCAGAGCCGCCGCCCGAACTCGACGAATCCGAGCCGGAGCCAGAAGTATCCGAGCTACCGGGCTTTCCGGACTGCTGGGCGTCCTGCTCCTTCTGCTGCTCGACCTTATTCACCGTTGCCGCCACGCTATTGTTGGACAACCGATCGATGATCTTGGTGTTGGTGAGCACGATGGTTTTGCCATTGGCAAGCGTGACTTCGTTGTCCGGGGCCTCGGCGCCGTCCGCATCGTCGGTGCCAAACACAATATGCCCGACCACACTTGCCCAAGCATATCCAGTCGTGGTGCCCAGATCGCTTTTGACCTCATGCCCCACGCGCGGTTCGCGTGCGGCATGCGCCTGCATCATGGACGGCACGGTCATGCCATAGGCAGTAACGCCAGCTATGACCAGCACCAGCGAGCACGACAGCAGCACGTACGCCCGAGGCGCCAAGCCCAGTCGGCGTCGGATGCGCACCGCGGCGCCGCGCTTTGTCTGAGTGCCACCGGGCCGCATGCGTTCTCCTCCAACAAAAACACGCCGCTCAGAAGCGGCGCATTCATTCAAATCCATATTTGAGTGTATCAGCGAACCCAAAAGGTTGCGCAACGAATGGGCAAATTAAGGATGCGAGCGGAAGCATCCATGCGATAAGCGGATACGAAGCATCTTTGTTGCACAACAAACTCACAGTCGCACGGGGAAATTATGGCTACCCCGTGCGTCGCGAGGAGAACATACGGCAGGGGCAGGCTCGCCACCTAAATCGCGCGACGGGCCTCGATGGCGCGGCCAAGCGTAAGCTCGTCGGCATACTCCAGGTCGCCGCCCACGGGCAGGCCGCTCGCCAGACGCGATACCTCGACGCCCAGCGGCTTGATAGTGCGGGCCAGATAGCTCGCCGTGGTCTCGCCCTCAATATTGGGGTTGGTGGCGATGATGACCTCGTGGATGTCCTCGTGGCCCAAGCGTGCCAGCAGCTCGCGAATGTGCAGCTGCTCGGGGCCAATCTTGTCCATGGGACTGATCACGCCGCCCAATACGTGGTAGAGACCGTGGTAGCTGCCCGTGCGCTCGATCGCCTGGACATCGCGCGGCTCGCCCACCACGCAAATGCGAGTGGTGTCGCGCATCGAATCCTGACAGATGGAGCACTCGTCGGCCGTGGCGTAGTTAAAGCAACGGCTGCAAAAGTGGACCTCCTGCTTGACCTCCAGGATGGCCTCGGCCAGGCGGCGGGCCTCCTCGGCGTCGGCCTCCAACAGGTAATAGGCGATGCGCTGGGCCGACTTGGGACCAATGCCCGGCAGACGGCCCAGCTCATCGAGCAGTTTTTGCAGACTGTGATTTGCACTCATATATATGCGTGTCTTAGAACGGCATGCCCGGGATGTTGAGGCCGCCGGTGATGGCGCCCATCTGCTTGTTGGCGAGCTCGTTGACGCCGCGGACGGCCTCGTTGACGGCAGCCATAATCATGTCCTGCAGCATATCGACGTCCTCGGGATCGAGGGCATCGGGATCGATGGTGAGGTTGACGAGCTCCATCTCGCCGTTAACGGTCACCTTGACCATGCCGCCGCCGGCAGAGGCGTCGACGGTCTGGGACTTGAGGTTCTCCTGCGCGGCGGCAAGCTGCTCCTGCATCTTGCGGGCCTGCTTCATCATCTGCTGCATGTTCATACCGGCCATGATGGCTCCTTTACGTGCGGCCGCACGCCGAGCTGCAAGGGCAGCCGGAGCACGGCGGGACTTTCAAACTCAAAAATCGTACCACGGCGCGCGGCGAGAGAGCGGGGCGGACACGCTACCTCAGTCGATATACATGTCCTCCAATACAAACCGCACTCAAAGATTATGCAAGGTCGAATTATGCAAGGTTGCATAATATCGCACACTCAATCTAGTAGAGCCGAATCCGGCATTTCATGTGCGCCACTAAATAGCTAAATGCCGAACCGCTGCTCGAGGCGGCGCACATGGCGGCAGGGTATAATTTGATTGCCATAGATAGTAATTTGGAGGTGCCCCATGAATGCCCCCAACGCGCTCCAAAACATCCGCTCAAAACACCCCGTTGCATATGTGGTTCTCTATCTCTTTGTCGGCTGGGCATTGCTGGTTGTCATCACCCATGCCATAGCTTTTGGAGCAGAACTGCTGATAGCCAGCTCGGACCAGCCCGTCGTCAAATGGGAGACGACCGATGAGTGCACCGACGGAACCCGAACCGTCTACTACAACAGCCCGTCCCTCTATCAAGAGTTCAAGGTCAAGATAAAGGACTTCAAGATTGTCGATGCCGAGCTAGGCGTTTATTTGGCAATCGGAGCAACCATTAACGCCGAGCAAGTCGAGTACACGGACAGCCATGCGACGTATCGCATCGACCTCAGCATCCTAGGCCGACCGTCACGCACCTGTCTGCTCGAATGCGAGATACGCGGCACCACACTACACATGTCCGAAATACAGATGCGCCCGGACAAGGGGTCCTCTTCTTGAGCAGTATACCCGCCTGCGCAGCTACTCCACCGGCTTGAAGATGGTGGCCTGGCCAAAGACGCTGCGGATGAGGGCCTTGGCCTCGTCCTCGGTCTGCGGGATGCTCGGGGCTGCGCCCTGATGGCCGAAGGGGCTGCCGGCGCCGGGGTTGGACTCCCAAGGGGCAGCGGGGGCGTCCTCCTCTTTGGGGGCAGTTGCAGCGGGCTTGGGCGCGGACGCCGCACCCGGCACGTCGAACGGGGGCAGATCGTCCCCGCCGGCATCGGCAGCAAAACCGCCGACCATGGTGTCGTCGTAGGGCACCTGCTCGGATTCCCACGGCGCAGACGGCTCGGCGGGCTGAGCCTTGGGAGCGGACGCGCGCTCGGGCGCTCGGGGTGCGGGCTCGGTCGGGAGCTTGCCCGTGGCAGGAGCACCGGCAGGGTTGTCGGAGCGCAGCCAGGGGGCCTTGGCCAGGTCGGATGACTTGGGCGCAGGCGCGGCAGCGGGCTTGGGTGCGGGGATCGGAGCAGCCGGTTTGGGCGCAGCGGGTTCAGGCGCCGATGGGGTCGATGCCGCTACCGGTGCCGCTTTTGGCTGCGTCGCGCTGGCGCTCGAGGATGCAGGGGCCGCCGAGGACACGGGTTGCGGGTCCGCAGATGCCGCAGCCCGTGCAGATGGAGAATGCTCCTCATGTTGAGGAGCCGGCGTGCCACCCCCATCCAGGACATAGTCGACGGTACGACGACCGAAGACTGCGCAGACCGTCGGCAGGATCACCGATTGCGTGTCAGCGCGGCCGAGCATCTTGATGGCAAAGGTCGAGCCCGCAGGGAACGAGACGGTGAGCTTGGAGCCGTCGTCGGCCGTGGCGCGGGCGTTGAGCAAAAGCCCTGCGTAGGAAGCCTGACGCGCCTTGACGCGTTCGACGACCTCGGCCCATTTGCGCTGCAGCTCTCCGGCGTTCTCGACCGCGGGCGTCTCGGCAGTACCGGCGGCGGCAACCTGGGCGGCATTGTTGGACTGGGGCTTAGGTGCCGGAGCGGTGGCAGGCGCGGGAGCCGCAACGGGCTGAGGCGTCGGAGCCGGCGCAGCAGGCTTGGGGGTCGACGCAGGCGCAGGTTGGGTCGCCGGAGCGGCAGCGCCGCGGTCCCAGGGCATGCCGCCCTGGTGCGCAGACGCAGCGGCGGGAGCGGCAGATGCCGTCGGAGCGGCAGCTCGGGCACCCGAGATCAGCGTCGGTTGTTGTGTCGTCGCAGGCGCAGCCGCGACAGCCGCAGGCGCACTCGCTTGAGCAGCAGCCACGCTCGCCGGAACGGCGGCGTTGGCAACCATGGCCTCCAAGCGTGCCACGCGCTCGGCCAAAGCCTCAATCGTTAAATCGGCCTCGGGACGCGCCAGGCGAGTGCAGGCGATCTCGAGCACCAGGCGCACGTCGCTCGCACCCCTCATCTCCAGCGCGGCATCGTCGAGCACCGTCAGCACGCGAGCCAAACGGTCGCCAGGATGCTCGCCAAAGGCAGCGGCCTCGGCAGCAAGCGCCTCGGCCTGCTCGGCGCCGCCCTCAAACAACTCGGCACGGGCACCGGCAACGCAGGCCACGTACACGTCGCGCACATGCGCCACCAGGTCGCGCGTCAGTTCCAGCAGATCGTTACCTTCCTCGACCTGCGCGCGAATAAGCCCATACAGCTCGGCGACATCGCGATCGGCAATGGCGCGCGCAAACTCGCCCAGAATCTGGTCCGAAACCTCGCCCAAAAGCGAGCGGGCATCGTCCGCATGCACGGTGCCGTTGCCGAAGACGCTCAGCTGCTCCAGCGTGGAGAGCGCGTCGCGCATGCCGCCCTTGGCATGGCGCGCCACGATGGCAAGCGCCTCATCGTCGTAGTCGAAGCCCTCCTGCTCGCACACGTATGCCAGGCGGCGCTCGATATCCTCGTTACCAATGCGGTGGAAATCGAAGCGCTGGCAGCGCGAAAGGATTGTCTCCAGAATCTTTTGCGGGTCGGTGGTACACAGCACAAAGATCACGTGCGCCGGCGGCTCCTCGAGCGTCTTGAGCAGCGCGTTAAACGCCGCCGTCGTGAGCATGTGGACCTCGTCGATGATATAGATCTTGTACTTGCCACGCACCGGGGCAAAGTTAACGGAGTTGATAATCTCCTCGCGCACGTTGTCTACGCCGGTACGGCTTGCAGCATCGAGCTCGTAGACGTCTGGGTGGTTGCCCTCGGCGATGAGCTCGCATTCCTCACAGGTGCCGTCGGGCATGCAGCCGCTCGCACCCTCGGCGCGCGCCGCCTCGGCATTGCGGCAGAGCAGCGCCTTGGCAAGAATGCGCGCCATGGTGGTCTTGCCCGTGCCACGCGGACCGCAAAACAGGTAAGCGTGGGACAGGCGCCCCTCGGTGATGGCGTGCTCGAGCGTCGAGACGATATGCTGCTGGCCCACCACGGAGTCGAAGGTGAGCGGGCGATACTTTCGGTACAACGATTCCATGGGTGCTCCCCCGGGTATACTGAGTCTTGTTGCCGCGGCGGCCATGCGGTCGCACGGCATACTGCATTCCATAATAACCCGTACGGCGAGCCCGCCGCGATAGGAGTCCAAAGAGCATGGCAGACGCAGAGAGCAACCTCGTTCCCTCCGAAGCAGCCGACCAGGTCGAGGTCGCGCTCGAGGAGCAGGCCGCAGCCGACGACGGCATTCTGTACCTCAACGAGTATCAGTACGAAAACGACCTCGTCACCGATTTCGCCCGTCTGGTCGCCTCGCCCAGGCGCCGTGGCTCCCTGTATGTCGCCGCGGCAATTGCCGCGCTCATCGGCATCGGCATGCTGGTGGCCGGCGGCAGCTGGATCAAGTTCGGCGTCGTGCTAATCGTGTTCGGCGCCTTTTTGGCCTGGTGGAGCAAAAACCTACACCATACGCTCGCGCGCGACTTTATCGAAGCCGTCGAGGCAGACGAGTCCATGGGCGGCCGCTACCGCCGCGTCGCCGCCAACGAGGACGGCCTGATGGTCTGGGGCAAGAGCGGCAAGTCGCAGTTCTTCCCGTTTGAGAAGCTCGACCATGTACTCGACGGCGAGCGCATCTTTGTGGCCATGTTCGCCGACCAGGGCGTGACGATCCCTAAGGACACTTTTGTGCGTGGTGATGCCGAGCAGTTTGGCTCCTTCCTCAAGGCGCGCATCAACAAAAAACTCCGCATCGAGACCAAACGCAAGAAGATGAAGGCCGAAAAGGCCGCTGCCGAAGCCAAACAAGGTGACCAGCCCAAAAAGGACGCTCCCAAGCAGCGTAAGCAGAAGAAGAACAAGAAGAAGCGCTAAGGCCAAGTCAGATAGGCCACCTCGCCCCGCTGCCTTCACCATGCACCCGAGCGTGCTACACTAGCAGCATCTATGCCACCGCGAACGGCTCGGCTCCGCGCCCGCCGCTCGCAAACGAACTTTAAACGCACGAGGGTTGGCCATGCCGCTTTTCTCGCAACATACCGCCCGGTTCTCGCCGGACGTTCCCTTGGAGGGCACCAGCTCTCGCGAGCTGCTCAAGCGGTTCCAGCCGCTCGAGACGCTTGCAACCGGCGGTTTTGGCTCCATCGAGATTTGCCGCGACACGCACCTGCGCCGTCGCGTCGCCATTAAGCGTATCCCCCTCACAAGCGGTGCCGGCATGCCCGCCAGCGACATCATGGATGTCCTGCGCGAGGCACACACCGCCGCCATGCTTCAACATCCCAATATCGTGCAGGTTATCGACTTTACGCACGATACCGCCTATGCCTATCTGGTCATGGAGTATGTCGACGGCATGTCGCTGGCCGAGTTTTTGCATCGTGTGGACGGCCATTCGCTCACCTTTGACGAGGCCGCGGCAATTGCCGACGCGCTGGGCCAGGCACTCACTTTCGCCCATAGCAACGGCGTGCTCCACCTGGACATTAAGCCCGCCAACGTGCTCATCGACCACTCGGGCAATGTAAAGCTCACCGACTTTGGCATGGCGCGGCTGTCGTCTGCCGGCGGCTTTGGCGGCTCGCGCGGCGGCACCATCGGCTACATGCCGCCCGAGCAGCTCGACATCGAAACTGGCACAGTCGACGAGCGCGCCGATGTCTTTGCCCTCGCCTGTGTGATCTACGAGGGCCTGTGCGGCAGCGCTCCCTTTATGGCCGCCACGCCCGGCGACTCGCTCGGCCGTATCATCGGCGGTGCCACCTATCCCAGCGAGCTCATCCCGCACTTTCCCCCGGGAGCCGAGGCTGCGCTCATGAGCGCCCTCTCCCCCATGCCGCAAGACCGCCCTAACAGCATCGAGGCATTTTGCGACCAGCTGCTCGCCGGCTTGGGCAGCGTGCGCGAGGGCCGTCGCAGCCTGGAGCAGATGGTGGGCGAGCTGTCGGATGACGAGCACGCGGCAGACGATATCGAATCGTTGCCCTATGAGGACGACACCATCGAGGTCGACCCCGCGCTTGGTTGGGCCGGCACGCGCTGGAGCCACGCGCGCGATTACACCATGTGCGCCATCTCGGCGCTAACGTGTGGTGCCTTTAGCTTTTTGATCATGCAGACGGCTGGCGTCGCGGCGCTTCCCGGACTTATTGCCGCGGCCATCGCGATTGGGGCGGCCGCCGGCCTGGCCCCGCAGATTGGCTCGGCTATCTCGGCCGTGGGCTTTTTGGTACTTATGGCCAACGCCACCATGCAGGCGCAGGGCATCCTGTCGATGCTGCCCGTCGCGGTGCTCTTTGCCGCCACCATGTCCGGTTGGTGGATCGCCTGGGGCCGCACCGAGGCCGCCGCGAGCGCCGCGCTCACCTGCGCGGTGGCACTTGGCTGTCTAACGGGCGACGCCCTCCTTGCCGCCGGGGTCGCCGCCGGCATCGCGGCCTTTTGGCTCGGCCCGGCAAGCGCCGCGGCCGCCACGGGGATGGGCGCGCTTTTTGGCCGCCTGGCTACGGTTGCGCTTTCCGCCGGAGGCGTACTGGGGCTCGGCAATGTTGCCGCGGCACTGGGAGACATGCTCTTCTGGGCCGCCGTCGTGCTCGTCGCGGCGACAGCTGCACTGACATCTCTGCTGCTCAACGCCCATGCCAAGCGTGCCGAGCAGGGCTCGAACCTGACTGCAATCGCTGCCATCGCCGGCTGCGGAATAGGCTCCGCGGCGGCACTCTGTCTTGCACACCATATGGAAATTGCCAGCCTTGCGGCCGCGGTCGTCGTCAAGGCGGCGGTTGCGGGAACCCTATCCTCTATAATCGTTGGGATATGCCTATATTTGCTCGGATACCAAAGAACCTATACGGAGAGTGATCTTTCGTGAACTTCCTGAACATCTTCGAGGACCACGTGGCCGGCATCTTCGGTGCCACCCGTGCCCCGTTCTCCTTTAAGAAGCTTGCCAAGCAGGCCGCTCGCGACATGGAGGATCAGACTCTGGTGATCAACGGCGTCAACACCGCGCCGGCACTCTATACCATCCTGATCGCCGCCGACGACGATCCCATGCTCGCCCCGTTCTACCCCGAGCTTTCGCGCGAAGTCCGCGAGTTTGTGAAGGCACAGGCCGAAAAGCGCCGCTATGTGTTTGTCGGCGAACCTCTCGTTCGCTTTATGATCGACCCGCAGCTGCGTGCCGGTAAGTTCTCGGTCTTTGCCGAGAACGTCGACGCCCCCACGCTCGGTCGTCTGTACGAGGAAGAGCGCGCCTACCAGAATGGCCTGGGCCAGAACAACTCGGCCGCAAGCCGCGCCGCCAGCGCTCCCCGCGCCGGTAAGCAGCAATTCGCCGCTCCGCAGCAACAGCGCCCCGCCGCCATGCCCCAGCAGCCGACGCCCCGTGCCGCCGCTCCCGACCCGCTCGCCGTGGCCGATCCCTTTGCGCCCAACGTCCCCGACCCCGCCGCGCCCATCCCCGTGCCGCAGACCGTCTCTCGTGACGCCCTCGCCGGTATGGGCGGAGCCGCCGCGACCGGCGCCGCCGTGGGCCTTGGCGCCGCGGCCGGTATTGCCTCCAACATGGCGAGCACCCGCGCCCCGCAGCGCCCGCTCGCCCAGCTCGTCGACGTCGTGAGCGGCGAGAGCCACAGCATCACTTCCGCGCAGGTGACCATCGGTCGCGAGCGTTCGGTTTCTGACATCGCCCTGCGCGACCCCAACGTGTCGCGCCGTCACGCCCAGCTCACCTTTACCGGTTCGGACTGGTCGATCGAGGACCTCAATTCCACCAACGGCACGCTCGTCAACAACCGCCGCATCACGCGCTGCCCGCTGCGCAACGGCGACCTGCTGACGTTTGGCCTGAGCACCTTTGAATTTAGGGGATAGTCGCTTATGAACATCGATATCGTCCTTTTTGCAGGCCGCATCGTCCTGGTCGCCCTGCTCTACATCTTCCTGTTCGCCGTCATGAAAACCGGCGTGGGACTCGTACGCGGCCAGCGCCGCGACTCCGCTATCTGGACGATCGATGTGGACAAGGGTCCGCGCGGCATCCGTGGCATCCATGTAGACATGCTCGGCCCCGTCATCGTGGGCCGCTCGCCGTCCTCGGACATCTGCATCAACGAGCCGTTTGTCTCGGCCTCGCACGCACGCTTTTCGCTGCAGGGCCCGGCACTCATCATCGAAGACCTCAACTCGCTGAACGGCACGCTCGTTAACGGCCGTCAGCTGGTGGAGCCCGCAACGCTGCGCGAGGGTGACGAGGTCCAGATTGGCGACGTGGTCATGAAGGTGAACCGTCGATGATCGACGAGGAGAACAAGTCCGCAACCATGCCCGAGACGCCGACTGCCCCCGCAGCTGCGCCGGCTCATGCCGCTCCGGCGCGCCCTGCGACCGTGGAGCCCGAGGACACCGTGTTCTCCCTGCCTCTTTCGCATGTAACTCAAGAATATCCGACACTCGTCGATGACGAGGACGCCGGCACCGAGCAGCTCGACGCCCCCATCGGCGCGCACGCCGCCGAGCAGCCCGCGGAACCGGAGGCAACGCCCGCACCGGCTCACTTCGCCGAGCCCGTCGCCGAGGCGATTAACGAGAGCGCTGCCGTGTTTGCCGCCCCCGAGCCTGCCGCACCGGTATTCCCCGTCGCCCCGGCAAGCGAGGCGGCGCCCGCATCTGCAACGCCTGCCGAAGTCGAGCAGCCCGTTGCCGCGCCCGCTGCAGCTCCCGAGTCCTCCGCTCAACCCCAGAGTACGCCCGCGCCGTCGCACTTTGCGACGCCCGAGCCGACGGCTGTCGAGCCGCAGCAGGACGGCGATCCCGCCGACCGCGTAACCGAAGATCTCAACCTTCCGGACGTCTCCGACGCCGAGTCGGGCAACGATGCCGACACCGTCTCCCCCGGCGACACCGCCGAGATCGATGTCGCCGCCGTGGAGGCAAAGCTCAAAGATCCCGGCTCGACCATGAGCTTTGAGCCGCTGACCGACGAGCGCATCGAGACCGACTCGACCTACGACGCCGGCACCACCACGCAGCTTATGTGGGGCGCCCGCTCCGACGTCGGATGCGTACGCCCGCACAATGAGGACTCCTATCTGGTGCAGTCGCCGCTCTTTTGCGTGTGCGACGGCATGGGAGGACACGCCGCCGGCGAGGTGGCATCCTCCATCGCCGTCGAGACCATCGCCAAGACGGCACCGCAGTCCGCCGACGCCGCGCGCCTGGCCGCAGCCGTCGAGGCCGCCAACGCCGCCGTGATCGAGGCCGCCCTCAACGGCCTGGGCAAACCCGGCATGGGATGCACGGCCACCTGCGCCTACATCGAAAACGACACGCTCGCCATCGCCCACGTGGGCGACTCGCGCGCCTACCTGCTCCACGAGGGCACGCTCATCCGCGTGACCCGCGACCACTCCTACGTGGAGGAGCTCGTGGATGCCGGCGAGATTACGGCCGACGAGGCCCGCGTCCACCCCAACCGCTCGGTCATCACCCGCGCACTGGGCTCGGATCCCGCCATGTATGCCGACCACTTTACCCTGCACATCGAGGAAGGCGACCGCCTGATTCTGTGCTCCGACGGTCTTTCGAGCATGATTCCCGATAGCGATATCGAGAACATCGCTACGCAGTCCTCGAGCGCACAGATCTGTGTCGACAACTTGGTGGACGCGGCGCTCGCCGCCGGCGGCCACGACAATGTGACCGTGGTGGTCGTCGACCTGGTCGACGACGGCGTCATGCGCGAGGCAAAACGCGTCCGACGCCGCAATGTCACCATCGCCACCGTCTTGGCCCTTGTCTTTGTGCTGGTAGCAGGCATCTGGGCATACACGGGCGTCACCGGCTCCTATTACTTGGGAACCTACCACGGCAATGTCGCCGTCTGGCGCGGCCTGCCCGGCAAGACGCTGGGGGTCGAGCTCCACTGGCTCGAGAGCGAAACCAGCATCAAGCTGTCCGACCTGCCCGAAGACACGCAAAACCGCCTGAAGACAGGCATTCCGCAAACGAGTGTCGACGATGCGCAGGACACCATTTCCAAGTACCGCCATCAGATTGACGAGGAGCAGACCCGTCAGGTGATTGACGCGCAAACAATTCGCGACAACACCAATCAGGAATCCACCTCCGAGTCAGATTCCGAGAAAACCGCCGAACAGTCAGCCGAGGCCGAAGCCTCCGATAAGAATTAGAAAGGGAGTGCCGCTTATGAGTCGCCGCAACACCGAACTGCTCTTGCTCATCGCCTCGGCGTTCCCCGTCATCCTGCTCTATGCGATGTACGTGCTCACCGCGGGTGCCACGATTTCCTTTGAGACGCTCGCCGTGCCGATCGGCCTGTTCGCCGCCTTCGCCGCGGCGCATATCGCCGTGCGCATCCTGGCGCCCGGCGCCGACCCCGCCATCCTGCCCATCGTCTTTGTGCTCTCGGGCATCGGCATCACATTCGTGACGCGCCTGGCCCCCGACCTCGCCATCTCGCAGCTCATCATCTTGTTTGTCTCGGTGGCGCTCATGGTGGGAACGCTCGCACTGGTTAAGAACCTCGACGTGGTCATGCGCTACAAGTACACCTTTGGCATTATCGGCATCATCCTGCTGATGCTGCCGATCTTTATCGGCACCACGATCTCGGGCTCCAAACTGTGGATTCGCATCGCGGGCTTCACCATCCAGCCCGGCGAGTTCGCCAAGGTCTTTATCGTCCTGTTCCTGGCAGGCTATCTGGCCGAGAACCGCGAGCTGCTCTCCATCTCCAACCGCAAGATCCTGGGCCTCAAGATTCCGCGCTTCCGCCTGCTGCTGCCGCTGTTTGCCGTGTGGGGCGTGTGCCTGCTCATCGTCGTCTTCGAACGCGACCTGGGCTCGGCCGTCCTGTTCTACACCATCTTTTTGCTGATGCTCTATGTTGCCACGGGACGCTTTTCGTACGTCATCATCGGCCTTGCGCTGCTGGCCGTTGGAGCCGTGGGCGCCTACAAGTTCCTGTCGCACGTGCAGGTGCGCTTTCAGGTCTGGGTCGATCCGTTTAAGGACGCCCAGGGCCAGGGCTACCAGATCGTACAGTCACTTTACTCGCTGGCTGACGGCGGCCTGGTCGGCGTCGGAATTGGCAACGGCATGGCAAACAACATCCCCGTCGTCGAGTCCGACTTTATCTTCTCGGCCATCGGCGAGGAAATGGGCCTTTTGGGCGGCGGCGCCGTACTCATCCTGTTTATGCTTTTTGCCGTGCGTGGCCTCACCACGGCAGCCCGCGCCAAGTCCGACCTTGCCGCTTTTAGCGCGACCGGCCTTACGGCGGCCATCAGCTTCCAGGCATTCTTAATCGTTGGCGGCGTAACCCGCCTGATCCCGCTGACCGGCGTCACCCTGCCCTTTATGAGCCAGGGCGGCTCCTCGCTGCTGGCGAGCTTTATCATCGTCGCGCTGCTGCTGCGCGCCGGCGACGAGGCAACCGGACGCGAAGCCGAGCTCACCGGCACCGGCACCATGGCCGCCATCACCGATGACCAGGTCGCATCCGCCGCTGCCCCGACCGGTACGCGTTTTGCCAGCGCACCTTCCTACAGCCACGGCAACCACTCCGCGGGTTCTCGCATGCGTCGTCGCCTGCTCGACACGCCTGAGTCCGGCGTGCTCGGCCGCGTGGCACTTGCCAACCGTCTGACTCGTGCCGTGTTTGCCTTTACAGCGTTGTTCGCCATCCTTATCGGCAACCTCACCTACGTCCAGGTCATCAAGGCGAAGGACTATCAGGACATGCCGACCAACAACCACACCATCGCCCGCTCCAAGTACATCCAGCGTGGCTCCATCATCACGTCCGACGGTGTGACACTAGCCGAGTCGCTGCAGCAGGAGGACGGCACCTACGCCCGTTCCTACCCCAACGGCAACATGGCCGCGCACGTGGTGGGCTACGTGAGCCAGCAATACGGCACCGCCGGCATCGAGAGCGTCATGAACGATACGCTCACCGGCTCCAAGGATTACTCCAGCTGGAACAACGCCATCGCGTCGCTCGCGGGGCAGACCCAGCCGGGCAATACCGCCAAGCTCACCATCGACTCGCGCATCCAGACGGCTGCCGAGCAGGCGCTCAAGGGCTTTAAGGGCGCTGTGGTGGTCATGGATCCGCGTACCGGTGCGGTCCTTGCGTGCGCAAGCTCGCCCACTTACGACAACACCAACATCGATGCGCTGCTCCAGTCGGGCGGCGGCGAGGACGGCTCCATGTACGACCGTGCCATGGACGCGCTGTACACCCCGGGCTCGACCTTTAAGGTCGTCACGCTCTCCGCGGCACTCGAAACCGGCACCGCCAGCCTTACCAGCACGTACCAGGCGCCCGGCTCCATGGATATTGGCAACGCGCCGGTCACCAACGATGCCAACGAGAGCTACGGCACCATCAGCCTGCAGCAGGCCTTCGCCGTGTCGTCCAACGTCGTCTTTGGCCAGGTGGCAAACGAGGTCGGTGCCAGCTCGCTCGTCCAGTTTGCCAACGCCTTTGGCTACGGTCAAAAGCTCGGTCAGGATCTGACCACCGCAGCTTCCATCATGGCCGACCCGTCGCTTATGACCGAGTGGGAGACCGCTTGGGCAGGCGCCGGCCAGCCCGTCGGCATGGACCACACGCCTGGCCCGCAGACCACCGTTATGCAGAATTGCGTGATCGCTGCCGCCATCGCCAACAGCGGCGTGGTCATGGACCCGTTCTTCGTGGCCCAGGTGCTCGCCCCCGACGGAACCGTGGTCAAGACCACGCAATCCCGCTCGCTCGGCCAGGCCGTCAGCGCCACCACGGCCGATCAGGTCAAGCAGGCCATGCTCGCGGTTGTCCAGTCCGGCACCGGCACCGATGCCCAGATTCCGGGCGTCAAGGTCGCCGGCAAGACCGGATCGGCCGAGACCGGAGGCACCAACGTCAACTCGATGTTTGTTGGCTTTGCACCTTACGATTCACCCACGGTCGCCATCTCGGTGGCCTTGGAGGATTTCGACAAGCATGACGTCAAGGCCGCCAAGATTGCCGGTATCGTCCTGACCGCGGCGCTTGCCGCACAGGGAGCGTGATGCCCATGATCGAATCGGACACCCGAGGCGCGCCGCGGCCGAAGAGTTAGCGGCAACGCGCCACACGGCCCCAGCGGCCACATCGTAGGTACTACACACATCGTTGAGCGAATAGTTATGTTAGGAGCAGGAATGGAACAGAGGGTCCTCGGGGGAAGATACCTCCTCAAGGATAAGGTGGGAACAGGCGGCATGGCGACCGTCTACCGTGCACAGGACCAGGTCCTCGACCGCACGGTTGCCGTCAAGATCATGCTGCCGCAGTATGCTGGCGACGCAACCTTCGCCGCACGCTTTAAGCAGGAGGCCCAGGCAGCAGCCGGTCTCTCCTCCCCCTATATCGTGGGCGTCTACGATTGGGGCAAGGACGGCGATACCTACTACATCGTCATGGAGTACCTGCGCGGTACCGACCTTAAGAGCGGCATCAAGAGCCACGGCGCCCTCGATCCAAAGAAGGTCGCGCAGATCGGCTCGCAGATCAGCTCCGCGCTTTCGGTCGCCCACAAGCACGAGATCATCCACCGCGACATTAAGCCGCAAAACATCATGGTGCTGCCCGACGGCAACATCAAGGTCATGGACTTTGGCATCGCGCGCGCAAAGAACAGCCACCTCACGCAGGACAACAATGTACTGGGCACCGCCCACTACGTAAGCCCCGAGCAAACGCGCGGCCAGGACCTCGGTCCCACTTCGGATATCTACTCGCTGGGTGTCGTCATGTACGAGTGCGCCACCGGTCGCGTCCCCTTTGACGGCGACGACGCCATCTCAGTTGCGCTCAAGCAGGTAAACGAACTGCCGGTTCCGCCGAGCCAAGTCAACTCCGGCGTCGATGCCGATCTGGAGCGCATCATCCTCAAGTGCATGGAAAAGGACCCGGCGAACCGCTTCCAGACGGCAGACGAGCTGCGCCAGGTGCTCAACAACTACCTGTCCGGCCGCGCCGTCAACGTCTCCGAGCCCACGCGCATCATTGGCGCCGCGGGCGACCTGGGCGCTACCAAGACCCGTGAGCTGTCTGACTCCACGCGCGCTATGGTTCGCCCCGTATCGGGCGTAAGCGGACAGACCAACCCCCGCAGCGCCGTCTCGGGTTCCACCGGTTCCTACGAGGTCGATCAGCCCAAGTCCAACAAGAACAAGATTATCGCCGCCGTAGTCGCCGCAATCGCCGTGGTTGGCGTTGTGGTGGCCTTCGCCACCGGGCTCTTTGGGGGCGAGCAGGTTACGGTGCCCGATGTGCTTAACAAGGACCAGCAGACCGCTATCGAGCTGATCAAGGAGGCCGGCCTTGAGGTCGGAACTGTCGACCAGAGCTATAACGACGATGTCGACGAGGGCAAGGTTGCCGAGCAGACCCCCAACGGCAACACTAAGAAGCCCAAGGGCTCCAAGGTGAACCTGGTGATCTCCAAGGGCCCCAAGCCCTCCGAGAAAGTTGAGGTTCCGCAGCTCGTCGGCCTAACCAAGGACCAGGCCGAGGCCGCGCTGGCAAGCGTGGGCCTGAAGGGCAACGCAACCGAGGAGGCCAACGAGGCCGACGAAGGCCAGGTCTTTGAGCAGGGCACTGATGCCGGCAAGGAAGTCGAGAAGGGCACGACCATCTCGTATAAGGTCTCCAGCGGTCCTGACACCACCTCCGTCCCCGATCTGACCGACATGACCGAGGCCCAGGCACGCAACGCTCTCGACATGGCTGGCTTTGGCGTCGACGTGAGCTACCAGGAAAACGACTCGGTTACCGAGGGCACCGTAATTAGCTGGAACCCTAGCGGCAAGCAGAAGCCCGGTGCCACGATCACCGTCGTCATCGCCAAGAAGTCCGGCAAGGCCAGCGTCCCGGGTAACCTGTACGGCAAGAGCATCTCCGCCGCCGTCACCGCGCTCAACAACGCCGGTTTCTACAACATCGCATTCTGCGATCAGAACGGCAACCCCGTGAGCGGCAACGAAAACGCCACCGTTACGGGCGTCTCCCCCACCGGCAAGCAGTCCACCGACAGCACGATCACGCTGACGGTTTCGCTTTCTGGCTCTGCCTCGGGTGACGATTCCGACACGACGACTAACTAGTCGACAACCCATCACCTGCAGCGGCTATGGCCGCAAACATATTCGCTCAACGGCGCCCGCTTGCTCCCCAGCAAGCGGGCGCGTTATTTATCGACAGGCCAGGGCTCCATAGTAAATCAGAACCACCCTTAAAAAGGGTGGTTTGCTCTTAGGGTATAACCCACGGGCC
>CAJKFS010000016.1 GCA_905199225.1 uncultured Collinsella sp. | reverse complement strand
CCGTGGGAGGCCAGGGCGCCGCTGACCGGTGGACGGCACCGAGCCGTACGCTTGAACTGAGAAGGGGGAGGCCTCGCGGCCTCCCCCTTTTTGCGTTATATACATGTTGTGCTTTGGGACCTAGCTTCCCCGTATGCGCTCTTACTGTTTGGCTGTTTTTTGAGTCCATCTAGTTTATTTGAGCGATAATTACTCGCATTGGCGTTAGGGAGGGCTTGATGTTTACCGTATTTGTCTTGGGCAATATTGCTTCGGGTAAGTCGACTGCCTGCCGCTATTTCGAATCTCGTGGCGCCATGCTTATCGATCTGGATGAGCTTGCAAAATCGCTGTATGTGCCGGGCTCTGATATCGTCAATACTCTCGCGGATGAATTCGGTTGGGACATTTTGGATGAGGAAGGCGGCATTCGCCGCAGCATCCTCGCTTCTCGAGCTTTCGCTTCTCCTGATTCGGTCGCACGGCTCAATGGCATCGTGCATCCTGTTCTGATTGAACAGCTTTCGCTTAGGATTCTCGATCCGGTTTGTTGTACGGTTTCATCTCCCCGTTATCCCTTTGCGGTGGTCGAGGTTTCTGCTCCGACTGGTTTTGAGGATGCATTTGGCTTGGCTGATGAAATTCTGGTCATCAGCGCCCCTTTGTCAGTTCGTCGCGAGCGCGCTATTCAACGTGGCATGGAGCCATCCGATTTCGATGCTCGTTCTGCTTGCCAGCCCGATGAGTCTGCGCTGTGCAATCTCGCTACAACGGTGATTGATAATGCCGCAGGCGATAATTCGCTCTTTGAGCAGCTTGACTCATGGCTTGCATGCCACGGGTTTATAGATACTCCGGATAAGGAGGAGGCCGATGCCTAAGGCACGTTTCTTTACGTGGTATCGCGTGGCGCCACTTGCCGTTGTGTTCGTCTTCGGCCTTATTTCGCTCGTCTACTCGTGTGCCCCTGCCGCTTTCTTTAAGCCGCTGTATCCGATTGACTACGAGGCGTATGTAAAGCAATCCAGTATTTCGCATAATCTGGATCCGTATCTGGTGTGCGCTGTCATTAAGTCGGAATCGAACTGGGATCCCGAGGCCGAGTCGAATCAGGGTGCTCAGGGATTGATGCAGCTGATGCCCGAGACTGCCCAGGACATGATCGCCAAGGGCCTTGTCGACGGAGGGGAGTATTCGGTCGACAATCTTAACGATCCGGCTACGAATATCGAGTTTGGCTGCGCATACCTCTCGTATCTTCTCGCCTATTTCAACGGGTCGACGGATAGTGCCATCGCCGCCTATAACGCCGGTATGGGCAATGTCGACGGATGGGCGCAGCAGAACACGTCACTCCATAATGCGATTACCTTCCCTGAAACTCAGGCTTATCTGATTCGCGTCAATAATGCCTGGGTTCGATATAAGACTCTCTATCCCGATCGGTTCGTATAGGACTAAGCCCACCGCCTGCGTATACTGCAGATGTACGAGTTAGGAGTATCCATGGCGGAATTTGAAGTAGAACGCGTTGGTGGTGAACTTAAGCGCTTTGGCGTTGAGGGCGCTGATGTGCCGTTTAAGGTCGTGTCTCCATACGAGCCCGCTGGTTCCCAGCCTAAGGCCATTGAGTCACTTGTGCGGGGCGTGAGGGACGGAGACCGCTATCAGGTTTTGCTGGGCGTGACTGGTTCGGGCAAGACCTTCACGATGGCAAAGACTATTGAGGCCCTGGGAAAGCCGACGCTGGTCATGGCCCCCAATAAAACGCTCGCTGCTCAGCTTGCGAGCGAGCTCAAAGAGTTCTTTCCCAACAACGCTGTGGTCTACTTCGTCTCGTACTACGACTACTATCAGCCCGAGGCGTATGTGCCGCAAAGCGATACATATATCGAGAAAGACTCCTCGATTAACGAAGAGGTCGAGATGCTGCGCCATCAGGCGACCGCGTCACTGCTCTCTCGACGTGATGTGATCGTTGTCGCATCGGTCTCGTGTATCTATGGCATTGGCTCTCCTGAGGACTATGCGGGTCTGGCTCCAAACGTCGACAAGAAGGTGCCGCTCGAGCGCGATGACTTTATCCATGCGCTTATCGACATTCAATATGATCGCAATGACTATGACCTGGCGCGTGGCACGTTCCGCGTGCGCGGCGATGTTGTCGACGTGTATCCGCCTTATGCCGAGCATCCGTTGCGGTTTGAGTTCTTTGGCGACGAGGTCGAGCTGATTGCCGAGATCGATGAGGTCACCGGTGAGATGCTTCGTGAGTACGAGGCCATTCCCGTATGGCCGGCATCGCACTACGTGACCGAGAAGCCGAAGGTCAAGGCGGCTCTGAAATCGATCAGCGAAGAATGCGAGAAGCGCGTGGCGGAGCTCAAGGCGACCGACAAGTTGCTCGAGGCGCAGCGTCTGCAGCAGCGTACCGATTATGATCTTGAGATGCTCGAGACGATGGGCTTTTGCAACGGCATCGAGAACTACTCGCGTCATCTGGACGGTCGCAAGCCGGGTGAGCCGCCGTTTACCCTAATCGATTACTTTCCCAAGGATATGCTCTGCATCATCGATGAGAGCCATGTGACGGTGCCGCAGATTCGCGGCATGCACGAAGGTGACCGCTCGCGTAAGGTGACGCTGGTGGAACACGGTTTTCGCCTGCCCTCGGCGCTCGATAACCGCCCGCTTCGTTTCGATGAGTTTGAGGCAAGGATCCCCCAGTTTATCTATGTTTCGGCCACGCCGGGCGACTACGAGCTGCGGGTGAGCCAAAACGACGTGGAGCAGATTATTCGTCCGACCGGCCTGCTCGACCCCAAGATTGACGTGCGTCCAGTTCGCGGTCAGATTGACGATCTTGAGGACGAGATTCGCGAGCGCGTTGCCCGCAAGGAGCGCGTGCTGGTGACCACGTTGACCAAACGCATGGCCGAGGACCTGACCGACCATCTACTTGATGCGGGCATTAAGGTCAATTACATGCACTCTGATACGGCGACAATGGACCGTGTCGAGATCCTGCGAACGCTGCGCGAGGGCAAGATCGATGTTCTCGTTGGCATCAACCTGCTCCGCGAGGGCTTGGATCTTCCCGAGGTCTCACTGGTGGCAATTCTCGATGCCGATAAGGAAGGCTTCTTGCGCAACCGCCGTTCGCTGATTCAGACGATTGGCCGTGCGGCCCGTAACGCCGATGGCGAAGTCATCATGTATGCAGACGTTGTGACCGATTCGATGAAAGAGGCCATCGAGGAGACGCAGCGCCGTCGCGAGATTCAGATGGCATATAACGAAGAACATGGCATTGTGCCCAAGACAGTGCGCAAGGCCATCAACGACATCTCAAGTTTTATTGCCGAGGCCGAAAAAACTGTGGGCTCCAAGGGACGCTCGAAGGGCGACTCTCTTGGCCATGGCGCATTTTATACGCCCGATGAGTCGGGCGAGGGCGGTGTGCCGGAAACGGTGGCGCCCGAGCAGACACTTGCGGAGCAGTTGGAAGAACTGCCGCATGACGAGCTTGTGCGGATCGTCGAAACCATGGAAGAGGATATGCGTAACGCTTCTGCCGCTATGGACTTTGAGGAGGCGGCGCGCCTGCGCGATGTTGTCGTTCAGATTCGGGCGATGCTCGAGGGTGCGTCTGAGGACGAGACGATCGAGCGCTTACGCTCGCAGGCCCGCAAGGGTTCCACGTTCGCATCGGGCAGAAAACGCCAGGGTGCACGGTTTAAGAAATAGCCGCGAACAGGCCCCGAGTTCCCTGTGGAGCTCGGGGCCTATGTCTTTTGCGCGCTGGAATTTGTGCGTTAGAGGTCTGCGATCAGGGCTTCAGCACAACGGATGCCGTCGGTGGCCGCGCTCATGATGCCGCCGGCATATCCAGCTCCCTCACCACAAGGGTAGAGGCCCGGGGTCGACACGGCATGGCACGTTCGGTCTCGGGTGACAGTGACCGGTGAGCTCGAACGAGTCTCCACGCCGGTAAGAACGGCATCGGGACGGTCGTAGCCTCGTAGCTTTTTTCCGAGTAGGGGAAGTCCCAGGCGGAGCGACTCGACGATATGCTGCGGTAGGGCTTCGTCAATTGCCGTCCAGGTCACACCGAGCGGATAGGTGGGCTTTACCTTTCCGGGCGCCTTGCTGGCGCGTCCTGCGAGGAAATCTCCGACGAGTTGTGCCGGTGCGTTCCAGTTGGAACCGCCCAGGCGATAGGCGGCCGCCTCGCAGGCACGCTGGAGCTCGATGCCGGCGAGCGGGTCATCGTTGGGAAGGTCCTCAGGCGTGACGTTAACGAGCAGGGCGGCATTTGCGTTGCGTCCGTCGCGGGCATTGAGACTGGCCCCGTTGACGCACAGATGGCACGGTTCTGAAGAGGCGGCAACAACCTGTCCGCCGGGGCACATGCAAAACGAGAACACGCTGCGGCCGTTGGGAAGATGGGCGACGAGCTTGTAGGGGGCTGCCCCGAGCGCTGGATGTCCCGCCGAGGCTCCATATTGGGCTCTGTCGATGTCGCGTTGCGGATGCTCGATGCGAACGCCCATGGCAAAGGTCTTTTGTGCGAGGGCCACGTTGTGGTCCTTAAGGAGCTCAAAAATATCGCGAGCAGAATGCCCGCAGGCGAGGATGAGGTGCTTTGTCTCGATTGACTCGTAAGCGGCGTCTTGGGACGATTGGACATCAATGCCGGTGATGGCGCCAGACACGTCGATGCGAATGTCGACGAGCTTCGTTCGATAACGGACGACACCTCCGAGCTGCTCGATGCGCTGGGATATAGCGGTGACAACCGTGGGAAGGATGTCGGAGCCAATGTGCGGCTTGGCATCCCACAGAATATCGCGGGGCGCACCCGCCTCGACGAAGGTTTCGAGGATAAGGCGATGGGCGGGATTTTTTGTTCCCGTATTGAGCTTGCCGTCCGAGAAGGTCCCCGCGCCGCCCAGACCAAACTGAATATTGCTCTCGGGGTCGAGGATGCGCTCCTTTAGAAAGAGGTCGATCGCCTGCGAGCGGCGAAATGCCGGGTCGCCGCGCTCGATAAGCAAGGGCTTAAGACCTGCTTCGGCGAGCGTGAGCGCAGCGAAAAGGCCGGCGCATCCGGCGCCGACAACGACAGGGCGTTCTTGAGGTGCGTCGGAGACGGGGGAGGGGAATGAAGGCTCATCGTCTTCTATCGCGCGTACGCGCGAGCGGTCACGCTCGGCAACGCCGTCGACCGCTTCTTGCTCGAGGTGGGGACTAGTCAGCTCAACACGAAAGCTCAGGATAAAATGGACGTCTCGTTTTTTGCGAGCGTCGATTGACTTGCGGTGGAGCTCGATGGACTTGATCTCGGAGTCCTTGCAACGTAGGACGCGCTTGGCGACTCGCTTGCCAACAATGAGACAGGCATTTTCATCGCCGGCTTCATCGAGCGACGCGTTGACTTGGGTGATTTCGATCATCGAGGTCTCCTTAGAGGCAAGAAAGAGGCCGTCCGGTATTCCAGACGGCCCGAATGCGTTTTTGATTATAGACTGAGCGGCTACAGGCTGCTTGCAGCGCGAATGCCCGAGAGCCAGGCCCACGCAAGGTTAAAGCCTCCGCAATCGGCGTCGATGTCGAGCGCTTCGCCGCAGACGTAAAGCGGGGCGTCGACAACGCTGCACGCGCGTAGACTGGGTGTTGAGATGCTCTCGACAGATACGCCACCACGCGTGACCTGCGCCGAGCGCTCCTCGGCTGTTCCCTCGACGAGCAACTTAAAGTGCTTGAGGACCGAGACCAGGTGGATGACATCGTTGGAGCCTGGATGGCACTGCTCGAACGCCGTGCAGACGACGCGGGAGAGTTGCGGGGCGAGCATGCCGTCGAGCCAACGGGGATCGCGGGGCGAAAAGCCGCCGAGCAGCTCAACGCGTCGGTTGAGCATATCGAGCAGCTTGTCTTTGGAGAGGTCGGGGAAAACGTCGAGCAGGATCGTATCGCCGCGCTGGATACGACGGGAGAGGTTGAAGACAGCGACGCCCGAGATGCCGAAGGCTCGAAACAGGACTTCACCGTCTTCGTGCCAGAGCTCATTATGATTGCGGGCGAGCGTCAAGCGGGCGCGGACGCGCAGGCCATCCAACGTCTTGAGTGCCGTCCGATCGCCGACGACCGTTGCCGATACGGGGCAGAGGATGGGGCGCAGCGAAGTGAGGGGGAGGCGAAACGTATCGGCGATACCGGTGGGGTTGCCGCCCGTGGCGATAATTACGGCATGTGCCTGCAGGGCCTCGTTCTTGCGAGGGACATCGGCGAGCGCTTTCCGAAGCGAGCGGAGCTCCGATTTTCGGTCGTCGTGCTTTTTTGCCTTGAGCACCCGCGCTGGACGGTCTATTTGGAGTGCCCAGCCTTCGGAAGCTTTGTGCGCCGAGGCAACGTTGGCTCCGCAGATTAAGGTGATACCTAGGCGGTCGCAAACGTTGAGAAGCGCGTCGCGCACCGATTCAGCGCGAAGGGAGCGCGGGTACAGCCGGCCTTCCTCGGAGGTTGTCATGATGCCCAGCGAGGAGAAGAAACCCATAAGCTCTTGTTCGGGCTGGGGGCCCATGACGGATTCGACGAATGCGGGGTGGTTATACCGCTGAGGATCAATCGATTCGTTGGAGAGGTTGCAGCGGCCGTTACCGGTCGCAAGGAGCTTAAGGCCACAGGCGACATCGCGCTCAACGATGCAGACGCTTTTGCCAGCGCGTGCGGCCGTAATGGCAGCGGCGAGGCCTGAAGCCCCGCCGCCGATTACCAGGACGTCATAGAAGGCGCTCGCGTTCACTTAGGCCTCGTCGGTCTCGTGCGGGGTAATGGCCTCGACGGCAGAGACTGCCTTGGGCAACATGTCATCGGGCAGCGCGGTCTCGACCTCGCCCTTATCGCAGGCCTCGGCGAGTGCCGGATTAATGGGAAGCTGGCCCAAGATGTCGAGGTTATAGCGATCTGCGACCTCGGGGAGCTTGCTCTTGCCAAAGACCTCAATCTTCTTGCCGCAGTCGGGGCACTCAATATAGCTCATGTTCTCGACAATGCCCAGAATGGGGACGTTCATCTTCTCGGCCATGTTGACCGCCTTGGCGACGATCATCGAGACCAGATCCTGCGGGCTCGTGACGATGACGATGCCGTCGACGGGCAGCGACTGGAAGACGGTGAGCGCGACGTCGCCTGTTCCCGGAGGCATGTCGACCAGCAGGTAGTCGATGGGGCCCCACGAGGTCTCGCTCCAGAACTGCCTAATGGCGCCTGCGATGACCGGACCGCGCCAAAGGACGGGGTCGGTCTCGTTTTGGAGCAGCAGGTTGGAGCTCATGACCTTGACGCCGTGCTCGGAGATTTCGGGCAGCATAAGGTTGCCAAGGGCATGGACGTGGCGTCCGCTCATGCCGAACATCTTGGGGATGGAGGGACCGGTGATGTCGGCATCGAGGACGCCGACCTTGTGGCCGTGACGGGCAAGCTCGGTGGCGATGGCACCGGTGACAAACGACTTGCCGACACCGCCCTTGCCGGAAAGCACGGCGATGACGCGTTTGACCTCGGACAGCGTGTTCTCCTCAAATTGCGACGGCGACGTTTGTCCGCCGGCGGCCTGTGCGTGCTCGCAACCCATGTATGACTCCTTTGTATATGTTGGGGCCGGGGCCCCGTGATGTGACACGAGCGTCATTGTACCCTCGTTTGCGAGCGGGAGTCATTTGCGATGCATTTGGGCCGAGCGTGCTTGCAATACGATGGGTCCAAGCGAATGGGCGGGCTTACTGAACTTTGCTGGCAAACTCGAGGTATTGCATGCGCTGCAGCTTGTCGATCGTCGAGGCGTATGGGCTGTCTTCAGATTCCAAGTCGTAGCGCAGCCCGTCGGCACCAAGGTAGCCGGCGACATTGATGGTGGGCACATCTGACCTTGTTGCAAGCAGGGCCTTTTGATAGTCGGTGAGCGGGGCGCCGATCTTATTAAGGGTAATGGCTGCAATCTCGTTTGCCCCGACGGTGTCGTAGACGTTGAGCTCGGTATTGCCGGCGATTTCATAGTTAGCCCAGACGAAATATGTCGACTGGTAGTTACGGAAAGCGTGGTCTGCCGTATCTTCCTGAGGGTACAGCTCGTCGTTGAGGGTCGTTGCGGCGCTCGGCTGATGGTCGCCAAAAAAGACAAGGACAACCGGTCTGCCGATATTGCGGAGCTCGTTGATAAAGTACTCGAGGTCCCGGTCGGATGCATTGATGCAGGTGAGATAGGTGTTGAGCGCGCTATTGGCGCCCTCGCTGGCTCCCTCGACCCAATAGTTTGTCAGCTCTTCGGCGGGAACGGTGCCATAGTCGTAGCCGCCGTGATTTTGCATCGTGACGTCAAAGATGAACTGCGGGGCTTCGTCGGTTCTAAGCAGATCGAGTATCTTGTCGTAGGTGACGTAGTCGCATACGCCGGCATGGTAATAGGACGCACCTTCGAAATCGCCGATTGAAAGAAAGTCTCCAAAGCCCAGCTGCTGATAGATTTTATCTCGATGGTAGTTGACGGGGTTTTGCGGGTGCATAGCGGTAGCGGTATACCCAAGCTCTTTAAGGTCCTTTGCCAGGCTGTTTACGCCATTCATCTGATACAGCTGATAGGGGATTTTGCCCAATCCGACAAATGCCGTTGTCGCTCCGGTTAAAAATTCGAATTCGGAGTTCGCCGTTCCGCCACCGGCGACCGAAGCGAGCATGGTGCCGCGAACAAGTGTGTCGGGAAGCGAGTTGTAGAATGCGGGGCCGGTGTACCCGGCCGCCTGGAGCTGCTCAAAGCACGAAAGGTCGCTAAAACTCTCGTTCATGACGGCAACAATCGTCGGCTTGATTTCATTGAACTGGGCAACGGCCGCCGCGCGCTGCTCGCTCGAGCCATACGTGCTGTCGTAGGTGGCGGCGAGCTCCTGCTCGATGCTCTGCGCCTCATCGGGCGTATAGTCTTCGGGCTTCTCAATGGGCAACTCGTTGACCATTTCGGTGAACGAAGTGATAAAACCCTGAGACGCATACGTGGTGATGGGCTGCCAACGGTCAAATCCAAAATCCAGCGCCTGCTCCAAGTCGATGTTGGAAAAGCCTGAGAGCCCCACAACGGTCACTAGCAGAAAAGCGCAGAGGTTAGTGGCGATAGCGGGGAAGACATGGGTGGGCGTACGGAGCTTTCGCGGTCGGATGAGCGAAAGAAGCCCCAGGGAAATCTCCAGCAGGGCGAGAGAGGTTACGATTCCGGCGGTAAAGGTAAACTCGTATCCCTCGCTCACTTCCATTGCGGTGCCAAGGGCCAAGATATCGCTTGGCAGGATGGCCTCACCTTTAAACGTTATGACGAAGTGCTCGGCAATGCCAAGGATGCAACAGGCGACGGGCACGAGGGCCATGACGCCTCCATGACGCTGTCCCAGCAAATAAAGGGAGAGCAGAACCGTCGCGAGCAGCCCGACGGAAAACCCGAATGAGTTGGCGGGAATGCGATAGAACGTTTCGTTACAGGCAATTTCGAGTGAAACGAACGAGAGCGCTGAAACAGCGGCGATGACAAGGATGTCACGGCAAATACAGGCAACCGTTCCCGTCGCAAGATCGGTTTGGTCGATAAGTCCCGAAACCAAGGGCTCGACAAGAAGCATGACGGCGGCAGCACCGAGCGCCGAATAAGAAAGGACCCATAGGGAGCTGCCCTCATTTACGAGCAATTGATTCGTAACCCATGCAGCTACCACGCCGAGCGGGATGAGGAGCGTCGCGCACCAAAAGACGCGGGCAATGGGTGGCTTTTCGTTGCGTTTAATTGAAAAATACACGCGCACGACGACGGCGGCCACGATAAGGACGGCGATGAATATGGGCAGATTGGCCATGTCGCTCGAAGTGATTTCAAGGGGGATATCTTCGGTCATGGACGTTCCTCTGTTACAGCAAATTAAGTTCAGTATTAGATTACTGTAACCTTTCCACGGCATTTCGAGAAACAAAGCGCCCGATACGCAAAGCTAAAGGTCTGCGAATCTTGTATTACGAACATCTGTGCGCGTCGAGTGCGCTAAACTCATCGGCAGTATGATTCGATGCAATAGGAGGCAAGGAGCTTCCATGTCTGATTCTTCTATCGTTATTCGCGGCGCTCGTGAGCACAACCTCCGTGATATCGATGTTTCCATTCCGCGTGACCAACTCGTGGTCATTACCGGTCTTTCTGGCTCGGGCAAGAGTTCGCTGGCATTTGACACTATCTATGCCGAGGGCCAGCGTCGATACGTCGAGAGTCTTTCGAGCTATGCGCGCCAGTTCTTGGGTCAGATGGACAAACCCGACTTGGATTCAATCGACGGCCTTTCGCCGGCGGTGTCGATCGACCAAAAGACGACGTCTAAAAACCCTCGCTCGACGGTTGGCACCGTAACCGAGATTTATGACTATCTGCGCCTGCTGTTCGCCCGTGTGGGCACCCCGCACTGTCCCGAATGCGGCCGCGTCATTGAGCGTCAGACGACCGACCAGGTTGCCGACAAGGTCTTGGCGGCGGGGGAGGGCCGTCGCGCGTTTGTGCTGGCACCGGTGGTGCGCGGGCGAAAAGGCGAGTACACCAAACTGTTTGAGGACCTTCGCGCCGAGGGCTTTAGCCGCGTGCGTGTCGACGGTGAAGTGCGCTCGCTCGACGATCCGATCGATCTGGACAAGAAGTTCAAGCACGATATTGAGGTCGTGGTCGATCGCATCGTGATCCGTGAGAACTCTCTGGGCCGTATCGCCGAGTCTGTTGAGCAGGCGACCGCGCTGGCTCACGGCAATGTAAACGTGTACATGCTGCCCGATCGTGATGCTCCCGAGGGGACCGAGGGCGAGCTGCTGGAGTATTCGTTGGCCTTGGCGTGCCCGGAGCATGGTCACTCCATTGACGATCTTCAGCCGCGTGATTTTTCGTTCAACGCTCCCTATGGCGCGTGCCCCGAGTGCGATGGCCTGGGTTTTAAGAAGACGGTCGATGCCGAGGCGCTGATCGAAGACCCCTCAAAGTCGATTGCCGACGGTGTCTTTGGCAGCCTGTTCGGCAATTCCAACTACTATCCGCAAATCTTTGCCGCGGTCTGCAAGCATTTTAAGGTGAGCGTCGATACGCCGTGGGAGGATCTGCCTCCGCGGGTGCGTCGCGCGTTTTTAGACGGCATGGGCGACCAGAAGATTTCGGTCGACTATCAAAAGCTCGATGGGCGCCGCAGCCAGTGGGACACCAAGTTCTCGGGCGTGCGCAATATCCTGTACGAGCGCTATACCGAGACGACGAATGAGAACACCAAGGCGCGCTTGGAGAAGTACATCCGCGAGGAGCCGTGCTCGAGTTGCCATGGTGCTCGTCTGCGCCCCGAGATGCTCGCCGTTACCATAGGCGGTAAGTCCATTTACGAGGTCTGCTGCCTATCGTGTCGCGAGTCGCTCGAGTTTTTTGAGGGCTTGGAGCTTACCGAGCGCCAACAATTTATCGGCGGGCGCATCGTTAAGGAAATCCTGGAGCGCCTGCGCTTTCTGGTCGATGTCGGACTCGACTATCTGACCCTCGACCGTGCCTCGGCGACGCTTTCCGGAGGCGAGGCCCAGCGTATTCGACTGGCAACGCAGATCGGCGCGGGTCTCATGGGCGTGCTCTATATTCTGGACGAGCCCTCGATCGGTCTTCATCAGCGCGATAACGAGCGCCTGATCAAGACGCTTGAGCGCCTACGCGATATCGGCAATACCGTCATCGTCGTCGAGCATGATGAGGATACGATTCGTGCTGCCGACTATGTGATCGACATGGGCCCCGGTGCGGGCGTGAACGGCGGACACGTGGTCGCCGCGGGAACGCCTGCCGATATCATGGCGTGCCCCGATTCGATGACGGGTGCCTACCTGACCGGCAAGCGAATGATTCGGGTTCCCGATGAACGCCGCAAGCCCGGTCGCGGCTGCCTTAAGATCACGGGCGCCCGCGCCAACAACCTCAAAAACGTTACCGCCAAGATCGAGTTTGGTACGCTTACGGTTGTTACCGGCGTGTCGGGATCGGGCAAGAGCTCCCTGGTTACCGACACTATTGCGCCTGCCCTTACGAATGCCATTCACCGTTCGACGCGCCCTGTGGGTCCGTATAAGAAAATCGAGGGCATCGAGTGTATCGATAAGGTTATCGATATCGACCAGTCGCCGATTGGCCGCACGCCGCGTTCCAACCCTGCTACCTATATCGGCCTGTGGGATGATCTTCGCGCGCTGTTTGCGAGTACGCCGGAGTCGAAGGCGCGCGGCTACTCGCCGGGTCGTTTCTCCTTTAATGTGAGTGGCGGGCGCTGTGAGGCGTGCAAGGGCGACGGACAGATCAAGATCGAGATGCACTTCCTTCCCGATATCTACGTTCCCTGCGAAGTTTGCGGCGGTAAACGCTACAACCGCGAGACACTCGAGGTCACCTACCGTGGCAAGACCATCTCGGACGTGCTCGACATGAGCGTCACCGAGGCGCTGGCCTTCTTTGGGAATATCCCGCAGATTAAGCGCAAGCTCCAGACGCTGTACGATGTAGGCTTGGGCTACGTGAGCCTGGGCCAGCCCGCCACGACGCTCTCGGGCGGCGAGGCACAGCGTGTGAAGCTCGCCAAGGAGCTTCATCGACGCCAGACGGGCAAGACGTTCTATATTTTGGACGAGCCGACGACCGGCCTTCATTTTGAGGACGTCCGCCAGCTGCTCGATGTGCTGCAGCGCTTGGTCGATGCGGGCAACACCGTGCTGGTGATTGAGCACAACCTTGATGTCATCAAGGTTGCCGACCGCCTGATCGATATGGGTCCCGAAGGCGGTAACGGCGGTGGAACCGTCGTGGTTTCGGGCACACCGGAGCAGGTTGCGGACTGTCCGCAGAGTTATACGGGCAAGTTTTTGGCGCCGTTGCTCAGGCGTGACCGGGAGCGTCAGGCTCAACTTGATGCTCAATAAATAGACGATTCAGTTTATGGGCGCCATCGACTCCTTGTGATTCGATGGCGCTTGCTGTGCCGAAGTGACGTATGCAGCCGAATTGGACATATACTTAATCCTTACGTCCGAATGCGAGGGAAAGGATATGTCATGGCAAAGGCTGTAAAGACGCCAAAAACCAATGCGATGCGCGAGCTGGAAAGCGCCGGCATTTCCTATGTTCTACATACGTACGAAGACGATGGTGATGAGTCGGTGGGCCTGGGGGTCGCGATTTCGGAGCAGCTTGGCGAGGAGCCCGGTCAAGGATTTAAGACTTTGGTCTGTGTGACACCGTCCAACGACTATGTCGTGTGCTGCATCCCTGTTGCCGACGAGCTCGATCTAAAGTCCGCCGCGCGTGCCGCGGGGGAGAAGTCCTTGGCCATGATGCATGTGAAGGATTTGCTTGCGGCGACTGGCTACGTTCGCGGCGGCTGCAGCCCGGTCGGTATGAAAAAACGCTACCGGACGCTCATTGATGAGACGTGTGTCCTTTGGGATACCATTTTTATTTCGGGAGGCAAGCGTGGTTATCAGCTCGAGCTTGCACCCGATGATTTAATTGCATTTTGCGGGGCGACGGTTGCCGCGATTACGAGAGAGGACTGAGCGATGCCGCAGGAAGAATTGAAGCGCGGAGCTCATTTTGCAAAAGAATCTGCGCCTCAGACACCCTCATCCGAAGCTTCTTCGTCGCGAGACGACACTGACGACATGGGCTCGTCGGACTACTCCACGGTTGGTCGTTCCGCCGGGCTTATGACCATCCTGACCATCGTGTCTCGCGTCACCGGTTTTATCCGCACGTGGGCAATGGCGGCCGCTATCGGCATGTCGCTGCTCTCGTCTTCCTATCAGGTCGCCAACAACCTGCCCAATATGCTCTACGAACTCGTGATGGGCGGCATGCTCGTGACGGCGTTTTTGCCCGTGTACATGGGCGTGAGGCGTGAGCAGGGTCGCGAGGCCTCTAACGAGTACGTGGGCAACCTGCTCGGTATTCTGCTATTGGTGCTGGGTGGCATTTCGTTGCTGGGGACCGTGTTCGCCCCGGGCTTTATCTGGACGCAATCGTTCCTTTCGGGTGACGGCGGCAGCATGGATACCGCTGCGTTCATGTTCCGTTTCTTTGCCATCCAGATTCTGTTTTATGGTTTGGGCTCGGTGTTTTCGGGCGTCCTCAACGCACACCGCGACTACTTCTGGTCGACGTTTGCCCCGGTCCTCAACAATGTGATCGTCATTGCGAGCTTTATGGGCTTTGCGCCCGTGTCCGCACAGTTTGGCGAACGTGCCGGCATCATCTTGATTGCGGCCGGTACGACCCTCGGTGTCTTTGTTCAGATGGCATGTCAGATCCCCGCGCTTGGCAAGCACGGCGTGCATCCCCATATCCATATCGACTTTAAGGACCCCGCACTGCGCCAGACGATTGCGCTCGGTATCCCGACGCTGCTCGCCACGGTGTGCATGTTTGTCTCGACTTCTATCACCAACGCTGCTGCGCTGGTGGTCCAGCCCGAGACTGGTCCTTCCGTCATCGCCTATGCGCGCCTGTGGTACACGCTACCCTACGCGCTGATTGCCGCCTCGCTTTCGACGGCGCTCTATACCGAGCTCTCTCACGACGCACAGGAGAAGGATTACGACAGCGTCCGCACGGGCATTTCGCGTGGCGTCGCCCAGATGCTGTTCTTCCTGATTCCATTCGCGCTGTACCTGATTGTCTTCGCGCGTCCGCTCAACATGATCTACTGCGCTGGCAAGTTCGATGAGTCCGGTGTGGCGCTGGTGTCCGAGTTCCTTGTCTACCTGGCGTTCTCGCTGCCGCTCTACGGCGTGGTCGTGTTGATGCAGAAGAGCTTCTCTGCCTTGCTCGACATGAAGCCCTATAGCCGCTATTGCTTGTATTCCGCCATCGGCCAGGCCGGCTCGGTTCTGCTGTTTGGCGTTGTACTGGGCTTCGGTATGCCCGCAATCGCGCTTTCGTATGTCGTCGACTACGTGATCTTGGTCGGCTGTTCGCTGTGGTGGCTGCGTCGTCGTCTGCGTGGTCTTCAGGTCAAATCTATCCTGCATGGCGGTTTCTTTGGCCTTTTGCTCGGTGGCCTGGGTGCTGCCGCAGGCGCCGGCGTCATGTGGGCGCTTGAGCACTTTGTCGGGGCACTTGGTGGCTCGATTCTGATTACTCTTGGCTACGTTTGCGTTGCGGGTGTCGTCTCGCTTGCTGTTACCTTTGGCCTTGCCGTCGTCCTTAAGATGCCCGAGGTCTCGGCGCTGCTTCGTCGCAAGTAGGTGCGCGTGGCCGGTCACGACAACATACCAACGCTTGCCGAGCAGGTTTCGCGCGTTCCCACACAGCCCGGTTGCTACCTTTGGAAGGATGCCAAGGGCGATGTCATCTACGTGGGCAAGGCGAAAAACCTACGCGCCCGCATGCGTCAATACGTGACACTGCAGGATGAGCGTCAAAAGATCCCGCTGATGATGCAGCTGGTGGCGAGCTTTGACTATATCGTGGTGGAGACCGAGCATGAGGCGTTGGTGCTCGAGCGCAATTTGATTGGTCAGTACCATCCGTACTTTAACGTCGACCTCAAGGATGACAAGAGCTACCCCTTTATCGCCATTACAAAGGGCGACCTGTATCCCGCTATCAAATATACGCGTGAGCGTCATAAGCCGGGAACGCGCTATTTTGGACCCTATACCGATAGCCGTGCGGCACGTGAGACGATAGATACGCTGCGCAAGGTTATCCCCATCTGCTCCGCATCCTGTGCGGAGTGGCGTCGTTGTCGTCGTATCGTCGAGTCCCATAAGGGCGAGGAAGACATCGTCAATATGATTTGCGCGCAAAACGGGCGTCCCTGCTTTGACTACCATGTCGGGCGCGGCCCGGGTGCGTGTGTCGGCGCGATTTCCCCGGCAGACTATGCCAAGAACGTCAAGCGTGTCGAGCGCTTTTTGTCGGGCCATCGCAAGGATGTCGTCGATGAGCTGACCTCCGAGATGACGGATGCAGCCGAGGCGCTCGACTTTGAGCGCGCGGCACGCGTCAAACGTCGTTTGGAGGTCATCAGGGGTCTGGACGATCGTCAGCAAGTCGTTTTTCCCTCCAGTGTCGATATCGATGTCATCGGGTTCTATCGCGAGGAGACCATCTCCGCCGCTTGCGTCTTCGTCGTTCGCGAGGGCCGAACGGTTCGAACCTGCGAGTTTATTCTCGATAAGGGTTTGGATGTCGACGAAGAGGAACTTCAATCGGGCTTTCTTAAGCGCTATTACGACGAGACGGCTGATATTCCAGCTGAGATAAACCTCTCTGTCGAGCTTGAGGATGCGGAGGCGCTGGGGGAGTGGCTTGCGGGCAAGCGCGAGCGTTCATGCCATCTCCATAGGCCGCAGCGTGGCGAAAAGTACCGTCTGCTCGATATGGCATCCAAAAATGCGCGCCATGCCCTCATGCGCTACATGATGCGAACGGGGTACGCTGACGACCGCACCAATCAAGCGCTCCTGGAGCTCGAAAGTGCGTTGGCGCTGCCATCGCCGCCGTTGCGTATCGAGTGCTTCGATATCTCTACACTGCATGGCACCTTTACGGTCGCCTCGATGGTGGTGTTTACCAACGGACGCGCCGACAAGAGCCAGTACCGTCGTTTTAAAATTCAGGCCGAATTGGACGAGGCAAACGACTTCGTGTCGATGTCCGAGGTTTTGGGACGACGCTATGCTCCCGAGCGCATGGCCGACGAGCGTTTTGGCTCGCGCCCCGATTTGCTCGTTGTCGATGGCGGTAAGCCGCAATTGACCGCTGCGATCAAGCAACTTGAGGCTCTTGGGCTCGATATACCAGTTTGTGGCTTGGCAAAGGCCGATGAGGAAGTTTTCGTGCCTTGGGACGAGACTCCCGTCGTGCTGCCGACCGGGTCTGCTTCGCTCTATCTAATTAAACAGGTGCGCGATGAATCGCACCGTTTTGCAATCACATTCCATCGTGAGTTGCGCGATAAAGCCATGACAGTTTCGGTACTCGATGACGTTCCAGGCGTGGGACCCACCAGAAAACGTGCCCTTATGCGCCATTTTGGTTCGATGAAGCGTTTGCGCGCGGCGAGCGAGCAAGAGATCGCGGAAGTTCGCGGCATACCTGCCGATGTTGCCAAGGCGGTCCACGAGGCGCTCGTTGCGTGGAATGCCGAGCGCGCCGAGGCGGCGGCTGGCCATTCCGATAGCTAAACACGAGCCTAAACTACTGATATACATGATTGCGTGATTTTCAACCATTTATTTCGCCATGATTGCATGCTGGTTTCGGGTTTTATTAACGCTAAAACGTTTGACTAGTCATGGTGAACAACCCTGCTATCCTGCGGGTTGACGAAGACTGATATCTCACCTCGCCGATACATACTGTCTGGCGAATCATTTGTCAATGAATTCGGTGAACGGTAGTAAATACCGTTCAAGCGTATGTATGTATCGGTCGCCGAGCGCGGCACCTCAGTTGGGTTCGTCGGTAGGTAAGGTATATATCGTCCGCAAGTTGCGCGGGGGCACGTCTAGGTGCTCCCGAGTAAGATTCTCTATTGATAGGAGAAGACATGGCCATCATCAACAAGGGTATGTCCAGGCGTTCGTTCCTCGGCCTCACCGGCAGCGTCGCTGCTGTCGCCGGCCTTGGTCTCACTGGCTGCGGTGGCAGCTCTAGCGACGAGGGTTCCGCTTCCGGCTCCACCGATTCCGCCAACCGTGGCGGCGGCGTGATCACCGCTGGTTCCGCTTACGCTCCGTCCAGCTTCGATCCCGCCAGCACCGGCTCCGCTGTGGGCCTGGGTGCTAACTGGCACGTCGTCGAGGGCCTCTACGGCATCGATTACCACGACTACAGCACCTTCAACGAGCTCGCCACCGACGATCCCAAGTCTGTGGACGACACCACTTTCGAGGTCACCATCCGCAAGGGCGCCAAGTTCTCCGATGGCACCGAGGTCACCGCTGACGATGTCGTTGCCTCCTACACCGCTTGCGCCGCTTCCGCTACCTATGCTCCGTTCTTCCAGCCCTTCGAGTCCATCGAGGCCAAGGACGCCAGCACCGTGACGGTCAAGACCAAGGTCCCCAACTTCTCCCTGCTCAAGGATCGTCTGGCCATCGTCCGCGTTACCCCGGCCACCCAGACCGAGGAGGATCGCGCCAAGCAGCCGATCGGCTCCGGCCCCTGGATGTACGACTCTATCTCCGATACCGAGATCACCCTGGTTCCCAACCCCGAGTACAACGGTGAGTATGCTGCCGAGGATAAGAAGATCCAGTACAGCATCCTGACCGACCCCACTGCTCGCGTTACCGCTCAGCAGGAGGGCTCCACGCTCGTTATGGAGCTCGTTACCGCTGACGCCGTCGACCAGCTCGAGAGCGCCGGCTGCAAGATTGACAACGTTCAGGGTTTCGGCACCCGCTTCATCATGTTCAACGTCGCCAAGGAGCCTTGGAACAACGTCAAGGTCCGTCAGGCTGTCATGTATGCGCTCGACACCGAGAAGATGGTCAGCAACACCTTCGCCGGCCTTGCCACCGCTGCCAGCTGCTACCTGCCCAAGAGCTTCACCAACTATCATGAGGCTTCCACGGTGTACAAGACCGACACCAAGAAGGCTAAGAAGCTCATCGAGGAGTCTGGCATCACCCCGGGTGCCATCACCCTGCGCACCACCGACAACGAGCAGATTAAGGGCATGGCCGCCCAGGTCAAGAACGACCTCGACGCTCTCGGCTTCGATGTGACCATCCAGACCGATACCTCGCCGGCCACCTACGCCGCCATCGACGGCGGCGAGGCCTACGATATCCTCCTTGCCCCTGGCGATCCTTCCTGCTTCGGCGCCGACCCCGACCTGCTGCTCAACTGGTGGTACGGCGACAACGTCTGGATGCAGACCCGTTGCCCGTGGAAGGAGTCCGCTGAGTGGCAGAAGCTCCACGGTCTCATGGACGAGGCTCTTGCCGCCGAGGGCGACGAGCAGCAGAAGAAGTGGAACGAGTGTTTCGACATCATTGCCGACAACGCCGTTCTGTACCCCGTTGTCCACGTCAAGACCGTCTCCGCTTCTTGGGACGATCCGTCCACTGCGCCCAATGGCGAGGCCCTCGATGGTTTCAAGGGCATCGGCACGACGAGCATGTCCTTCAGGGGCGTTGCGACCGTCAAGGCGTAAGACTCGCTTGAGTCTATATGCAGGATGTCGGTCGTTGGGACCGTATCCTCATAGTTGAAACAAAGACCCGGGCGGCAACGATGTCGCTCGGGTCTTGTAATGAGTATCCGTACTCATATACCAGTTGGTCCTACCGACAAAAGAAAGGGGAGAGAACGTGAACAACTTGCTACGTTTGATTGGAAGGCGTCTTGTGGCGCTGCCGATCATGGCATTGGGCGTCACCGTCCTGGTGTTCTTCCTTATGTCGTTCTCCAAGACCGACCCCGCCTACACGGCGTTGGGTGACGGTGCCTCGCCCGAGGCGGTTGCCGAGTACCATGAGAAGTATGGTCTGGACGACCCCTGGCCCGTGCGCTACGTGCGCTATATGGGCGATCTGATCCATGGCGACATGGGCACCTATGGTGCTGCTCGCAACTCCGTTGCCAAGCGCATCTCCACGGCCCTGCCCGTCACGATGCAGCTGACCTTTATCGGTCTTGCCATCGGTGCGGTCGTTTCGTTTTTGCTCGGCGTCATCGCGGCACTGTATCGCGACAAATGGCCGGACCAAGTGATCCGCGTCTTTTCCATCGCCGGCTTGGCAACCCCGTCGTTCTGGCTTGCCGTTCTGTTGATCCTGCTGTTCTCTTCCTACCTTAAGGTGCTCCCGGCATCGGGTGCTCTGCCTCACTTCACCACGAATCCGGTTGGCTATCTGGGACGTATGATCATGCCCGCTATCGCCTTGGCATTTCCGCTGACGGGCCAGATGACTCGTATCGTGCGTACCGCCATGGTCGAGGAGCTCGACAAGGATTATGTCCGTATGGCTCGCGGCGCCGGCGTTCCCGAGAAGGTCGTCGTCGGCATCAACGTTCTTCGCAATGCGCTGATCACCCCGGTCACCACCCTCGGTCTTAAGATCGGTTACCTCATGGGCGGCGCCGTCGTCATCGAGGTTATCTTCAACCTCCCCGGCATGGGCACCGCGATTCTGCAGGGCGTTCAGGGCAACGAGGCGAACCTGGTTCAGGGCGTCGTCATCGTCGTTGCTCTTGCCTTCATCATCATCAACATCGTGGTTGACATGCTCTACCTGCTCATCAACCCGCGCATCAGGACGGTGTAGATTATGGTAAAGATTCGAGAGAAGCAAACCGAGCAGCTCGAGAAGGCTGCCTCCAAGGGGCTCAAGCTCGGTGGCTGGAAGAAGATGACGCTGTCTTCTAAGATTGCCGCCGTCGTGCTGGTGCTGGTCGCCCTGACTGCGATTCTGGCGCCCCTTCTTGCCCCCTATAGCCCGGTCGAGATCTTTACGGCTCGCCAGGCTCCCGGCAACGGATTTATCTTCGGTACCGACGATAAGGGTCGCGACATTCTGTCGCGTATGCTCTACGGTGGTCGTTACTCGCTGATCATCGGCTTTGGCGCCACTGCCATGGCTCTGGTCTGCGGCTCGGTCGTGGGCGCCCTTGCAGCGGTTTCGCGTAAGGCCGTCTCCGAGACGATCATGCGTATCCTGGACATCATCATGTCCATCCCGGGCATCGCCCTCGCGGCCGTCTTCGTCTCCATCCTGGGCAACTCCGTGCCGTCGATCATCTTCGCCATCGGCTTTATGTACACTCCGCAGATTGCCCGTATCGTGCGCGCCAACATCGTGTCCGAGTACGGCGAGGACTATGTCCGCGCGGTCATCGTTTCCGGCGCCAAGGCTCCGTGGATTTTGATCAAGCATGTTCTACGTAACTGCATCGCCCCGATCATGGTCTTCACCGTTACCCTGGTCGCCGACGCCATCATCTTCGAGGCCTCGCTGACCTTCATCGGCGCTGGTATCCAGGAGCCCACCGCTACCTGGGGCAACATCCTCGCCGACGCCCGCGGCGGCGTGCTCGCCGGCCGTTGGTGGCAGGCGCTGTTCCCGGGCCTGGCCATCATGATCACCTGCCTGGCGCTCAACATCCTCTCCGAGGGCATTACCGACGCCATGGCCGCTGCTCCCTCCGCCGCCCTGGATCCGACCGATTCCTCCAAGCGTCGCGAGGCCGACCTGCTGGTCTCCGACCCCGTTCGCGCCTACAAGGAGCAGGCCCAGTCCCTCTCCGCTCGCCTTGGCGCCCTGCGCGATGTCGAGCTCAAGCGTGACGATCGCCATGTGCCCGACGAGTCTGTCGAACCGATTCTCTCGGTCCGTGACTTCTGCATCCAGTTTGAGCATCACGGTGATATCAACGTCGTCGACCATGTCAACTTTGACGTCCGTCCTGGTCAGACCATGGGTCTGGTGGGCGAGTCCGGTTGCGGTAAGTCCATCACCACGCTGGCCATCATGGGCCTGACCGACGATGACGAGCATCTTTCCGGCGAGGTTCTCTGGGAGGGTCGCGACCTGCTCAAGATGAGCAAGAAGGAGTGGTTCGGCCTGCGCGGTACCGATATCGCTATGGTCTATCAGGACGCCCTGTCCTCGCTTAACCCCTCCATGCTCATCTCTGCCCAGATGAAGCAGCTTACCAAGCGCGGCGGCACCCGTAGCGCCGAGGAGCTCCTGGAGCTCGTGGGCCTCGACCCCAAGCGTACGCTCGAGAGCTATCCGCATGAGCTTTCCGGTGGTCAGCGTCAGCGCGTTCTGATCGCTATGGCCCTTACCCGCGACCCCAAGCTGGTCATCTGCGACGAGCCCACGACCGCTCTGGACGTTACCGTCCAGAAGCAGGTCATCAAACTGCTTAACGACCTTCAGGCCAAGCTCGGCTTTGCCATGATCTTCGTTTCGCACGACCTTGCACTGGTCGCCGAGGTCGCTCATAACATCACGGTTATGTACGCCGGCCAGGTTATCGAGCAGGCGCCCACCAAGGAGCTGCTCACCAACCCGATCCACGAGTACACCCGTGGCCTTCTGGGTTCCGTCCTGTCCATCGAGAGCGGTTCGGGCCGCCTGCACCAGGTGCCCGGCGCCGTTCCGAGCCCGCGCGATTTCCCCAAGGGCGATCGCTTCGCGCCCCGCTCGAGCCATCCGCGCATTGGCCTGGACACCCGTCCGGTCTTCAAGCGCGTGCCCGGCACCGAGCACTTCTATTCCGAGCTCCCCGACGAGGTGCTCAAGGCAAATGGTTTGACCCCTCACGCGGAGGTGATGTAGATGAGCGAGACCGCAGTCAACGGCGTCGAGCCGATCATCTTCCTTGATGACGTCCACGTCACCTTTAGGACCCGTACCGGCTCGATTCTGCACCCCAACCTGGTTCACGCCGTCCAGGGTGTAACGATTAAGCTCATGCCCGGACAGACCATCGGCATCGTCGGCGAGTCCGGTTGCGGAAAGTCCACCACCGCCAACGTCATGTGCGGCCTGCAGGCCCCCACGAGCGGCAAGGTCTACTTTAAGGGCAAGGACGTTACCAAACGTACCGCCGAGGACCGTCGCCACATGGGTCGCGTCATCTCGGTCGTGTTCCAGAACCCGGCCACGGCGCTCAACCCCCGCATGGTCGTTCGCGAGCAACTGCTCGACCCCATGCGCGTCCACAACCTGGGTACCGAGGCCGAGCAGGAGAAGCGCGTCAAGGAGCTCTTGGAGCTCACCGGTCTGCCCAGCTCCGCCGCCGAGGTTCTTCCCGGCCAGCTTTCGGGCGGCCAGCGCCAGCGCGTCGCAATTGCCCGTGCCCTGTCGCTGAACCCGGATGCCATCATCGCCGACGAGCCCACCTCGGCTCTGGACGTTTCGGTCCGCGCGCAGATTCTGAACCTGCTGACCGACCTTAAGAAGGAGCTCGGCCTGGCCATGGTGTTCATCAGCCATGACATCCAGACGGTCCGCTATATCTCTGACGATATCATCGTTATGAATGGCGGCAAGATCGTCGAGCATGGCGAGGCCAAGCAGGTCTTCCAGCACCCTCAGGACCCCTACACCAAGATGCTGCTCGGCGCTGCGCCGTCGCTGCTGCATCCCAAGCTCGGCGAGTAGCCTCGCTTTCCCTCCCTTGCGCCCGGTTCCCTTGCCGGGCGCACCTCCGTTGCGATTTCGAAAGGTTGGGTTCACGAGCCATGCCAAGTGCTCAGGAGCTACAACAGCAATTTGGTGAATATCGAGGCGCTATGCCCCGTCCATCGGATTTCGATTTCTTTTGGAAGGACCGCATGGCCGAGGCCGACGCCGTCGAGCTCGACTACGCGATTGAGGCGGCTTCGGTTGCGGATTCCGCGACCTGTCGGTTTTTCGACCTCTGGTATACCGGCATGTGTGGTGCACGCCTGCATGCCAAGTACCTCAAGCCGGTCTCGGAGGAGCCCATGCCGCTGGTGCTTCAGTTCCATGGATATCCGGGTGCGAGCCGCAGCTGGTTTGAGCAGGCGTCGTTTTCGGGCATGGGCATGGCGCTCATCGCCCTCGACTGCCCCGGCCAAGGAGGTCCCTCCGAGGACATTGGTGGATTTGAGGGCACAACGGTCGCGGGCCATATCGTCGCCGGTATCGACGGCGATCCGGCCAACCTCTACTATGTCCGCCTACATCAGGATATCCGCATTCTGTGCCGCATCGTTCGCGAGCTCGAGGGCATCGATCTTACCCGCGTGTATGTGAACGGCGCATCGCAGGGTGGCGGTTTGGGTATTGCGACCTGCGCGCTTAACAGCGAGCTTATCAATCGCGCGGCCATCCTCTATCCCTTCTTATCGGACTTCCGCCTGGTTTGGGATCTGGACGCCGACGATATTGCCTACGAGGGTCTGCGCTATTGGTCGCGTTGGTTTGACGAGGACTCGACTCGTATCGAGGAAGCCTATGCCAAACTGGCGTACTTCGATTCCAAGAACTTTGCCCCCATGGTCAAATGCCCCGTTCTGTTTGGCACGGGCACAGCCGATATCGTCTGTCCGCCGGCGACGCAGTTTGCGGTGTACAACAACCTGTCCTGCGACAAGCGTCATGAGTTCTTTGAGGGCTTTGGCCACGAGGAGATTCAGGACTTTGATGATCTGATCATTCCGTTTTTCTGCAAGGGAGGGGAGGCTCATGTCTAAGTGCGAGAGCAATGTTGACGAGCTGATTGTCCCCGGACTCGTGGGAATTCCTGGAACGGTTTCGTCAAGGCTCGCTGATTTCCGGGATTGGCGCGGTGATGCTTCTGCGGATGTTTCCGAATTAGAGATAGCCGCTTCGGACCTTGAGGTTTGCGGGCCGAGTATTACGGCGATCGATTTCGCCAATCCGTATGCCCGCTACTCCGAGGTTTCCTTTGAGCTTAGTGGCGATGTGGTCCACGCGCGTTTGATCGAGCCTGCCGGTCGCGCCCGAGCATCCGAGCTTGTGCCGCTATGTCTGATGTTTCACGACATCGACCGACCCGTGCGGGGATGGCATCACATGACGAGGTTTGCGGCCATGGGATATGCCGTGCTTGCGCTGGACGATGAGGCGATTGGATCCAGCGAGCTGCAGCAGGGGATTGCCTCTCCTGCTTTTGTCAAGCGCGTCCGTTGGGGTTGCGCGATGGCGAAGGTGGCGCGTAATCTTGATGGCGTGGACCCCGACCGCATCTTTGCATGGGGCGAGGGCCTTGGCGGCGGAGTCGCGCTGGCGGTTTCTGCTCTGGACGAGCGGGGCCTCGCCTGCACGGCGGTTGCCAATCCAATTCCCGGTGGCCTCGAGGCGCTGTCGTCTCGGGTGCGCGGATCGGTGCTCATGGGCACATCGCTTATGGATACCGTGAGCGATCCCAAGGATCAGTTTGCCGTATTCAACGGTCTTGAGTGTGACCGGAGGCATATCATCTATGCAAAATACGCTCACGAGCGCATCAATGCGTTCGAAAACGAAGTCGTCGACTTTTTTAACCAAACGTTCTACTCGTGTTCTTTGGCCTAGACGGCCTGGACACTGCCAACAAGAGTGGGTGGCATAGGGCCGCCCGCCAGACAACTAAGGAGATTCTTGTGGCAACTCAGAAATTCACCGGCGTTATCCCTCCCGTCGTTGTTCCCGATACCGAAGATCACCAGCTCGACGTTGCCTCCTTTGAGCGCAGCATCAACCGCATGATCGATGCCGGCGTCGATGGCCTGTTCTTCTTGGGATCCTCGGGCGAGGTCGTCTTCTCCACCGACGAGCGCCGTCGCCAGATTATCGCCGAGGCCGTCCGTATCGTCGACCATCGCGTTCCCGTTCTGGTCGGCATCATCGATACCGAGACCGAGCGCATGATCGAGCACGGCAAGGTCGCCCAGGAGCTGGGCGCCGATGCCCTCGTCGCCACCTGCCCGTTCTATGCCCTGCAGGGCATGACCGAGGTCGAGGAGCACTTCCGCATCCTGCACGAGGAACTCGACCTGCCCATCTTTGCCTATGACATTCCCGTCTGCGTTCACACCAAGCTCCCCTGGAAGCTCCTTGCCAAGCTCGGCGCCGAGGGCGTTCTGGCCGGCGTCAAGGATTCCTCGGGTGATGACATCTCGTTCCGCTACCTCGTTCAGGAGAACGAAAAGAACGGCCATCCGATGAGCATTCTCACCGGCCACGAGGTTGTTGTCGACGGCGCCTACCTCGGTGGCGCCGACGGTTCCGTCCCGGGTCTCGCCAACGTTGAGCCCGAGGGCTACGTGCGTCAGTGGAAGGCCGCTCAGGCTGGTGACTGGGCTACCGTCAAGGCCGAGCAGGATCGCCTCAATGAGATTTCGCACATCTGGGATGTCACCTCGGGCGTCCAGGGCTATGCCGGTGGCGTCGGTGCCTTCAAGACCGCTATGAACCTCATGGGTATCTTCGACAGCCCGACCATGCCGCGCCCGGTGAAGGCCATGACCGGCGAGAACGTCGAGGCGATTAAGAAGGTCCTCCAGGACAACGGTCTCCTGTAAAGCTTCCCCGGGCACCCGATCTTGGGGCTCAAGTGGTCGGGCGTGACCCATTAGGTCAACGCCCGACCACTTTCACCCCAACCTCGGGCACCTGGGAAACCTTTACTAAGTTGCGGCGATAACACCGCCTTCATTTCCTGTAGTTGTTTTTTATCTCCTAAGGAGAGCGACATGGAGAACAAGTACGTCTGCTCTGTCGATATCGGCGGAACTAAGATCGCGACTGCCATCATGGAGTACCCGGCTGACGGTAGTGTGCCCCATCCCGTTTTTGAGGCCGAGGTTCCCACCGAGGCCCAAGAGGGCGGCGAGGCCGTCTTCCAGCGTATCGAGGCGTCCATCAAGGCTGCTCTCGAGGCGAATCCCGATGTCGAGGTCCTTGGCGTCGGTATCGGTGCCGCCGGCGTCGTCGATCCCAAGACGGGCGCCATCGCGTATGCCAACGAGATCATGCCCGGCTGGTCCGGCGTTCAGTTGGGGCCGCGCCTGCGCGAGGACCTCGGTCTTCCCGTTGCCGTTGTAGGCGACGTGCAGGCTCATGCTCTGGGCGAGGCCCACTGGGGCGTCGGCAAGGGCAAGTTCTCCGTCTTGTGTCTTGGCATCGGTACGGGCATCGGCGGCGCATATGTCGAGAACGGCCGCGTGATGCAGGGCTTCCATGGTGCTGCTGGCCATATGGGCCACATCGAGTGCTCGGCTGCCGCCGGTATTCCCTGCGCCTGCGGGCGTTCCGGCCATCTGGAGTCGGTTGCTTCGGGCACTTCCATTGGTCGTATGTACGATGAGCGTTTTGGCCGCGTCGACCCCAGCCGTCCTTCGGTCGGTCGCGATGTGAACGACCTGTGCCGTGCGGGCGACGCAAAGGCGACCGAAGTCATCCATGACGCTGGCTTTGCGCTGGGGGCCAGCTTGGGCTCGCTCGCTAACATCCTGGACCCTGAGGTCATCGTGCTTTCGGGCGGCGTGATTCACCAAGGTCCCGATTGGCGTTCGCAGACGTGGAAGGATTCGGTGCACGAGGGCTATGCCAGCCAAGCGCTCGATCCGCTTCAGAACACACCGATCCTCATCGGTTCTCTGGAGGGCGATGCTCCGCTCATCGGTGCCGCCGAACACCTTCTTGCTTCGTTGAAGTAAACATAACTACCAAGTGTGCCTTCTGAGGTGCCGCAGATTGACGTGAAAGAGGAGCGAAGCGTACTTCGGTACGCGAGCGACGGTTTGAACGTCAAGGTGCGGCGTCTCAGAAGGCTGTTTTGAGAAAGGTTGAGTCGAACATGACCGTTGATCCTTTGATCCAGTCCCTGAAGGGCAAGCTCGTCGTGAGCGTTCAGGCGTATATGGGCGA
Organism: uncultured Collinsella sp.; assembly: GCA_905199225.1. Classification (GTDB taxonomy): domain Bacteria; phylum Actinomycetota; class Coriobacteriia; order Coriobacteriales; family Coriobacteriaceae; genus Collinsella. The sequence goes on along the minus strand of CAJKFS010000016.1, from coordinate 20,462 downwards.
GCCGCTTCGTACGCCCGAGACCATGGCTCAGATGTCTCGCGCCTGCGAGCTCGGCGGTGCCGCCGCCATCCGCTGCCAGGGTCTTGCCGACATCGCCGCCATTAAGGGCCGCTGCGAGGTCCCCGTCATCGGCCTGTGGAAGGATGGGCACGAGGGCGTCTACATCACGCCGACGCTGCGCCATGCTCGCGCCTGCGTTGCCGCCGGTGCCGACATCGTGGCAATCGATGCCACCGATCGTCCGCGTCCCGATGGCAAGACCGTCGAGGATACCTTCCGCCCTCTGCACGAAGAAGGCGTGCTCCTGATGGCCGACTGCGCCACCATCGAGGATATTCGCCGTGCGGTCGACATGGGCTTTGACCTGGTATCCACCACGCTTTCTCACGGCGTCGCCGCCATCGACTGCACCATGGCCGATGGCCCCGACCTGCCGCTCCTGCGTCAGGCGACCGAGGAGTTCCCCGGCCTTCCCATCATCTGCGAGGGACGCGTGCACACGCCCGAGGAGGCTCGCGCCGCAATCGATGCCGGCGCCTGGGCAGTTGTCGTGGGCACCGCCATTACGCACCCCACGAGTATTACGAGTTGGTTCAAAGCCGCGCTTGAGGCGTAAGACGGACCTCGTATCCGCTAAGGGCGGTATACTCAATAAAGGCAATTGACCGCGCGGGATCCGGGTTGCTGGGTCCCGCGCTTGTTTTTAGGAGGCTGCACATGCAAAAGGGAGATGCCATGGATGCGGCGGAGCGCTCGGAGCGCATCCCCGATATCGTCATCATCACCGGAATGTCCGGTTCGGGCCGCACGCAGGCCATGCACGTGTTCGAGGACATGGGCTATTTTTGCATCGATAACTTGCCTCCGCGTCTGATTGCCCAGCTCGCCGAACTCGTCGGCATCAATACGGGCGTGGGCAGGCATCTCGCCGTCACCTGCGACCTGCGTAGCCAAGGCCTGTTCGATGAGCTGCTCGATGCCGTCGCCGCGCTCGAGGAGCGCGAGATGAGCTGCGATATCGTGTTTCTTGAGGCTTCCGACGAGGTGCTGATCCGTCGCTACAGCGAAAACCGCCGCCGCCATCCCATTGCCAAGCCGGGGGAGACCACGGCCGATGCGATTCAGCGTGAGCGCCTGCAGCTGCAGGGCGTGCGTGACCGAGCCGATATGATCATCGACACGAGCCGCCTGCGCACCTCTGCGCTGCGCAACAAGCTGCGCATGGCTTTTTCTGAGCTGTCCGACCAGCAGCTCATGGACGTTCACGTGTTCTCGTTTGGCTTTAAACACGGTATGCCCGTCGAGGCGGACATTATGATCGACGTTCGCTTCCTGCCCAATCCGTTCTACGATCCCGAGATGCGCACCATGACCGGCCTCGATAAGAAAGTCTCCGACTTTGTTCTGGACCATCCCAAGACCCAGGAGTTCTGGAAGGCCTGGACGCAGCTGCTCGATACGGTCATGCCCGGCTATATCGCGGAGGGCAAGCCGCAGCTTTCTATTGCCATCGGTTGCACGGGCGGTCAACACCGCAGCGTTGCCATCGCCGAGGCCACGGCACGTTATTTGGAAGGCGCCCAGTATCACGTGAGCATTTCCCATCGCGACCTGTCGCGCGCCAACACGAAAGCATAGGCCTGCATGTCGTTTACCGCCGAGGTGCGTGACGAGCTCGCGCGCTGCGAACCCGAATGTGAATACTGCGATTTGTCGACGCTTGCCGCCCTGACGCGTGTGAGCGGTACACTTTCGCTGGCCGGCTCCGGGCGGTATCGTTTGACGGTCGCGACCGAGACGGGCGCCGTCGCGCGCACGATGATCACACTGACGCATCGCATCCTTAAGCTCAAAACGGAATTCACCGTTCGTAAGTCGGTCTTGCATAAGGTCCGTAACTATCTCATTACCCTGCCCGATCAACCCGACCTGGACAAGGCTCTGGTGCTGCTGGGCATTCTCGACCGCAGGGGAGGGCTCGTCGCTGGTGTTCCCCGGCACATCGTTGCCCGTCCCTGCTGCAGGCTTGCCTACATCCGCGGCGCGCTCATCGCCGGCGGTTTCGTGGCCGATCCCCGCGGCGACTTTCATTTGGAGATCGCGGTGCAGGGCGAGCAGTATGCCCGGGGACTTTGCGATCTATTGGAGCAGATTGGGGTCCATGCGCGCGTTAACGCGCGGCGCGGGTCCTTTGCCGTCTACATTAAGAGCGCCGAGGAGATCGAGCAGCTCCTAAAGCTGGTCGGCGCCAAGCGCAGCGTTGCCGAGATCGAGGAAGCGCGCGCGGTCAAATTGGTTAAGAACGACGTAAACCGTCGCGTGAACGCCGAGCTCGCCAACCAGACCAGAAGCGCCGGTGCCGCCCAGCATCAGCTTGCGTTGATCGATGAGCTCGAGCAGCGTGGCCTTCGCGATGCGCTTCCGGATGCCTTGGCGGTCTTTTGCGACCTGCGCGAGCGCTACCCCGATCTGTCACTGCGTGATTTGGGGGAGATGGCTGACCCTCCCTTGTCGAAGTCGGCCCTCTACCATCGTGTTTTACGGCTTGAAAAGCTCATTGAAGCAAACAGGTAGTTTGAAGTATCGACTTATATATGGATTTAACTGCTATTTTAGTCTTTAAAACGTTTTAACGTAAATTTGATTTTCAATTTCGAGCATTCTCGTGAAATTCAAGTCAAAAAAAAGGTATATTAGGCGAGTGGTTAGTTTGTGGGCCTCAACGGCGGGCGCTGTAGCTCGCGGGGGCCTTACGAAAGGAGACACAATGGCAGTAAAGGTTGCTATTAACGGCTTCGGTCGCATCGGTCGTCTGGCTTTCCGTCAGATGTTCGGTCATGAGGGCTCCGAGATCGTCGCTATCAACGACCTCACCTCTCCCGATATGCTCGCTTACCTGCTGAAGTACGACTCCACGCAGGGCAACTACGCTCGCGATCACGAGGTCGTTGCTGGCGAGGATTCCATCACCGTTGACGGCAAGGAGATCAAGATCTACAAGGAGGCCGACGCCAACAACCTGCCTTGGGGCGACCTCGACGTCGACGTCGTTCTCGAGTGCACCGGCTTCTACACCAGCAAGGCTAAGGCTCAGGCCCACATCAACGCTGGCGCCAAGAAGGTCGTCATCTCCGCTCCGGCCGGCAGCGATCTGCCCACCATCGTGTACAACGTCAACCATGAGACGCTGACCGCTGAGGACAACATCATCTCCGCTGCTTCCTGCACCACCAACTGCCTCGCCCCGATGGCCAAGGGTCTGAACGACTTCGCTCCCATCGTGTCCGGCATCATGACCACCATTCACGCCTGGACCGGCGACCAGATGCCGCTCGACGGCCCGCAGCGCAAGGGCAACAAGCGTCGTAGCCGCGCCTGCGCCGTCAACATCGTCCCCAACACCACCGGTGCTGCCAAGGCCATCGGCCTGGTTCTCCCCGAGCTCAACGGTAAGCTCATCGGTGCCGCCCAGCGCGTCCCGACGCCGACCGGCTCTATCACCAACCTCTACGCTGTCGTTGACAAGAAGGTCACCGTCGACGAGGTCAACGCCGCTATGAAGGCCTACGCTGCCACCATCTCCGAGACCTTCGGTTACAACGAGGACGACATCGTCTCCACCGACATCATCGGCGAGACCCACGGCTCCATCTTCGACGCCACTCAGACCATGTGCTCTGACCTCGGCAACGGCCAGACCCTCGTTCAGGTCACCTCTTGGTACGACAACGAGAACTCTTACACCTCTCAGATGGTCCGCACCATCAAGTACTTCGAGAAGTTCGTTGCTTAATTTAGCTTTTAGCGAATAGCTCGTTGAGCGTCTAAAGAAGGGCGCGGCCTTATAGGGCTTACACCCTAGGGTCGCGCCCTTTTTATAGGAAATCGTCTGCCGTAATGGGAGGCAGACACGTACGAAAGGTAGAAGCAAACATGGCCTTTACCAAGAAGACCGTCCGCGACATCGATGTCGACGGCAAGCGCGTTCTCGTCCGCGTTGACTTCAACGTGCCTATCAAGGATGGCGTCGTTGGCGACACCACCCGTATCAAGGCTGCCCTGCCCACCATCAACTATCTCGTTGAGCACAACGCTCGCGTCATCCTCATGAGCCACCTCGGCCGTCCCGAGGGCACCGGCTTCCAGCCCGAGCTGTCCCTCGAGCCCGTCGCCAAGAAGCTCGCTGAGCTCTCTGGTCTCGACGTTGCCTTTGTCGCCGACACCTACGGCGAGAAGGCTGCCGAGGCTGTCGCCGCCGTCGAGCCGGGTAAGGTCCTCGTTCTCGAGAACGTCCGTTTTGACAAGCGTGAGAAGAAGAACGACCCCGAGATCGCCAAGAAGCTCGCTTCCTATGGCGACGTCTTCGTTCTCGATGCTTTCGGTACCGCTCACCGCGCCCAGGGTTCCGTCGTGGGCCCCGCCGCTTACCTGCCTGCCGTCGCTGGCTTCCTGCTCGAGAAGGAGGTCGACACGCTGACCGGCATCTTCGCCGAGCCCGAGCGTCCCTTCGTCGCCATCGTCGGCGGTTCCAAGGTTTCCTCCAAGATCGGCGTTCTCGATCACCTCATCGACTCCGCTGACACCCTGATTATCGGTGGCGGCATGGCCTACACCTTCTTCCTGGCTCAGGGCCTGACCGTCGGTCAGTCCCTCAAGGAAGAGGACTGGGTCGAGCGCGCCGGCGAGATGCTCAAGAAGGCCGAGGAGAAGGGCGTCAAGATCCTGCTCCCCATCGACAACCGCGTTGCCGATCACTTTGGCGAGGACGCTGTCCCCGAGGTTGTCGCTTCCGACGCTATCCCCGACGATCGTGAGGGTATGGACATCGGCCCCAAGACCGAGGAGCTTTACGCCGAGGCCGTCAAGGGCGCCAAGACCGTGTTCTGGAACGGCCCCATGGGCGTCTTCGAGTTCGACAACTTCGCTCACGGCACCCAGGCTATTGCCGAGGCTGTCGCCGAGGCCGACTGCACCTCGATCATCGGCGGTGGCGACTCTGTCGCAGCTGTCAACAAGTTCAACCTGGCCGACAAGATGAGCTGGATCTCCACCGGTGGTGGCGCTTCCATGGAGCTCGTCGAGGGTAAGGCCCTGCCCGGAGTGGAGGCGCTTCTCGATGCCTAATCGCACCCTTCTTATCGCTGGCAACTGGAAGATGAACAACGACGTCGCCGAGGCCGCCAAGCTCGCCGACGAGCTGGCTCAGGCTCTGCCCGAGGTTCCGGCCGGCGTCGAGGTGCTCGTCTGCCCTCCGACCATCGACATCACCACGGTTCATGACCGCATTCAGGCTGCCCCCATCGCCCTCGGTGCACAGAACGTGTACTGGGAGGCCAAGGGTGCCTTCACCGGTGAGTCCTCTTGCGACATGCTCAAGTCCGCTGGCTGCACCTACTGCATCATCGGTCACTCTGAGCGTCGCGACTACTTCCACGAGACCGACGAGGATCAGAACATGAAGGCCAAGGCCCTCGTTGCCGCAGGTCTTGTTCCCGTCTTCTGCTGCGGCGAGTCCCTTGAGGTCCGCGAGGCTGGCACCTATGTCGAGCACGTCGTGAACCAGGTCAAGGCTGGCCTTGCTGGTCTTGAGATCACCTGCCCCAAGCAGGTCGTCGTGGCCTACGAGCCCATCTGGGCCATCGGCACCGGCAAGACCGCTACCGCCGAGGACGCTCAGGAGGTCTGCGGCGCTATCCGTGAGACCCTCAAGGAGATGTTCGGCGAGGAGCTCGCTAACGGCATTCGCGTTCTCTATGGTGGCTCTGCCAAGCCCGGTAACATCGCCGAGCTCGTCGCCAAGCCCGACGTTGACGGCGCCCTCGTGGGCGGCGCTTCGCTCAAGGCTGCCGACTTCGCCTCTATGGTCGTCAAGGCAGGCGAGTAGGACATATGGCACAACGTCATCTTCCTGCACTCCTGATCATCATGGACGGCTGCGGCCTGGCTCCGTCCGATGGCGAGAACGCCGTCGCCGCTGCCAAGACGCCCTTCCTTGATAGCCTGTATGAGAAGTACCCCCACACCACGCTCGGCGCTTCGGGCGAGGACGTGGGTCTTCCCGATGGCCAGATGGGCAACTCCGAGGTGGGTCACCTCAACATCGGTGCCGGCCGCATCGTGTTCCAGGAGCTTTCGCGCATCAACAACGCCATCAAGGACGGCTCCATCGCCAAGAACGAGGTCTTCGTCAAGGCTATGGACGACGTCAAGGCTGACGCCAAGACTCTTCACCTCATGGGCCTTATGAGCCCTGGCGGTGTTCATTCTCACATGAACCACGTCGAGGCTCTGGTCAAGATGGCTGCCGAGCACGGTGTCAAGACCGTTCGCGTCCACGCCTTCATGGATGGCCGCGACGTTGACCCGCAGTCCGGCGCTGGCTACATGAGTGAGTTCTGCGCCTTCCTGGCTAAGATCTCCGAGGAGACCGGTTGCGACGCTCGCGTTGCCACCGTCTCGGGCCGTTATTGGGCCATGGACCGCGACAACCGTTGGGAGCGCATCCAGCGTGCCTACGACGTCATGGTCAACGCGTCCGATGCCGATGTCGACCCTGTTGCCGGTATCAAGGCCTACTACGAGAAGGATCCGCGCGGCGACGAGTTCGTCGAGCCCTTCGCTGCCCACAACGAGGGCATCCACGAGGGCGACGCGGCCATCTTCTTCAACTTCCGTCCCGACCGCGCTCGTCAGATGACCCGCGTGTTCACGGACAAGGAGTTCGACGGCTTTGAGCGCGAGCAGATCAAGCTTTCGCACTTTGTGACGATGACCGAGTACGATCCGACGTTTGACGTCGAGGTCGCCTTCCCCAAGACGTTCCCCGAGAACGTCCTGGCCGACGTTATCGCCGCCAACGGCCTGAAGCAGCTGCACACCGCCGAGACCGAGAAGTACGCCCACGTGACGTTCTTCCTCAACGGCGGCATCGAGGAGCCCAAGGAGGGCGAGGAGCGCGTGCTCGTCGCTTCCCCCAAGGTCGCTACCTACGATCTGCAGCCCGAGATGAGCGCTCCCGAGGTTACCGAGAAGCTTGTCGCCGCCATCAACGAGGATCGCGCTGATTTCTACATCGTGAACTTCGCGAACTGCGACATGGTTGGTCACACCGGTGTCTTCGACGCCGCCGTTAAGGCCGTCGAGGCCGTTGACGATGCCCTGTCTAAGGTTGTCCCGGCGATTCTCGCCAAGGGCGGCTTTGCGCTGATTACCGCCGACCACGGCAACGCCGATCACATGTTTGACGTTGCTTCCGACGGTTCCAAGCATCCGTTTACGGCTCACACCACCAACCGCGTTCCGTTCATCATCGTTGATGAGAAGGCCAAGCTCACCGGTATCGAGGACGGCCGTCTTTCCGATATCGCTCCGACCATGCTCACCATGGCTGGTATTGAGCCTTCCGCCGAGATGACGGGCCGCGTGCTCGCCACCGAGGCCTAATAGAAAACAAATACCGTTTTCTAGTAAGGGGGTTGTCCACAACCGGACAACCCCCTTTTTGGTATTTCTGCCATTTCCACCCCGTCCTTGAGTGGCAGGTAGGGGAGAGCGGGGGATTGTGGTACAGTACTGGAGTTTAAACTGTTCTATTAAGGAGCTTATCTATGGGTCCGTTCCAGATTCTTCTGTTTGTCGTTTGGGCTGTCTCTGCCGTGGCGCTGACGATTCTCGTCCTGATGCATTCCGGTAAGGGCACCGGCGTTTCGGATATGATCGCCAGCTCGCTGTATAACTCCAGCTCTGCCACGGGCGTCATGGAGCAGAACCTCGACCGACTGACCGTCATCATGGCTGTCGTGTTTGCCGTGTGCGTCGTGCTGTGCATGTTCTTCTTCCCGCAGGGCATCTTCGGCTACTAAGCACGAGCCGCATAAATATTCAAAAAGGGTCCCGTAAGTGCGGGACCCTTTTTGTTTACATATTTGTAACAGAGTCAAAATATCCCCACATACTTCGCCCAACTAAAGAAATTCTCGACCGTTAACCGGAATTAGCCCCAAATTGTGTATAAAATGCGCTACTGTATTGCAAAACGTTGGTCCGTTGTGCATAACCAGCCATAGCAGCGGGCGGCGTTTTGATGGTTCGGATCGGATTGTTTCGACATGTGTCCGACTGAACATTTCTTTGTCCTATCTCATAAGGAGGATGGCATGGCTGATTCTATGTTCCACCAGCCCGTTATGGGTCGTCGCGCCTTTGTTGGCGGCACCCTTGCTGCGAGCTCCATGGCTTTTCTTGCCGCATGTGGCAAGAAGGGTGGCGACGCTTCCGGTTCTGAGTCCGGTTCGACGCTGAACTTCTACATCAACAACCCGGTCTGCATCGACCCCTACAATGTCCAGGAGGACCAGGGCACTCAGGTCGAGTACCAGCTCTTTGACGCTCTGACCTCTTACGACGCCGAGAAGGGCGAGATCGTTCCGCTGGCTTGCGAGTCCTTTGAGTCCAACGACGACGCCACCGAGTTTACCTTCAAGATCAAGAAGGCCAAGTTCCACAACGGTGACGACGTTACCTCCAAGTCCTTCAAGCTCGGTTGGGAGCGTCTGGTCAACACCAAGTCGGCCATCGCTACCGAGTACGGTCCTTCCGAGGTCTCCTATCACCTTTCCATGGTCGAGGGTTATGACGACCTGCTTGCCGGAAACGCTACCGAGCTCAGCGGTGTTACGTGCCCCGACGATGAGACCCTCGTCGTCAAGCTGTCTTCCGCTTACGCCGACTTCCCCTTCGTCGCCTCTCATCCGGCTCTGGCCCCGGTTCCCGAGTGCGCCGAGTCCGATGTCAAGAGCTTCTATCTTGCCCCGGTCGGTAACGGCCCGTTCATGATGGACGGCAAGTGGGAGGATGGCCAGGAGATCAACGTCAAGAAGTTCGACGATTACTATGGCGACAAGGCCAAGATCGATGGCATCCACTTCCAGGTCATCAAGGACATGGAGACCGCTTACAAGGAGTTCCAGGCCGGTAACCTCGATGTCTGCGACGTTCCCGTCGCTCAGATCGATGCCGCCAAGAAGGATCGCGGCGTGTCCAAGGACGGCTACACCATGGGTGACGGCGAGCGCATGCTGCTCGGCGCCGAGCCTTCCACGTACTATCTGACCTGCAACACCACGGCCGAGCCGTTCAACAACGCCGACCTGCGCAGGGGTATCTCCCTGGCCATCAACCGTGAGGCCATCTGCAAGACCATCTTCAAGGGTACCCGTACCCCCGCCGACGGCATTGTTCCTCCGGGCATCGATGGCTACAAGGAGGGCGCATGGGAGTTCTGCGCCTACGACGTCGACAAGGCTAACGAGTACCTCGACAAGGTTGCTCCTGCTGGCGCTAACGGCGACCGTGGCATCAGCGTGACCCTTTCCTACAACCAGGACGGTGGTCACAAGGAGATCATGGAGTCCATCATCGGCGACCTCGCCAAGGTGGGCGTTACCGCTGTCTCTGATACCCCCGAGTGGTCTGCCCTGCTCGAGCAGTATCAGAACTTCGACTATCAGTTCGGTCGTCTGGGCTGGATTGCCGACTACCCGATCATGGACAACTTCCTGTATCCGCTGTTCCACTCCGACTCCCTCGGTGGCGACAACCGTTCCGGTTACAACAACCCCGAGTTCGACGCTAAGGTCGACGAGGCTCGCACTACGGTTGACGACAAAGAGCGCGTTGCTAAGATGCAGGAGGCCGACGCAATGGTCGCTGCCGACTGCCCGGTCATCCCGGTGATGTTCTACACGCACACCATCGCCGGCTCCGATCGCATCAAGCACCTCTATGTCGATCCGCAGAAGCATGCCGAGCTGGGTACCGCTGAGCTCGCCTAAGAGTTTGCAGCTTCCGTGAGGGTCAAGTATTTACGTAGACCTCATGGGAAACATACAGTTCTCCCTAACCTGGGGTAAACTGGCTGATGGTAATTTTGGGATGCCGGTCTGGCGACCGGCATCCCATTTAGGTTAATCCCTAGATAGGGGAGTGGTATGGGTAAGTACATCGTTAAACGTGTGCTTCAGTTCATCCCGGTGTTTTTGGGCGTTACGCTGATTCTGTTCGCCCTCCAGAATATCGTGCCGGGAGATCCGATCAAGCTGATCGGTGGAGACAAGGCTCTATCCCCCGAGGTGGAGCTTCAGCTTCGCGTCCGCTATCACCTGGTCCAGTCGGACGAGGACGGCAACGCGATCCTTGACGAGAACGGCGACCCCGTTCAAACGTCGCTCGTGGACCGTTACTTGTATTACATGAACGGCCTGCTTCATGGCGATCTGGGCAATTCGTATCAGCGCAAGCTGCCGGTTACGGAAATCTTTGCCCAGAAGTATCCGTATACGGTCAAACTTGCCGCGTGCGCCATCGTGCTCGAGGCAATCATGGGTATCGGTGCGGGTATCATTTCGGCGGTAAAGCGTTATTCCTTCTGGGATATTTTGGTAACGCTCACCACGTCGATCCTCGTTGCCGTTCCGGCCTTCTGGCTCGGTATGTTGCTGCAGCTGTTCTTTGGCGTCATTCTCAAGGACGCCACGGGCGGTGCATTCTCCATGCCGATCTCGGGTGCCGGCGGTGCCAGCTCTCAGTATCAGGATTGGATGCACTATGTGCTTCCGACCATTACGCTGGCTTCGGTTTCGACCGCTTATGCTGCCCGCATTATGCGCTCGCAGCTGCTTGACGTCATGAACCAGGATTACATCCGCACGGCAAAGGCCAAGGGTCTCTCCAATCGTGCGATCATCATCAAGCATGCGCTTAAGAATGCACTCATCCCCGTCGTTACCTATATTGGTGTCGACTTTGGTGGCATGCTTTCGGGCGCCATCCTGACCGAGACGGTCTTCAACTGGCCCGGTATCGGCTATGAGGTCTATCGCGCCATTAGCATGCGTGACTGGCCCATCGTTATGGGCGGCGTTACGCTCATCGTCGTCGTCGTCATGGTGATCAACCTGCTCGTCGACATTAGCTATGCATTCCTCGACCCGCGCATCCGCCTTGGCGGTCCGTCGGATAAGGCCTAAGGGAGGTACGTCTCATGCAGGAAACTGATTCTCAGTCTCAGGAGCAGGCTACCGCCACCAAGGTCGCATCTGCTCCCGCCAAGTCCCGCACGCTGTGGGGCGACGCTTTTAAGCGTCTTCGTAAGAACAAGCTCGCCGTTATCGGTGTCTGCTGGATCATCATCGTCGTTGTGGTTGCCCTGACCGCAGATCTGTGGGCTAAGCCCTGGCTCGGTTCGCCGACGGCTTCCGATTCGACTACCATGGCCGAGACATCGCTGCTGGCTCCGTGTGCCGAGCACCCGTTTGGCACCGATGCCCTTGGTCGTGACATTCTCGTCCGTGTTATCTACGGTGCACGCGTTTCGCTGTCTGTCGGAATTATGGCCACCGCGATTTCCACGCTGATCGGTCTGGTCATGGGTGCTCTGGCCGGTTTCTACGGCGGCATCTGGGATACGATCATCATGCGCTGTGCGGACATCTTCCTGGCGTTCCCGTACGTGCTGTTCGTTGTCGCCATGATCGCCGTTATCGGCCGCGGTCTTCAGAACGTCTTTATCGCCATCGGTATTCTCGGCTGGCCTTCGATTGCGCGCGTCTTCCGCTCTGCGATCTTGACCGTCAAGGAAAACGACTATGTTGATGCTGCGCGCGCGATGGGTGCATCTGATGCTCGTATCGTCGTGCGTCACATCTTCCCGAACTCCGTCGCCTCCATCGTGGTCTACGCGACCATGAACATTGGTGGCGCCATCCTGACCGAGTCTGCTCTGTCCTTCCTCGGCATGGGCGTTATTCCGCCTACGCCTTCGTGGGGCTCCATGATTCAGGACGGTCAGCAGTATCTGCTGACTGCTCCCTGGATGATGATCATGCCCGGTCTGGCAATTCTCTCGACGGTGCTCGCCTTCACCCTGCTGGGTGACGGTTTGCGCGACGCCCTCGACGTCAAGATGAAGGACGCATAAGGATGAAGAAGAACAAGAACTATGTGGACCTGAAGGACCAGCCGGTTCCCGAGGGCCAGCATCTGCTCGAGGTCGATGACCTTAAGATGTATTTCCATACCGAGGACGGCGTCGTTCGCGCTGTCGACGGTGTGTCCTACACGCTCGATCGCGGCGAGACCCTGGGTGTCGTCGGTGAGTCCGGCTCCGGTAAGTCCGTGACCGCCATGACCATCATGGGCCTTATCTCGATGCCTCCGGGAAAGATTGAGGGTGGCGACGTTCGCTATCGCGGTCGTTCTATCCTCGAGATGACCGAGGAAGAGATGCAGCACATTCGCGGTAACGATATCGCGATGATCTTCCAGGATCCTATGACCTCCTTGAACCCGGTCTATAAGATCGGCAAGCAGGTAGGCGAGGGTCTTCGTCTGCACCGTGGCTACTCCAAGCAGGAGGCGCTCAAGCGCGCCACCGAGCTTTTGGACCTCGTTGGCATTCCCGAGCCCGAGAAGCGCGTCAATGAGTATCCGCACCAGTTCTCTGGCGGTATGCGTCAGCGCGTCATGATCGCTATGGCTCTTGCCTGCGACCCCGATATTCTGATTGCCGACGAGCCCACGACTGCCTTGGACGTTACCATTCAGGCTCAGATTATTGAGCTTATGCAGGAAATGCAGGAGAAGAACGGCAACGCCATCATCATGATCACCCATGACCTGGGCGTTGTCGCCGATATGGCTGACAAGATCATGGTTATGTACGCCGGCCGTCCCGTCGAGTTCGGTACTGCTGAGGAAATCTTCTACGAGAGCCGCCACCCCTACACCTGGGGCCTTATCCGCTCCATCCCGGAGCAGGCCATCGAAGAGAAGAAGCCTCTTACGCCGATTCACGGCAACCCGCCTTCGCTCATGAACCTGCCTGAGGGCTGCGTCTTCTCTCCTCGCTGCCCCTATGCGACGGACAAGTGCCGCAAGCAGCGCCCCGAGCGCGTTGTCACCGAGTCTGGTCATTACTCTGCGTGCCACTACTCCGGTGACCCCGAGTTCCTCAAGAACGCTCCTGAGACGTCCCGTACGCGCAAGGATTCCAAGAAGGGAGGCGAGGCGTAATGGCAGATACCAACGAGCGCACTCCGCTCCTGAAGGTCGAGCACCTCTCTAAGGAGTTTCCCGCTGAGTCCGGCATGTTCGCCAAGCGCTTCTCCAAGCGTGTCGTCTCTGCTGTAAATGACATCTCTTTTGAGATTTATCCTGGCGAGACCTTTGGTCTGGTTGGTGAGTCTGGTTGCGGTAAGTCCACGACGGGTCGCACCATCATGCGCTTGACCAAGCCGACCGCCGGTAAGGTGTTCTTCCAGGGCAAAGATGTTGCCGAGATGAGCAAGCATGAGATCAAGGACATGCGTCGCGAGATGCAGTTTATCTTCCAGGATCCTTATGCTTCGCTGAACCCTCGTATGACCATTGGCGAGATCGTCTCCGAGCCCATGACCATTCACGGCGTGGGCACCAAGGAGGAGCGTATTGAGCGTGTCCGCGAGCTGCTGGACGTCGTCGGTCTGAACCCCGAGCACATCAACCGCTATCCGCACGAGTTCTCCGGCGGTCAGCGTCAGCGTGTCGGCATTGCCCGCGCGTTCGCTCTGAAGCCCAAGCTGATCATCTGCGACGAGCCTGTCTCTGCACTTGACGTTTCCATTCAGGCCCAGGTTTTGAACCTGCTGAAGGAGCTTCAGGATAAGTTCGGTACTGCTTATCTCTTCATTGCTCACGACCTCTCCGTCGTGCAGCACATTTCTGATCGCGTTGCCGTTATGTATCTGGGCAAGATGGTCGAGGTTTCGGACTGGAAGACGCTCTACAGCGAGCCTCACCATCCGTACACGCAGTCGCTGCTGTCTGCCGTGCCGGTGCCCGATCCTGATATCCAGAAGACCCGCAAGCGCATCATCCTCGCCGGCGATCCGCCGTCACCGCTGGATCCGCCGACCGGTTGCCGTTTCCACACTCGCTGCCCAATCGCTCAGGGTATCTGCTCTGAGAAGCTTCCCGAGTTTAAGGAAGTCGCATCGGGCCACTGCTGCGCGTGCCACTTCGCGGAGCCGTTCCCGATCAAGGAATCGCACATCGACCTGTAGCCGGTTGTTATCGTCCGGGCCCGCGCTGGACTTAGTTTTCAGAACGTCCTCGACCATGGAAACCCCCTTATCCTGCTCCTTCGGAGCCGCGGATAAGGGGGTTTCCTGGTCTGCGGAATGTTCTGAAAACTAAGTCCAGCGCGGGCCCTGCGGCAACGCGGCAGGGAGGGGTGCGATTCCTTGATCGCTCACTTAATCTAATAGGAAAGTTAGTGAGGCCGGAGCTTTAGCTCCGGCCTCTTTATATAAGGGCTCGGCAAAGCCGAGCCACCAAATTTGCATCAGCCCCCAGAACATGTTTGAGAACTGTGCCTGAAGTATGTATCTGCAGGCCCCGAATCGGTGTTGCCTCCCGGCGCATTCCGCAGGGGGAGCGATATTTTGCAGCACGAAGTGCGTAGCAAAATATCGCTCATGCCCGAGGACGCGCCGGGAGGCAACACCGATTCGGGGCCGGACACACGGATCTACCTGCGCATTTACAAATTCGTAAACTTTTTTGAAAAAAGTGCTTGCACAGTTCTCGAATCATAGGTTATTATCTTCCTCGTTGAACGCGCGGGTCCAACAAAACGGACCGCGAATCAACAACATAGCATGTCGGAGTGGCGGAATTGGCAGACGCGCTAGCTTGAGGTGCTAGTGACCGCTTTTTGGTCATGCGGGTTCAAGTCCCGCCTCCGACACCATCGCATTTGAGAAGCCTCTTCGGAGGCTTTTTTGTTATCGATAGACGGTGGGGTCCACGATGGAAACGCTTGAACGCAACGAGTGGGCAGACGTTGCCCAACTAGTCGAGATCACGAGCGATGCTGTCATCATCTGTGAGCTCGACGGAACCATTCTGCATGTGAATAATCGCTTACTTGGTTTGATGTGCGAGGAACGCGCCGACGTCATCGGTGGAGATGTTAAAGACGTCCTGTACTCATCCGCTTTTGAACGTGCGACGGAACATCGTCTGCCATTTGAAACTGATGGCTCCGAGAACGAACTGATGCTCAAGCTGAGTGACGGCTCCTTTATCCCCGTCTTGGTTCGTGCGGGCTCCGTGACGCCTCCACGCATCTTTGGGCGCCGCGCGCCACGTGTCCTGGTGGCGCTCCATAGCATCGAAGAACAGTATTCTCACGACCGTCAACTCAAGCGTGCGTTATCGGAGCTTAGAGTGGCGAACAAGCGTCTCTCTGGCACGCTCTCGGTCATTATGAGCACTGTGGGCTCCGATGAGTTACCCAGCCTGCTTGATACTGTTTTGAACCAGCTTGTAGGAACGCTCGATGCTTCGGGTGCCGCTATCTATTTTTCTGAGAGCGGCGGTTTTAAACTTCGCGGTGTTTCCAAGGAGCTGTACGACAGCTACCTGCCTGAGTTTTTGCCGTATGGCGCTGGCATTCCGACGTATGTTCTTCGTGAGTCGCGTGCCTGTCGCTTGTCGATTCAACAGGACCTTGAGGGCGATAAGGCCGCCTCCGGTATGTTCATGGACTTGGACAATCGTTCTAAGCACCTGTTGCGCGTGCAGGATATGCCTCCGTACCGCAGCGAGATCTGTCTTCCCGTTTTTTACGGTACGCAGATCCTTGGCGTGCTGGAAGTTGGTTGGAAACGCCCCCAGGCACCGCTCGCCTATGACGTTAATGTACTCGAGGTCATTTGCGATTACTTGTCTATCCAACTGGTCGGCATGGCATCGAGTCTTCGCTCTCGTCGCACGGCCGAGCTTGGCCGCTCGCTCAATGTCTTACGTGATGAGTTGTTTACCTTTCTAGACGATTCCGTCGCGGCTACCCAGGCGGTATCGTCCGAGATCTGCAATATGCTCAACTGCCATTTTTGCCCTGTTGAGTATGACGCCAGTCTGGATTCCTACGTCATAGATTTTGAAGGCGGCAGTCGCGTTGCTTTGCCGGACGATCCCGAGAAGCTTTTCTTTTCCACGACGGCGCCAGCGGCACGTCTGGGGGCTGGCCCTGATGGCTTTGAGGCATCTGTTTTGGGCGGTACGAGTGCCGAGGACCTTAAACACGTCCGTATAACTCGCGTTGACGAATCGATGCCTATGGGAGGCTGGCTTAGGGCGCATGGTCTGCCTTGTCAAGGTCTCTACGTCGACTCCGGCATCGAGGCGGGGCGACCACGCTCTAAGGGTGATGGCAAGCACAGTAACGACGCAATTGTTCCTGCTTCTGTTGCGAAGAGCCCGACGACGCGCGCGCTGCTGCTTCGTGATGGTAGCCAAGAGCCGATTGATGATCTTGAATATGACTACTTGGTGCACTTGGCGCATGACTTTGAACTGATCTACGAAGGCGAATCTCAAAAGCGCGAGGAGCGCCATATCGCTCAGACCCTTCAGATCGGCATGAGAAATTCCCTGGGGGATGTTCCGGGTATCGCAACCGATTCGGTGTACCTGTCAGCCACGAACTCGGCGTTGGTCGGCGGCGATTTCTATACGCTCATCCGTCTTCCCGACGACTGCGCCGTCATGATTCTGGGTGATGTGTCTGGCAAAGGCATTGAGGCCGCATCGATGTCCGCGCTCGTCAAGACGGCCCTGACGGCATATGCGTGGGAGGGCGCTGGACCGGCCCGCATGGCACGCTCTCTTAACAGTATGCTCATGGGCTTTTCGAGGGTCGAGACGTTCGTGACGGCCTTTATCGCCAAGATTGACCTTAAAGCCGGACGCGCAACGTATTGTTCGGCGGGCCATCCTCCGACCATGGTCATTAGGCTAGAGTCGATGCCGCTGGGTGGCGGCGAGGCCCGTGGGGGAGAGGTCGAGCTGCTTGGATGCCAATCGGGCGTAATCGGCGCCTTTGAGAGCATGGTGTACGAGACAGGCGTGTTTACGTTCGCTCCTGGCGACATGCTCTTCATGTATACGGACGGAACGATTGAGGCCCGCGACCGCACCGGAGCGTTCTTTGGTGAGCAGCGCCTTCGTGACCTTCTGCTCTCTGTCTCGGGTGAGGGCGTATCGGGAATCTGCGGCAAGGTCTTGGGCGAGCTTGACCGATTTACCGAATCGGCGCTGGACGATGACATTGCATTGGTGTCCCTTGAGTTTTTACGGGGTCGTTCATAGACGACGCTGGGCGGGCTGAATCCGTACGGTTGGGGAAACGAATGCATCGAGTGGGCTTTTTTGGGGAACCATGGTCGCATGAATGAGTGGAATGACATAGCGGTTTTGACGCCTCCAGGCGATATCGACATCGCCACGGTGCCTGCGCTGCGTCGGCGGTTGGATGCTTTGATTGGCCGCGGCGTGCGTCGTGTTGTCATCAACTGTCAGGCTGTTAGCTTTATCGATTCGACGGGCTTGGCATTCCTGCTTACGCGCGCTCGTGAGCTCATGAGGCGAGAAGGCCTGCTTTCGCTCGTCAATGCATCGGGTGAAGTTGTTCGCTTTTTGGAGATTGCTCGTCTTGTCGATATCCTTCATGTCGCGGGGCCGGCACGGGAGTCTATTCCCGCCATTCCGGTGGGGGAGCTGCCTCGCTGGAGTAAGAGCGTCGAGGTCCGTCAGGGTATCGAGAATCTTCCATACTACCGACATCGCATTGCCGAACTCCTTGAATCGCTTCCGTTGCGCCGTGACGAGCGCTACGATGTCGCATTGGCGTCGGGGGAGGCGCTGGGTAATGCCTATGACCATGCGGGCGGTATCGGGTGCGTCCTGACGGTTCAGGCCTATGGCGATCGCGTTGTGGTTGAGGTGCTTGATCGAGGTGCCGGCTATTCTATCGATGAAACGAGCGAGCCGGTCGCATCCGAGGAACGCGGCCGTGGTATCAAGCTTATGCGTATGCTCGTCGATAACGTGGAGGTTGCTCGTCGTACGGACGGCGCCGGCACGCGCGTGCAGATGGTGAAGCTGTTTAGCGGAGCGCTGGAATCGTGTGCCTAGCCAATCGCTTTAGCGCGTTTGGCTATTAAGAACATGCGGCAGACAAGTTTTTTGAAAAAAGTACTTGCGTCTTTTGGACAACTCGCGTAAATTAATAACCCGCAAGCGGACATGGCTCAGTTGGTAGAGCACAACCTTGCCAAGGTTGGGGTCGCGGGTTCGAGCCCCGTTGTCCGCTCCAACTATGTTACGCGGTTCTAACGAACCGCGTTTTTTGTTGACGCTGTGCGAGCCCCGGGCACCCCATCTTGCCCCTCAATCGTCGGTCGCGTACATAAAGTACGCTTCCCTCCTCTTTCACGGCAACCTGGGGCACCCGGAGCCCGCTCGCTGTCGTGGCCGGGGGAGTGAGTCTTCCATTCTTTTCGCCTCATTGGTCAATCCGCCCCAGGGGGCTCGAACCCGAGAGGGAGCGAGCATTTTTGGGGTGTGGGTGGGGCGTTGTTTGTCGCGAATGTCCGCTTTGGGCGTATCATCGTGGGCATCTCGCAAAACCTCGTTGCAAGGGAGACTCATCCCATGGCTACAGAAAAGTCCTCTTCGCGCTCATGGATGTCCGATGCCGCGATCTATCAGATTTACCCGCGCTCGTTTAAGGATTCGACCGGTTCGGGTCTGGGCGATATCGCGGGCATTACCCAGCAGATGGATTATCTTGAGCGGCTGGGCATCGAGGCCATATGGCTGAGCCCGTTCTACCCATCGCCGCTTGTCGACGGCGGCTATGACGTGGCGGACTACTGCGATGTCGACCCGCGTCTTGGCTCGCTTGACGACTTCGATGACATGGTCGCTGCTGCCCACGAGCGCGACATCAAGGTCATCGTCGACATCGTGCCCAACCACTCATCCGATCAGCACCCTTGGTTTAGAGCCGCTCTTGCCGCCGGCCCCGGACCGCCCGAGCGTGCCCGTTATATCTTCCGCGATGGTCGCGGCGAGCATGGCGAGCTGCCTCCCACCAATTGGAATGCCAACTTTGGCGGCCCCGCCTGGACGCGTGTTGCGGACGGTCAGTGGTATCTGCATATGTTTACGCCCGAGCAGCCCGATTTTGACTGGTCATGCCCCGAGGTTCACACATTCTTCTGCGACGTCCTCGCGTTTTGGAGCGATCGTGGCGTCGATGGCTTCCGTATCGATGTGGCACACGGTCTCGCCAAGGACCTCGATCGCGATGATCTCGACCGGTGGCATCTCGCCGAGGGCGATGACATGGTTGACGACGGTACCCATCCGCTGTGGGACCGCAACGAGGTCCACGAGATCTATCGCGAGTGGCGCCGCGTATTCGACCGCTATGATCCGCCGCGTAGCGCCGTTGCCGAGGCGTGGGTGCTGCCCGAGCGTCAGTATCTCTACGCGCGCCCCAGTGAGCTCGGCCAGACGTTCAACTTTGAGTTCGCCAAGGCCACTTGGACCTATGACGACATGCACGCCGCAATCGAGGAGGACCTTAAGACGGCAGTCGAATCCGATTCCGCTTCGACCTGGGTGCTTTCCAATCATGATGTGCCGCGCGTGGCGACGCGCTATGCCCTGCCGCAGATCAAGGCGGAGCGCTATCACCAGATAGCGCTCGACTGGCTCTTGCGCGACGGGTCGTCTTATGACGAAAACCGCGAGCTCGGCGAGCGTCGTGCACGGGCGGCCCTTTTGCTCGAGCTGGCGCTTCCGGGCTCGGCATACGTGTATCAGGGTGAGGAGCTCGGCCTTTTTGAGGTGGCTGATATCCCGTGGTCTGCACTCGAAGATCCCAGTGCAACCAATACGCCTGGACCGAAACGCGAGAAGGGGCGCGACGGTTGCCGTGTGCCTCTGCCGTGGGCGACGGCGGACGAGCCCACACAGGGCGGATCGTTCGGGTTTTCGCCGGCAGGCGCCGATGCGGCGCCTCATCTGCCGCAGCCTGCGTGGTTTTCCGACTACGCTGTCGATAGGGAAGAGGCGGACCCGGCATCGATGCTCGCGCTCTATCGCGAGGCCCTCTGGCTGCGGCGCAAGTTGCGCGGGTGCACCAACGATCTTGCGTGGCTCGATCTTGACGGGCGCACCGGTCTTGCGGATGGTGCCGAGGGTGCCGAGGGCGGCGTTATCGCCTATCGCCGCGACAACGGCTGGGCGTGTGTGACGAACTTCGGCGCAGCGCCCTTGGAGCTGCCGGCGGGCAAGGTCCTGCTCACTTCATCGCCGCTCACAGACGGTAAGCTCGCACAGGACAGCTCTGCTTGGATTATGCTTGGCGAGATGTAGGGGGCATCTCGTGTAAGTCTGCGTTTGTCCGCGCCTTTCGTGACGACCGGTACCTTCGCGAGGGCGAGGGTACCGCAAAACTTTTTAAAAAAAGTTCTTGCATAGGATGCGGGCATCACGTAAGATTAATCCTCGTAAGCGGACATGGCTCAGTTGGTAGAGCACAACCTTGCCAAGGTTGGGGTCGCGGG
>CAJKFS010000015.1 GCA_905199225.1 uncultured Collinsella sp. | reverse complement strand
GTACGCGACCGACGATTGAACGTCAGATTGCCGCTTAGGGGCGTTTGCAGCGTCGAGCAGTTACGGCGTTTGGTAAAACGCCGTAACCTAAACGGCCTGTGCCAGCTTCTCGGCTCGCTCGGCGGCGGCGAGGGCCTCGATGACGGTGCCGAGCTGGTCGCCCAGAAGCACGCCGTTGTAGGTGGAGTTGAAGCCGATGCGGTGATCGGTCACACGGTCCTGGGGCTGGTTGTAGGTACGGATCTTCTCGGAACGGTTGCCGTGGCCGATCTGGCTCTGACGCTCGGCACCAAGCTCGGCCTGCTGCTTCTCGAGCTCCATCTCGTACAGACGGGCGCGCAGCATCTGCATGCAGACCTCGCGGTTCTGAATCTGGGAGCGCTGCTCCTGCGACTGCACCACGGTGTTGGTGGGCAGGTGGGTGATGCGCACGGCAGAGTAGGTGGTGTTAACGCACTGACCGCCAGGGCCGGAAGCACAGTAGGTATCGATGCGCAGATCGGACTGGTTAATCTGGACGTCAATCTCCTCGGCCTCGGGAAGCACGGCGACGGTAGCCGTGGAGGTCTGGATGCGACCCTGGGACTCGGTCTTGGGAACGCGCTGGACACGGTGCACGCCGGACTCGAACTTCATGACGGAGTAGACGCGGTCGCCCTCGACCTTGAACTCGATAGACTTAAAGCCGCCGGCCTCGCTGGGGCTGGAGTCGAGCACGGTGGTCTTCCAGCCGCGCGACTCGCAAAAGCGCTGGTACATCTTGTACAGATCGCCGGCGAAGATGGCCGCCTCGTCGCCACCGGCGGCGGAGCGGATCTCGACGATGGTGTTCTTGTCGTCGTTGGGGTCGCTCGGGATGAGCATGTACTTGATGTCTTCCTCGAGCTGGGGAAGCTTGGCCTCGTTTTCGGAGATGTCCATCTGGAGCATCTCCTTCTCATCGGCATCGGTGGTATCGTGCAGCATTTCCTTGGCAGCCTCGATGTCATCGAGCGCGCCGATGTACTCGCGCGAGGCGGCAATGAGGTCGGACTGGTGCGCGTACTCCTTGTTGAGACGCGTGAACTCCTTGATATCGGAGGCGACGGCCGGGTCGGAAAGCTTCTTCTCGAGCTCCTCGTAGGCCTTGATGATCTTTTCGAGCTTGTCGCGCATGACGGACTCCTTTATATGCGTGAAGGCGAAAATCGGCAGAATTGATGGGGCGCGGGGCGCCGCTGCGGGGGTAAGCCCAGCTAGAACATGTCGATCTTCAGATACATGCGCATCCCTTCGCGTATGGGGTACATAATTGCGGTCTAACCCATACATGATAGCGTGCGCAGGCAAACCTGCATATAACCCGCACGGAATGATTGGTGCAAACAAACCTGACTCCATTGCACCAAGGGCTTGCTTTTTGGCTAGAGCGTTTGGAGTAGAGCGACGAGGAAGCGGATGCCCTGGAGGTAGGCGCGGCGGGTGATGCGCTCGTTGGTGCCGTGGACACCGCGATCGCACTCGTCGTCATCAACTACAAAGGCCGAGAAGCGAATGCACTCAGGGCAAATGTGCTGGTAGTTGGCAGCGTCGGTCGCACCGATCACGGTCGAGGGCACAATTGCCACTGGCTCGAATGATCCGTTTTCCTCCGTCCCCTTTGGATCACGGAAGTAGCGGGCGGCAATGGCGCGAACGGCCTCGAGTCCCGGTCCACCGATGCGCGGGGACGGCGAGGGCTCAGAGCTGCCGGGGCCGAGTTCGACCTCCACACGTCCGACAAGGCCCGCCGCGGCAACCGACTCGCAGCAGCGCGCCACAACGTCGGCCACGCTCGTGCCCTCGAGCATGCGGAAGTTGATATTGGCCCACATATTCTGCGGCATTACGTTGGCGCCGGTGCTGCCACCCTCGATCTGCGTGGGCGCGCAGGTGGTCGTCACCAGCGGATAGAGCTTTTTGCTGGCGAGGCAATCGCGGACAATGGCATCCCCGTTGGCGGCAATTTCATCGGCCGTGTAGAGCCCCAACTCGACGAGCTGGGCGGCAAGCAAGTCGGTCACGCGCGTCGGCCACTCGATATCACAGATTGCGGTGATGGCACGGCTGAGCACCTCGAGCGATGTGCCACCGTAGGGGTTGGACGAATGCCCGCCCTCACTCTTCGTCTTGAGCACGATATCGGCATAGCCCTTCTCGGCAAGGTCGGCGTGCATGAGCCAGTCCTCGCCCGCGCTGTACTCGGCAGCCGAAACGATGCGGTAGTCGCCCTCGTCGATCAGGTACTCAAGCTCAATGCCGCGCTCCTCGAGCGCGCGGCCGATGGCGCCTGCGCCGTACTGCGTAGTCTCCTCGTCCTGGCCAAAGGCCAGGAGCAGCGTGCGCTCGTGCTGCCAACCGTGTGCCAGCGCATACTCAACCGCCTCGAGAATGCCTGCGACCTGGTCTTTCATATCGATAGCGCCGCGACCCCAAATGTAGGTGTCGTCTACATGCCCGCTAAAGGGGGCGTACGTCCAGTCGTCCTCGGTACCCGGCACCACGGGGACCACGTCCATGTGACCCATGAGCACAACGGGCTTGAGTGCGGGGGCGGAGCCGGAAAGCGTCACCAGCAACGAATGATCGATGAGCTCGACCTTACCCGCTGTAAATACGTGCGGCCAGGCCTGCTGCATATAGGCGCGCAGGTCGTCGAACGGCTGCCAGTCCACTGCCTCGGTATCCATACTCGAGATGGTCGGAAACGACAGCACACGGCCCAGGCGCTCGCACGCGCCGGCCTCGTCTATATCGGCAAAATCATCCTCATGCGCAAAAAAGCGCCAAACCTCGGCCATGACATCCTTTCGATTGTGACGACAAGGGCCGCCCCACCGGAGCGGCCCTGCCACATAAGCGCTTGCGGTTGGTTATTTGTCCTCGAGATAACGCGAGAGGAACTCGCGGGTACGCTGGTGCTTGGGGTTGCCAAAGAGCTCCGCCGGCGCGGCGTCCTCGAGGACCACGCCCTTGTCCATAAAGACCACGCGGTCGGACACCGTGCGGGCAAAGGCCATCTCGTGCGTGACGACGACCATGGTCATGCCGTCGGCAGCGAGCTTGCGCATGACCTCGAGCACCTCTCCCACGATCTCGGGGTCGAGTGCGGAGGTCGGCTCGTCGAACAGCATGATCTGCGGATTCATGCATAGGGCACGAGCGATGGCAACGCGCTGCTTTTGGCCGCCGGACAGGCGACCCACGGCGGCGTGCGCGAACTTCTCGAGCCCCACGCTCGTCAGATGCTCCATCGCGACCTTCTCGGCCTCGGCCTTGCTCATCTTTTTGAGCGTGACGGGCGCGAGCGTGCAGTTATCGAGCACATCCATGTTGTTGAACAGGTTAAAGCCCTGGAACACCATGCCGATGTCCTCGCGCAGCTTGTTGATGTTGCAGCGCTCGGCCGTGAGGTCCTGGCCGTGGAACCAGATGTGGCCCGCGTCCGGGGTCTCGAGCAGGTTGAGGCAGCGCAGGAAGGTCGACTTGCCCGAACCCGAGGCGCCGATGATGGTGACGACCTCGCCGGGATTGACGGACAGGTCGATGCCCTTGAGTACCTCGAGCGAGCCGAAGCTCTTGCGCAGGCCCTCGACGCGGATGAGCGGCTCATTGGTCTGTGCGGCGGCCGCAACGCCGGTAATGGCGGTATCTGCCATGATGATTCTCCTCGTCTTGAGCCTAGTTGGAGCTGGGCAGCGTGACCGAAGCCTCGGCGCCGAGCTTTTTGCCAAAGGCCTCGAGCAGGCGGCTCGCCACAAGCGTCAGGATCAGGTAGACCACGAGCGCCACGCAGTAGACTTCCATCTGGCGATAGTACACACCGGCGACGGTGGTGGTGGCGTACATGAGGTCGAACACGCCGATAACCGAGAGCACCGACGAATCCTTGATGTTGATGATGAGCTCGTTGGTGAGCGCCGGGATCGCGTTTTTAATGCCCTGGGGGAACACGACTTTGCGCATAGCTTGCCACTGCGACAGGCCCAGCGAGCGTGCTGCCTCGGCCTGGCCGGGATCGATGGACTCGATGCCGCCGCGCAGGACTTCCATCATGTAGGCGGTGGAGTTGAGCGAGATGGTGACGAGGCCGGCGGTGAAGGTGCTCCAAATCTGGTTGGCCTGAGCGGTCTCGAAGCCCATGCCGCGCAAAACGGTGAAGCCCGCGTAATAGATGAGCAGACCCTGGACCATCATGGGCGTGCCGCGCACGATGGTGGAGTAGACGGTCGCAAAGCCGCGGCCGATACTCTTAACGAAGCGCACCAGGTCGTTGTCCACGCGATCGAAGGTCTGAATGCGCAGGAACACGAAAAGCAGCGCCAGGAAGAATGCGATGACGGTGCCGAAGGTGGCAAGCGCGATGGTGATCTCGATACCGCGAATGAAGAAGTCGCCGCTCTTGTAGGTCATGTAGACCAGGCTCGACAAAAAGTCGCTGGGGTTGGAATCCGAGACAATGCTCACCTGCACCAGGTCGATAAACGACATGACGCAGCGGTCGATAAAGAAAACTGCCGCGATGGCGACCACGACGTAGCTGCCTAAACGTGCTCCACGACGGAAACGCTCAGATGCGAACGGCGACTTTTCGCGATAGTCGCTCCAGTGCATAAGCTTGGTGACCAGCGCCGCCGCCGACACGACGAGCCACGCCCACAGGATCGCCCAAAGACAATCTTGGAAGATACCGGTGGGGGCCAAGAAGCTCAGCGGCGTGGGGTTGCGTTGGCTAAACGCCAGGCCGAGCGCCGCGATAACACTCGTGCCCAGGTATACATAACGGTGGTCGGCCTTGATAAAGGAGGCCAGGCGATTAATGGTTTTCATGCTGCCTCCCTATGCCGGCTGACGGTCGAGGCACGCGTCCCACATTTGGTCGCGCTCCTCTTGGCTAATGCCCTTGAGTGTCTTGTCGATGAGCTTAAGCAGCTTGTCCGAGCCCTTGCGGCAGCCGACGTTTGCCGTGACCTCCTGTTTAAAGCCCTCGCCCTCGGCAAATTGAATCGGCACGATACCCGGGTTTTGGGCCATATAGCCCTTCTCGTTCTCAGTGTTGTAGGTCACGGCGTCGCAGGTGCCCTGCAGCAGATTCGAAAACACCGTGGGGACCGAGTCGACCGGGTTTTTGTGGACAACGCCCGGGATCTCGTCGATGACGGTATCGAGCATGGTGTCCTTTTGGCCGAGCACCGTAGCGCCGCTAAAGTCGCTGAGCTTGGTCGCGTTTTGGTAGGGGGAACCCTCTTTTACGAACAGGCCAAAGTAGCCAATGAAGTACGGATCGGAAAAGCCGACGGACTCCTCGCGCTCGGGCGTGGCGCTCATGCCGGCGATGATGAGGTCGATTTGGCCGTTGTTGAGCGAATCGATAAGACCCGAGAAGCTCTGCTTGACGGCAACGGGCTCGCCACCGAGGGCCTTGCAGACGATCATGGCGATCTGCACGTCGTAACCATCGGCATAGGCGCCCTGCACGTTGTCGATGGGGATGGTGTACTCGCTGGCTTCGGAGACCTGCCAGTTGTACGGGGCGTAGGCCGCCTCCATGCCGATGCGGATCTTGTCCTTGCCGATCACGGAATCGGACAGGTCGTCGCGACCGCCGCCCGTCGTGGGCTGAACTACTTCCAGCGTGGAGGGGCGCTGGCAACCGGCAAGTGTGCCGGCGACGACAGAAGCGCTCGCAGCGAGAGCGCTACCCAAAAAGATGCGACGGCTGCATACCGGCTGTGGATGCGCGTCGCGTTGATGGGGAGAATGCATAATCTGCCTTCCCTGTTGAATCGTATGCTGACGAGTTAACAGGATATACGCCAGCGACCAGCAGCGCAGCACAAGCTCGAAAAATTAATAGACACACGGTAGTCATTGGGGACGTCGATGTTTTGGCAATGCCGGCGAGCGACGTCCAGAGCGAACAAGTGGCATGAAAAAGGCAAGGCATGACCAGAAGGTCTATGCCTTGCCTTATGAATGACAAATTATCGCTCTGGACGGCGCGCAGCATCGACCGAGCGGCGGAACCTCTAGAGCAAGGTGACGCTAAAGCTGCGTTTATCGGTAGCGCCGGGAGCCAAGGTGATGGTGTTGACCTTGTGCTCAAAGATGTCGTCCTCGGTGTCCATGGTGGTGTGACCGGTCCAGGGCTCGAGCGCCACAAACGGAGCGTCGTTGGCGGCAGACCACACGCCGATGTACTTAAAGCCCTCAAAGTCGATCTTGACGCCGTGGCCCGACTTGCGGCCGCGCAGCGTGAGGGTGGAGCCCGGGGTATCGGTGAACATGATGGCGTCGTTATCGAAGCTGCGATGCGTGATGGGCAGCACGTCCGAGTTATCGGGAGCCTTGTAGCTGCCCTCGAACGTCATAAGACCGTCGGGCGTGATGATGGGAGCCTCGTTGGTCCAAGCCTCGGTAAACGCCAACTCGTAATCCTCGAACGCCTCGTCCTCGGCACCGGGGGCGGGCACGTTAAATGCGGGGTGGCCGCCCACCGAGAACGGCAGGTCCACGTCGCCGGTGTTGGTGACGGCAAAGGTCTGCGTGAGGGTGGCGTCGCCGGTCAAGGCATAGATCATGTTGAGCTTAAAGTGGAACGGGAACGCCTTGAGCGACTCGGGCGTATCGGTAATCTCGTACGTTACCGAGGAGCCGTCCTCCGAAACCTCGACCAGCTTGTGCTCGACAATGCGCGCGAGTCCGTGGCGCGGCATCTCGCAGGTACCGGCCGCAGACGTTGCCGTGTTGTTGCGCAGCGAGCCCACAATGGGGAACAGGATGGGCGCGTGCTTGCCCCAAAAGGCGGGGTCGCCCTGCCACAGATACTCGTTGCCGTTGAGGGCAAGGCTCGTGAGCTGGGCACCCATGGAATCGATGGCCGCGGTGAGGCCGCCGCGCTTGATGGTAGTAACGGTAGACATGCTACTTCCTCCAAAAGTAAACAATAGTGTCGAGGGCTATTGTCCCACTCTTGGCAGCAGGGCTGAGCGGCAGGCGCAGTTATTGAGCAATAGCATAAAGGTCAAACCCACCCTGCGGCGCGCTATCGACCGTATCGGGTGCTTGCGAATTAAAACTCACCGGGACCATGCGCTTTGAGGCGCGGTAACGCGTGCCGTCGGTGGCGACGGGCGGCTCATCGACCGTGAGCTCGTAGTCGCCGGGCTTGAGCTCGATACCGTCACCTTCGGAATTAACGTATTGGTACTCGTCGATTGCTTGTCCCCTGAGCGTGCGGCCCACGATATGGACGAGCATTTGGCTGTCGCCGCGCGCGGTATCCCACGTCGCGCCGTCCTTAACCTCGACCGACACATGCACCGAGCGCGTGCGGCTGAGCGATTGCTCGACGGACATCTCGACCTTGGCGGCGTCTTGGCGCTGCCGCTCGACATGACCCCAGATGCTGCCGATTGCCGAGCAGGCGATAACGCCGGCCATGAAGGCGATGAGGATGGGGCCGAGCGGAGAACGGCGGCCCGCGTCTTCCTCACGAGCCAGGTCGGGGCGATGCGTGGGCGCTGGCGCCTGGGCGCCTTGCGCGGGCACGTCGAGAATGCTGAAAGATGCCGTACTGCCGGGGTCGATGGTGTGGCGAGGTTGCGGGGTCTTTGCCGGCGAAATGGACATGTCCGCCGGCTCATCGAGTGTGGCCGTGGCATCGGCCTTAGCCTCGTCGGCCTCGGCCTGGGCCCAGGCCTGTTCAAAGGTCAGGGGCTCGACGGGGTCGGAGGCGGCGTCCATCTCGACGGCATCGTTACCGGTCTCGTCTTCGTCGCTCGACACGTCACGCGGCGCGGGCTCGTCCCACTCCTCGTCCGGAGCCTCGCCCTCGCTATACCACCATTCAAAGTTATCGATATCCATACGGGGCGCCCCTTAGGCCTCGCAAATAAACACTTGCTAGCCTTATACCCCCAGACGGCACCGAAGCTCACCCGCGCCGGACACGAAAACCGTCACAACATTCGACGTTTTTCCTCGTTTTCGAGATTTTCATCGAATGTTGTGACGGTTTAGGCGGCAGCCACGCCGCGAATGTGACAAAGGGACTGTCCCTTTGTCACATTCTGTTAGAGTTGCAGGGATTGAATCCAGCTCATATAGCGCAACATGGGAGCAACTGCCTTGACCACCGCAACTTCGTCCACAACAGCATCAACCACTGCCGCGCTTTCACCTGCGCGCACCAATCTTTGCCTGGCGCTGCTCGTGCTGTTGGGATTCTCGCTCGGCTGCTCCGAGTTCGTGGTCATCGGCATCGAAAGCGACCTAGCGACGGAACTCGGCGTATCGCTTGCCACCGCAGGCCAACTTATTAGCGTGTTCGCACTGGTCTACGCTATCGCGACGCCGGCGCTCGCGCTCAGCACGGGGCGCTTCCGTCGTTACCAGCTGCTCGTGTGCTATAGCATCGTCTTTGCGCTCGGCAACCTGGTCATGGCGTTGGCGCCCAACTTCCAGGTGCTGTTTATCTCGCGTATTGTCCTGGGCTCCGTCTCGGGTGCGCTGCTCGCCGTGGGCGTGACGTACATCCCCGAGCTGCTATCCCCGCAGCAAACTTCGCTTGCCATCTCGGTGGTATATGGTGCGTTTTCCGTGGCAATGGTCTTTGTGACCTCGATTGGCAAATTTGTGGCCGACACGCTCGACTGGCACGTGGCCACGTACGGCACGCTGACCTTTGCCGTTTTGATCTGCGGAGCGCTCGTGGCGTTTATGCCGCGCGCTGGGCAAACCGACGAGCCCGCCACTTTTCGCGAGCAGGCGGGTCTGCTACGCGAACCGAGCATCGTCACCGGCATGCTCATCTTTTTGTTTGGCGTGGGGTCGGTCTACGTTTTCTATGGCTACGTGACGCCTTATCTTGAGCAGGTGCTGGGCATGGGCACGGTCGAAGCCAGTACCACGCTCATGGCCTACGGCGTGTTCTGCCTGATCTCGAACATCCTGGGCGGATGGATCGATGCGCGCTTTGGCATGAAGGCGCTACTCGTGACGTTTGTGCTGCAGGCCGCAGCGTTACTCGGACTGTTTGCTGTGGGCGGCGCCATGCCGCTCGCGCTGATCTTTGTCTTTAGCCTGGCGCTGCTCATGTACCTGTTCTCGGTGTCGTGCATCACGCACTTTATGGACGTGGCACGCAGCCGCCATCCCAAGTCGATGGTACTCGCAAGTTCGGTTGAGCCCATGGCGTTTAACGTCGGCATCTCGTTTGGCACCGCAGTGGGCGGCGCCGTGGTAAGCGGAGTTGGCATTGCATATGTAGGCGCGGTCGGTGCCGTGTTCTCGCTTGTGGCCTGGGCGCTCACGCTGGTGACGATTAAGTTGGCTCGCTGGGAGCGCCGTCGTCAATCAGCACAGCCCCGGATGCAGGCATAGGGGCGAACATAGCCCAAGGTGGCGAGCAACCGGTGAAAACCGTCCCATACGAGTAGTGTTTATCCGCCTGCAAGCTCCAGCAGTGCAATTTCGTGTACTTCAGATACACACTTTTCCACTATTTCGTGTATTCCAAGTACATGAAATCGTACTAAACTATGTATCTGAAGTACACGAAATTGGAAAGGCGGCCCCATGCGCAGATCAATCGAATCCGTTATCGAATCATGGGCGACAAAGGACGCGTCGCGCCCCCTCCTCATCCGTGGTGCGCGACGCGTAGGCAAAACGTACGTTGCCGAGGAAATCGGCAGACGAATCGCCGGCGATGCGTTTGTCAAACTCGACTTTCAGACCGATCTTGAGCTGATCGCTCCGCTGTTCGACTGTCCCACCGACGACGTTGACGCCATCGTGGCGCGAATCTCAGACTATAAACGCACCCCCATTCGCAAAGAAACCGCCTTCATCCTGTTTGACGAGGTGCAGCTCTGCGAACGGGCGCTCAACTCGCTTCGCTTTTTTTCGGGTTCGGGCTGGCGCATATGCGCGACCGGCAGTCAGCTCGGCGTCGCCACGCGCAAGCGCAAGTTGCCTTTTCCCAGCGGCGTTCGTCAAGAGACCATGCATCCTATGTCGTTCGAGGAGTTTCTCTGGGCGCTCGACGAGGAGCAGATGGCCAATGCCATTCGTACCCACGCCGGCACGCTCGAGACCTACGCCGCGCACCAAGCCGCGCTCAGCCTGTTTCATCGATACCAGATCGTGGGCGGCATGCCCGCCGCCGTCAACGCATATCGCAAGACGTTATCCATCGAGGATGCGCGCGTCGAGCAGCGCGAAATCGACGAGACCTATACCGCCGATATGACCGACCCCGAAAACGGGATCAGCGGCGTGGCGGCGCGCAAGGTCTGGCGCTCCATTCCGTTCCAGCTGCTGAGATCGTCCACAAAAAAATTCAAGTACTCCGAGGTCGAACGCGGAGGCCGTCGCGCCAAGCTTATCGAGCCGCTCGACTGGCTCGAAGGCGCCGGCATCATATCGGTCAACAACCTGACCGAAGGCATCGAGCCTCCCCTCGTTCCCTTCGACGACGAAGATGGAAGTTTCTTTAAGGTCTATCTTCTCGATACCGGCCTCATGTTCTACAAACTCGGCATCAACCCGCGGCTCTGGCTCGACCTCAAAGAGGATTCCGCCATAGCGCTATCTTCCGACTTCCGAGGCGCCCTGGCGGAAAACTCGGTCATGCAAGCATTTTCGGGCAATAGCTTGCAGACGTATTACTGGGTGCCGCCGTCGTCTTGGAAGACGACCGGCGAGCTCGATTTTTTACTTCAGACCGACCGTATGGAAATTGTGCCCGTCGAAGTAAAGTCCGCACGTAACGTGCGCGCGAGAACCCTCGGGTCGTTTATGGACAAAGCCCGATCGCCATATGCCTACATTTTGTCCGAGAACAATTTTTCCCGCAGCGAAACCGATGACGGGCGCGAGCTGCGCCACCTCCCCTTGTACGCAGCGGGCTTTATTGGAGCAAACTGCCTCAAGAGCAGTCTGTAAGCCCTGCACGACCGCCTAGAAAGGAAGCCGCTCATGCAACGCATTCTTTTTATCTGCTATGGAAATATCTGTCGCTCGACGATGGCTGAGTCGGTGTTTACCGAGCTCGTGCGCCGCGCTAGGCGCGAGGCGGAGTTTGTCATTGATTCCGCTGCAACGTCGACCGAGGAAATCGGCAACTCGCCGCATCGTGGCACCGTTGCCAAGCTGCGTGAAGTCGGGATTCCCGTCGTCGCACATCGTGCACGTCAGGTGCGTCGCGCGGAGTATGACGACTGGGACCACATTGTCTATATGGACGACGAGAACGCCCGCGGCCTGTACCGAATTTTTGGGAAGGACCCCGATGGCAAGATCTCGCGCCTGCTCGATTGGACCGATCGACCCGGCGACGTGGCCGACCCCTGGTACACCGGCAATTTCGACGCCACCTACCGCGATGTACTCGCCGGTTGCACCGCTATACTCGAGCAGCTGTAGGCAAGCGAGGCCGCGGGCCACGCCTTCGGCGCGAAACGAGCGTGGATAATCTCCCACATGAAAAATGAGCGTGGATTTTCTCCCGCTTTGAGCGTTCAAGTGCGCCCTAAACGGGAGAAAACCCACACTCATGAATGTGACAAAGGGACTGTCCCTTTGTCACATCCGGGACTGACCCTAGACCGGCTTGACCTCCAGCTTAATCCCCTTGGCACAGGAGTCGCCCAAAACATCCGAAAGGGCCCAGGTCGCATATAGCGGCAAATAGAGAACCGCTCCGTTGCGCTCAACGTTGCCTCTCGAGAAAACAATCCCGAGCCTTACGCCATATTCAGCCGTATCAAGCACATGACCGAGCGCAGCGTGCGCGTGGTAATAGGAGCCCGATTTAACCTCGATCGGAACAGCCGTCCCATCCGGTCCATCGACCACA
Source organism: uncultured Collinsella sp. (assembly GCA_905199225.1). GTDB lineage: Bacteria > Actinomycetota > Coriobacteriia > Coriobacteriales > Coriobacteriaceae > Collinsella. The sequence continues at coordinate 40,068 of CAJKFS010000015.1, read as the reverse complement.
AAGTCCACTTCACCGCGCTTTTTTGTCTGATAGTAGTAAAGCTGGCGATTTTGGGCAGCCAGCTGCTGGGCCACCACGTTTTCGTAAATGCCGCCCAGATTGGGCTCCTTGCTATCAAGATACACCGCTTGGGCGACTCCAACGGGGTAGCGCGCCATCAACATGCCCGTATCCGATTGATATAGCTTGAACTGCGATGGCCGTGCCGTCTTGAGCAGGGGCGATTTTGGCTCGGTTACGATATCGGCTTTGAGGGCAACGCCGGCATCGACAAGCCATACAAAATCTCGCTGATACTTCTCGTAGTGAGCCTTGGGGTCAATGGAATTGAGCACGAAGCGCTTGTTTTCGCCCTCGAGCATAATAGGGAGCTGATCGTAGATGCTCTGCACCTGAAGGGCTCGCCCGCTTGCATACTTGGAGATATCCCGTCGGTACTGTTCGTTGAGCTCTGACTGCAGCTGACGAACAGAGGCAAGGTCGCCCCGCGTGTCAAGGAAACGCTGCACGACCTCTGGCATTCCGCCGACAACGGTATAGGTCCTGAAGTTTGCCATCATCGCGTCATGAATGTAACCAGGAATGGGCTTCTCGTTGATGCACGCGTCGCGTATCGTTTGGCGAGCCCCTTCGCTCACCCCGATTGCCCAGCAAAACTCCTCAAAATCGAGCGGGAACATCCTAAGCTCGTGGACATACCCCACGGGATAGGATCTGACGCCCTTGAACTGAGTCCCGAGCATTGACCCCGAAAACGCCCAGCGGCACCTCCCGTCCTCAACAAGGAACTTTGCCATCGTCATGATGTCGGGGGCCTCTTGGACCTCATCGATAAACACGAGCGTTTTGCCTGGTGCAATCGACTTTCCCGAAAGAAGCGTCACCCTGCTGATGAAATCATCGGCATCCCGCGCCTCGAGAAGAGCATCTTTTGCCTGGCGATTTTCCATGAGGTTAAGCTCGATGTAGGTTGCATGGTTGGCTTTGCCAAATGCGCGAATCGAATAGCTTTTGCCAATCTGGCGAGAACCCGTAATGAATAAGGCCTTTTGCTCGGCAGACTTCAGCCAACGCTCCAGCTCTACCGCTATTTTCCTGCGCAGCATAGGCTCTCCCCTCAGTGTCATCAAATTAAATGCAAAGTTTTATACGCTTGATTATCGATGAAACGCAAAGTTTTTAGAACATAAAATCGGATGAAATGCAGAGATTTGAGATTACAAGCATAATAGAAGGGGCACCACCGGCGAATGTGACAAAAGAACTGTCCCTTTGTCACATTGCGCTCGACTACTCGTCGACGATCTCGGCAAGCCAGACGTTCAGCGTATCGACCTCGGGACAGCAGAACTTTGCCGTACCAGGCTCGTTGCCGGGCACGGTTCCGCCATAGCGCAGGATATCGATATAGGGAAAGCCCACATGGCAGGCCATGGCACACATCTTGCCGCGGTCGCGGTCAAAGTCGAAGACGTCGCCCGGCTTGTGACCATGGTGGCAGCGGCACGCACCCAGCTGGTCCACGCAGCTCACGCGGATACGCGGACGCTTGCCACGCGGCGCGCCGAGCGGCTTGCCCCCGCCCGCAGGCTTGGCGCCGCCCTCGCCAGCATTACTCATGGTCAATCACGTCCAGGCAGGCCTCGATGGGAAGGCCAGCCGACTTATCCTCTTGGTCGGCATTGCGCTCGATAAGCTCAGCCACCACGCGCATGGCATCGGACGTCGCGCGCTGCAGACTCCAACCTGCCATAACGCGGCCGACGAGCACCGCCGAGAACGTGTCGCCCGTGCCCGGGAAATAGACCGGGATCAGGTCGAAGGGAATCGTGAAGTACTCCCCCGCCACATGGTCGTAACCGATGACGACATTCGCACCGTCGACCACAGCGCTCGTAATGACCACCGACTTGGCGCCCAGGGCACGCACGGCATCCACAAGAGTGCGGCCCTCATCGGGCGTGATTTGCTCGGCAATGGGCGTATCGGTGAGCAGGCACGCCTCGGTGTAGTTTGGCACCGCATAGTCGGCGCACTCGAGCAGGCTGCGCATGAGACCGATCGTGGACTCGGGCACGCCGGCGTAGAGCTTGCCGTTGTCGCCCATGATGGGGTCGACGAACACCTTGGTACCCTTTTGCGCGCGACGGTGGCAGAAGTCCGAAATGATGCGCGTCTCTTCCTCGGTCACGATAAAGCCGGTAGAGATGGCGTCGAACTCAAAGCCGAGCTCCTCCCAGATGGCGAGGCTCTGGCGCACGTACTCGGTGGTGTCGTGGATGTAGAACTTGGGATAGTTGAGCGTATCGGACACAAGTGCCGTCGGCAGGTTGTGGATGCGGTAGCCCATGTGCGACAGCACCGGCAGCATGGCGGAAAGCGCGACCTTGCCGTAGCCGCACATATCGTTGATCAGCAGCAGCTGAGTGTTCTTCATGAGGGTCTCCCTTGGTTCGGGCACGGCGCAGCAGCGCCACAGTGCGACTAAGTGTAGCGCAGGGGACGTTGTGAGCGGGCGCTACGGTCGCGAAGAGCGCATTGTTGCGAAAAGGTTACGAAAACGAGGTAGTCGTTGGGGACGTTCTTAAATGACTAGTCAAACAAGAACGTCCCCAACGACTATCCCGGCAATTAGCCCAAGGAGTGTCCCCAAGTGCCGGCACATAAGGAACGTCCCTAAGTGCCAAAACGACTGGTCGGGCAACGCCGATGTTTTGGCGAAGTCAGCGAAAACCCGCCAGAGTGAGCAAGGTGCCTTGAAACGAGGCGGCATTGACCTTCTGGTCATGCCGCCGAAGTTGAAAGGCAGATTGCCGCTCTGGCGGGTTTGCAGCGTCGAGCCGTTACGCGGTTTGGTAAAACCGCGTAACCACTAGTTTGGTACCTTGACATTCATTTCTCATGCTCCTAGATTGGTTAGGCACAAAACAATTCCACTACCTAACTAAAGAAAGGAGCAACACTAATTCATGTGCGATGAACCTCTTAACCTTTGTTCGCACGAGCCCGGCGGCGACCCGTCACAGCCGGCGGATGCACCCGAAGCGGGTAGCTCAGAAGACAAGCTTGCCAAGCGAATCCTCAATGGGCTTGGGTTTTGCGGCCATTACATGCATTTTCATGGCGGAGGCGTGTCCGGCAAGGCGCCCATCATCTGCCTGCTGGCCAAGCAACCCGGCGGCGAGATGTCGCAGCAGGAACTCGGCATGCACTTTGACCTCAAGCCGGGGTCGCTTTCCGAGATCCTGTCCAAACTCGAGCTCAACGGCCTCATCGAGCGCAGCCGTAACCCCAAGGATCGACGGCAGCTCACCATTCGCCTGACCGAAACCGGCCGGGAAAACGCCCGCATCGACCAGGCAGCCCGCATTCGCTTTAGAGAGCAGGCCTTTGGTGCCCTCACCCACGACGAGCGCGAGCAGCTCGCCGAAATGCTCGAGAAAATCCGTGTAACCTGGGAGGAACTGGATGATTAAAACCCTCATGGGCAGCATCCGCGACTATATAAAAGTCACCGTTGCCACGCCGTTGCTCGTGCTTGGCGAGGTGCTCTGCGAGATGCTGATTCCATTTATCACCGCCAACCTGATCGACGCCATCAAAGATGGCACCACCGTAGCCGAGATGCTTCCCACCGCGGGCTTTTTGGTGCTCATCGCGCTGACGTCGCTTGCTTTTGGCGCCGCTGCCGGCGTCACCTGCAGCCATGCGAGTTGCGGCTTCGCTAAGAACCTGCGTCACGACCTGTTCTACAAGATCCAGACGTTCAGCTTTGCCAACATCGATGAGTTCTCGAGCTCCTCGCTCGTCACGCGCCTGACCACCGATATCAACAACGTGCAGCAGGCCTTTATGATGATCATCCGTATCGCCGTGCGCGCGCCGCTGGTATTGATCTTCGCCTTTACCATGGCATTTATCATGGGCGGCAGCGTCGCCATGGTCTACCTGGTCATCATTCCGCTGCTGGGCTTTGGGCTGTTCTTTATCATCTTTAAGGTGCGTCCCATCTTCTCGCGCGTGTTCCACAAGTACGACGCCCTTAACGAGTCCGTCGAGGAAAACGTCACCGGCATGCGCGTAGTTAAGAGCTATGTGCGCGAAGACTTTGAGAAGGAGAAGTTCGCGACCGCTGCGCGCGACGTCCAGATGGACTTCACCCGCGCCGAGAAGCTGCTTGCCTTTAACAACCCCATGATGAACATCTGCGTCAACGGCGCGTTTGTCGTCATCATCTACCTGGGCTCCAAGCTCATCATCACGAGCCAGGGCACGCTGTTCGACGTGGGCCAGCTCTCCTCGATCTTTACCTATGGCTTCCAAATCCTCATGAGCCTGATGCAGCTATCGATGATCTTTGTCATGGTGACCATGGCCGACGAATCGGCGCACCGCATCACCGAGGTGCTGGCCGCCGAGCCCACGATCGCCAATCCCGCCGAACCCGTGCTCGAGGTTGCCGACGGCTCCATCGACTTTGACCACGTGAGCTTTAAGTATTCCGCGCATGCGAAGCGCCAGGCACTCGACGATATCGACCTGCACATTAAGAGCGGCGAGACCATCGGCATCATCGGCGGCACCGGCTCGGCCAAGTCCACGCTCGTAAACCTCATCGCCCGCCTGTACGACGCCACCGAAGGCACCGTGCGCGTGGGCGGCATGGACGTGCGCGACTACGACCTAGACGCGCTGCGCCACCAAGTGGCCATGGTGTTGCAGAAAAACGTGCTGTTTAGCGGCACCATCGCCGAGAATCTGCGCTGGGGCGACCCGAACGCCACCGACGAGGAAGTCCGCGAGGCGGCACATCTGGCCTGCGCCGATGAGTTTGTCGACGGCTTCCCCAAGGGCTACGACACCTGGATCGAGCAGGGCGGCTCCAATGTCTCGGGCGGTCAGAAGCAGCGCCTGTGCATTGCGCGCGCTCTGCTGCGTCGCCCCAAGATCTTGATCCTGGACGACTCCACCAGCGCCGTCGACACCAAGACCGACGCCAAGATCCGCGCAGGGTTGGCAAGCTATCTGCCCAACACAACCAAGCTCATCATCGCCCAGCGCATCAGCTCCGTGCAGGACGCAGACCGCATCATCGTCATGGAGGGTGGCCGTATCGCGCAGATCGGCAACCATGACGAGCTGCTCAAGACAAGCGAGATCTACCGCGAGACCTTCACCTCGCAAAACAAGATGTCTGCCGAGGGCGAAGGAGCCGTCGAGGCCGACACCGAGGCATCCGTAACGCAAGCTCAGACCCAGGAAGGAGGCGAGGCACATGAGTAAGGCAACGACCGCCGAGCGCGCGCTCAACCGCAAGGGCGGCACCATGTCGCGCCTCATCAAGACGCTCTTTGGCTTCTACCCCGTGCTTTTGCCCCTCGTCGTTGTCGGCGTGGTGCTCTGCGCCATCATCAACTCCATCGGCGCGACCTTCCTTCAGAGCGCTCTGCAGATTATTAGCGAATCGTGGCAGTCGGGCGATTGGGAAGCCGCACAGCCCAAGATCGCACAGCTCGTGACCACCCTCGCCTGCATCTACGGCGTCGGCATCCTGTCTTCGCTCTTCTGGAACCGCGCCATGGCCATCGTCACGCAGGGCTCGCTCGAGAAGCTGCGCGAGAAGATGTTCAACCGCATGCAGGACCTGCCGATCCGCTACTTCGACACGCACCAGCGCGGCGACATCATGAGCCACTACACCAACGACATCGACACGCTGCGCCAGATGATCAGCCAGTCGCTGCCCAACCTGCTCATGACGACCATCGTCATCGTCACGGTATTCTTTATCATGCTGTACTACAGCGTGTGGATGTGCCTGGTCATTGTGGCCGGCGTCGTCTTTATGACCTTTATGACCAAGCTGCTCGGCTCCAACTCCGCGCGTTTCTTTATTGCGCAGCAGTCCGAGCTCGGCGTGGTCGAGGGCCATATCGAGGAAGTCATGAACGGCCAGAAGGTCGTCAAGGCATTCTGCCACGAGTCTGCCGCCGAGGCCGATTTTGACGAGCGCAACGAAAAGCTCTTCGAGGTCTCGCAGAAGGCCAACATGTACGCCAACATCCTCATGCCTATCCTTATGAACCTGGGCAACCTGCTCTACGTGTTGGTGGCCCTTGCCGGCGGCATTTTCCTGGCGCTGGGCGTGCCCAACCTGAGCATCTCGGGCATGACGCTGTCCATCGCCGTCGTGGTGCCGTTCCTCAACATGACCAAGCAGTTCTGCGGACAGATCGGTCAGATCTCGCAGCAGATCAACGCCGTGGTCATGGGCCTCGCCGGCGCCGACCGCATCTTTGAGCTCATCGACGAGGAGCCCGAGGCCGACGAAGGCTACGTGACGCTCGTCAACGCGCAGGTGAACCCCGAGACTTGGGAGTTCGAGGAGGCCGACCACCACACCGGCATGTGGGCATGGAAACACCCGCACCGCGCAACCGGCGAGATCGAGTACGTACCGCTGCGCGGCGACCTGGTCATGGACAACGTCGACTTTGGCTACACGCCCGACCACGAGGTGCTGCACGGCGTGTCCGTGTTTGCCAAGCCGGGCCAGAAGGTCGCGTTTGTCGGCGCCACCGGTGCGGGCAAGACGACCATCACCAACCTCATCAACCGCTTCTATGACATCGCCGACGGCAAGATTCGCTACGACGGCATCAACGTCAACAAGATCCGCAAGGCCGATCTGCGCCGCTCGCTGGGCGTGGTACTGCAGGACGTGAACCTGTTCACCGGCACCGTGATGGACAACATCCGCTACGGCAACCTAGACGCCACCGACGAGGAGTGCATCGCGGCAGCAAAGCTCGCCGGCGCGGACGACTTTATCACCCGCCTGCCCGACGGCTACGACACGATGCTCACCGGCAACGGCGCACAGCTGTCGCAGGGCCAGCGCCAGCTGATTTCGATCGCACGTGCTGCCGTCGCCGATCCGCCGGCAATGATTCTGGACGAGGCCACGAGCTCCATCGACACCCGCACCGAGGCCATCGTGCAGGCAGGCATGGATAAGCTCATGGAGGGCCGCACGACGTTTGTCATCGCGCACCGTCTCTCCACCGTGCGCAACTCCGACGCGATCATCTGCCTGGACCACGGCCGCATTATCGAGCGCGGCAACCACGACGAGCTGATAGCCAAGCGCGGGTATTACTACCAGCTCTACACCGGAGCGTTTGAGCTGGAGTAGTTCGGCCCGCCGAGACGGCCGATTTGCCGCTCATTCGTCGGGCATGACCCTAAGGTCAATGCCCTCCTCTTTCGGGGCAAATCGACTCATCTCAGCGACCCAAACACAATGCGCCGCAACGAATAAAGCCTCCGCAGCCACACGGGCTGCGGAGGCTTTTCTATGCCCTCTGTTACAGGCTTACCGCTCCTCGCGTTGCGGCCCAGCTGCCTCGGCTGTCTTTACGCGGTTCTTGTCGATGTACATGTTTTTGTCGGCTTGGGAAAAGAGCTCGCGCATCGTGGGCGGTTCATCATAATCACTAGAAAGCGCATAGCCCACCGCGTAGCTGATAGGCATGTCGGGGTGAGCCTCGGAATACTCGCTCACGTTCGCACGAATCCGAGCGAGACAGGATTCCACGGCAGCTCGATCGGCATCCCACAGCACCGCGATAAACTCATCGCCGCCGTCGCGGCCCACAAAGCAGGTCTCGGACGCCACGCACCCCAGCTGCTGGGCAAAAGAACGGATGTACTCGTCACCCTTCTCGTGGCCAAAGCTGTTATTGACCGTATGCAGATTGTTAAGATCGAAAACACACAGCGCAACAGGCGCTTCGGCGGAAACGGGATGCCCCTGCCCCAAGATTTCCTCGCACTTGTTCTTGTTGGGCAGTCCCGTGGCTTCATCGAGATAGACTTTGTTCTGCAGCTCGCGATTGAGCGCGGCAGTGCGCACCGCGCGAGCAAGTTCGACCGCAAAGGTCGCCACCAGGCCCACGATGTCGATAATCACCAAACCCTCAAGGCGATTGAGCGCCGTGGCCTTCTCCTGGGAGTAGTCCTCCGCAAGCCTCGTGGCATCGTCACAAATGCCAAAGAACTCCTCGCTCATGGCGATGATGTCGGTGTTCTCGTAGCCGACTTCGCGCACACGGGCAATCTCGGTGCGAAGCTTGTCAAAATAGCTCGCGAGCTCGGTCATCTTTGCCTGATACTCATCGTCATCGAGACGGACGAGATTGAGGTCGTCGCTTCCGTAGCGCAAACCACTAATGTATGAATCAACGGCCTTGAGCAGGTCGTCTTGTGGCTGGCCTGCATCCTCGAGCTTAACGATTCGCTGCGTGGTGCCGCGCACCAGACCGGCGTAGTTGACCACGCGCGCCGTGCCCTGGATGTCGGAGACGAGCAACATGACATTGATGAAGAAAAAGATAAGAACTGCCGTGAGCGCCATCATCAGAAGGCGCACCGCCTGGCTGGCCTTCTTGGCGACAGAAGCATTCACAAGCTCACTCCTCCAAACGGTAAAAGCTCAGATAGCGCGCAGTGTGCCGAAATTCACGCGCGGACAACTCTACCATGATGGACCGAGAGCCTCAAACTTGATGCAGCCTATGGGGCGCAGCTTAATCGGAATATTCAATGAGCTACAAGACCTCTGCTATAAGTGCTCGGCGCCCGTTTGTTTTATCACTGCAGGTAGAAAGAGCGATGATGCGCGAATCGGGGCCAACGTCATCCATGTCCGCATGCACCGCCGTCTGCGAGATATGCGTGAGCAGCGTCTGCATCGAGGCCTGGTCCAGGTTTCCCGGCCCAAAGATAATGTCATCACTCGCAGCAAACGAACACACGGCAACGATGCGCAGCCGGAACGCCCCATCCTTTGTGTAGAGCGTGCCCGTGCGGTGCAGGTCAAAGAAGCCCCTGTCTAGAAACCGATCGACATCGCCAAACATCGCACCGTTATCCATGTGGTGCGCATAGAGCAGATTGTAGGGATCGGTCATCGCGCGGCTGTTGCGCGTATCCAAAAACACCGCTCCCGAAACCGCGGACTCCCCCAACACGTTTTTGTTGAGGTATTCCTGGTTATCTTTTCCCTGAACGAAGGGATAATCGATGTTGGTGCCATCGATGGTGACCCATCCGACAACGTCGGGATTTTTGGCCATCAGATCCTGCAGGCGTGCGCAATCGTTGGTCCCGGTGGGTTTGTAGTGCAGCAGCTCATCGCTGATGAACCCGCCGTTCATAACGTTGTTTGTATCCCACAGCGAATAGCCCCCGTACAGCAGCATGAGCAGCACGAGAAAGCCGGCAAACCACGTAAGCACGCGGTCGCCGGCTCTCGCCAGCCGAGCTATGCGTTTAAGCTCCATCGGCTGTAATCCTCGCTGTTTTAACGACGATTACGACGAGGACGGAAGAAGACCACGCCCATCACGGCAGCAAACGCGACGATTGCCGCATAGGGAACGACCGTCCGAATAACATCGGTCGGAACGGTAACATCCTTGGTGTTGGTAAAGATCACCGTGGTGTCGTAAGCACCGATAGCTTCCTCGACAATAGAGCTACCTTCTGTCGAATTGGTGCCATCACCAATCTTGTACGACGTCTTATAACCGTCGCCATGATAATCCGCCTCAGTTACGGCGAATTTATCCTCCGATGAGAGACCGTAAACGATGACGGATTCCCCATGCTTAAGGCTTACGGTAACCGCAGTTCCCGACGTAGCTGGAGTTTGGCTCATGGTGGTGGCACCGTTTTTCACAGTGGCGTACTCATAGCTCTCCCCGTCAGCGCCTTTAATCGTGAAGGTAAAATTAAAGTCCTTATTCTTGTCACCTTGGTTGCCCTTGACGACCTTTGTGATGGTCAGCTTATGGGTGACATATTTGTTCAAAAAACCTGCGGTCTTCTCGCCCGAGCCTGCTTCTGTTCTAAGAATACAGCCCTTAACAACATAGCCCGAACCGCCATTCTCTTCGTTTTCTACGTAAACATCCAGGAAGAGCTCCTTGTATGTAACGTTGAGACCGTCCAGCCCTGACGGCGTCTGCGTAATTTTATATCGATAGATACCCGGAGCCTTGAACAGAGAGGTTTTAATTTCGGCACTCAGTTTGGCGGTTATTGTCTTAGTTTTCTCACCGGTATTCTCTGTGCTTGTAAGGCCTTTGTTGGAAAAATTAACGGAAGTCGGCGAAAGCGTGACGGCGTCTGTCACTCCAGCATAAACGGGCATACCGCTCGTGCTCGTAAGCTCACTCTCCTCATCCGCCGGCGCAATCGAATAGTTAAACGTCGCATTAGGCACCACGGCATTCTCATTCATGGTAAGCGTCGAGGTGATCGTAACCTTGTTGTCTTTTACCGGCAGATGCGGTTGAGCGGCACTGTCCTCCGCCCACGCGGGCGCGACAACTCCCACCAAAGCCAGCAGCATCGTGGCAGCCACAACTGCAAATGCTGTCAGTCGTCTCTTTCCAGTTTTCATGTTGTATCCTTCCTCTCGGGCATATGCCCTTAATAAAACCAATCTCCGTGCCTACAGGTTCGACCTGCGCAGCACGCTGATCACGTTGCCCTTGATCTGCGAGCGGGCAATCGGCCCGTACAGGCGGCTGTCGTGACCGCCCTCACGCAAATCTGCCAGTACAAAGAACTCATCCGTTCCCAGGCGCACGGGATAGTCCACAGCAGACTCATAGCGCGGCGTCGGCGTGGTGATGTCGCTTTCCACAACAACAGCCCCGTTAACCATGAGCTCGCCTTCCTCGGTAATCGTGACCTCATCACCGGGACGGGCAACCACGCGGCCTAGGCGCTCTGCGCCATCCGCGGTGTATACCACCACGTCACCCTCGTTGAAGCTCTGGCTGAACCTCCAGTAGAGCATGACGTCACCCGAACAGATACGCGGGGCCATCTCGCCAGTCGTGACTGCACCCACGCCCAAGACCACGCCAAAGAGCAGCCAGAGCGTCACGACAAAAAATGCCAAGCGCGCCAGAAAACCCACGATATCGCGCCGGTCGTCCGCTTCTCCCAGATCTGGCGCCGCATGGGCGCCCAACCTCACGTTCGACGCGGCCGAATACCGCGAGCCCCGGGGTCTTCCCTGCGGGGCCGCTCGTGCGGCTGGCCCATCACCAGCATTGCTGGCGCCATGTCTTCTCATAGGCGCCCGCCCCTCTTGGAGCCGCGGCGTAAACGCAGCGCAACCATGCCCGTAGCCAACAGCACGCCGGCGGCCAAAATCGCCAGGGCATAGATGGGGTTGCGCGTAATACCCGTAGGCACCGCGACCTGTCGGGAATTGGTGGCCTTAGCTTCAACGGCAACGGTCACACGCGGACCGTTGAGCGTGCCGCTCGCACCCGTAAGCTCGGCGTGGTACCCCAACGACGAATAATCGTCTTCGCTCACGGTATAGACCGCGTTGTAATCCAGCGCCTTAATCGAAACGGTCAGGCCGTCCTTAACGGCAAACGGCACGGTCGCCTTGCCCTGGCCATCGGCCGTAAAGGCCGTCTTGTTTTCCACGGTCTCGGCCCGATCATTCGGTCGCGCCACGAGCGCATGGCTGCCTTGGGCAGACGCATCCGAATACTCGATGGCGTAGGTCTGACCAGCCTTGAGGCCCGTAAAGGTCGCCGTCATCTTAAAGTAGGCACGCTTGTCGCCCATATTGCCCGTAACGCTCTTGGAAACCTTGAGTGTGTAGGTGCGCGGGGTGAATCGTGCGTATACGCATCCCGTATGGCGGTCCTTCACGTTGTACGTATAGGTGGGTGAAGACGACAGCAGCTCCGGGGCGTCCGGATTCGATAGGTCGTACCAACCCTCAAAGTGATAGCCCTCCTTGGGAGCGGCCACCGCCTCCACAAACGTGCCGTCATCCACAAAGTAGGCAACGCCCGATTTTTTGTACGCGTCCTCGTCCTTGCCCGAGCCATCCCCGGCATCGATGGAGCCCTTTGCCCCCTTAAGCTTGGAGCTGACCGTGCCGCCCGTCGTTACGTTGCTCCACGTGCCATCGGCATTTTTAAGCTGGGCAACAAAGGCCTGACGATACTTCCATTGCGCCACGAACGTCGCGCCCTGGCTCTCGGGAATGTTTTCGACGGTTACCGCATCGCCCACAGCACCGGTATCCGGATTGACCTTCTTGCCCTTAATGGTAAGAGTGCCGGAATCCGTGGTGCCCTCGGGAGCTGTATGGGTCACCGTGTGTTTGGCATCGAAGCGAACGGCTTTTCCCGAGCCCGCGTACTCCCAGCCCATAAACTTCCAGTCGTCGTTTTGTCCAACGGCAGCATGGGAGGTATAGCTCGCTCCAGCGCCAGAAAGCTGTACGAAATCGCCCGTGGACTCATTGTACGGATCGTAGTGATACGCTTTGCCGCCGTTCACATCGTATTGAACGCCTGCCTTGGAAAACACGAGGTGCACTTTGTAGTGCTTTGTGACCTTGTCGACCTCAAAGCGATAGGTACCATCTTCCAATCTGGTCCAATGTGCGTCGTCGTCTGCGGAATAGAACTCGCCGTTGACAAAAGCACCGATAAAGACTGCCCCGTCATCGCGTTTGGCATCGACCATAAAGTAGGAGTTCTTCTCCTGTTTACCTACGTAGTTTTTGGCATAGGTAAAGTCCGCCGTCTTGGTATTGGCGTTATAAAAATACGTTCCGCTTCCGTTGGGCGTCGTGTATGTCTCGATGCGATAGAACTCCCTAAACGAGATATTGTCGAGGAAGTTGCCGGTCGAATTGCTCCCGTTGGCCGTGTTGTAGGCCACAAAAGCAAAGACGCTCTGGTTTTGGCCATCCGGAATGGTGTAGGTATAGTCGTAGTCAACCTTTTTGCTCTGCTCGAGCGCGTTGGAACCGTAGGAAGCCCACGCGTCGTTTTCGGACGCCATGATCCATACGCACCATTTTTCGGTATGCTCCGCATCGGCCGTCCATGAGAACGCGCTTCCGCTGGACGCATTGGCAAATCCGCCCACTTTGTCAAACTTGGTTGAATACAGGATGATCTTTTTGCTGCAGCCCGATTGGGAAAAATTGACCACATCCAAGCCGACATAGTTGTCGACGCTCATTTGAATCCATTGAACAATTTGCTGGTACTGATCGAGTGCCTTTTGATTGTCCTTGTACGGCTCGTTTTCTTGTCGCGGACCGATGATAAGGGCCATGGCGTCTCGACCCGAGCGGCCGCGGTGGTCGAGCCCCCACTCGTACTGTTTTCCCGGCTCGGTCGTCACATATTGGTAGAGCGAACTCGCCTCGTGTGCGTTGAGCTCGGCTGCATAGTCACCATCGGAGGGCGTAAACGTAACAGAATGCCCAACTGGGTCGATATAGTAGTCGTTTTTGGCAACGATCTCGATACGATGGTCCGTCTCGGTCGTACGCCAATGGGGCGAGCACAACGTAAACTTGCTGGGCCTCTGGTTCCCTAGATGTATATCCTCTTCAAAGCTGCCGTTAGCAATGTTCGTATTCTCGTTCTTAAGATTCGAGGTCGAGAACGCATAGTTTGTGAGCGTTGTCATGGTCTCGGACGAATTTTCCCAATACACCTTGGCAAAGTCGCTATAGATGTCGCGTGTGCCCTGCTTTTCCACGTGAACGTCGTTGACCAGATTACCAAACCACTCCCGGTATTGTTCGTTCTCCCCCGTAAGATTTGAATCGTAGCAAGTCAGCGCAAGCATCGTTTTGTCGGACGCTGCGGTATAGTCAGCCTGATAGGCAAACTCATCGTCTTCCTCGGGAAGATCTCGATAATAATGCGTGCTGTTGGTGCCAAAGGAGAACCAACCCTGTCCGTTAGAGCTTACGAGCCACACAGAAAGCGCGATGCGACCGTCGCTCTGTTCAAACGAAAAGTGGGATCCATCAGCACTGTTACCAGCAAATCCGCCGTTTGCAGCAAAGGGATCGCTGTAAACGGTGTACTGCTCAACGGTATTTCCCTGGGGCATCTTGACCTGCGCCTTAAGCCAAGCCCGCAGCTGCATAAGCTGGTCTTGGCCTGCGCTGTTAATCGACAGATTCTCCTGTTGAGGACCCATCGTGAGCATCAGCACGTCGTGGTCGGTTGCGGCGCGATGGTTTAGGCCCCACTCGTACGTGGCGCCGCTCTGGGTGGAAAAGGTGGTGTAGGTTGATCCAGGTTCAAAATAAAGATTGGTGCCCTGTGGCCTAAAATTCCACGCAAGCGCAAAGTGATTGCCGTTAGCTTGTTTGGTGTTCGTTTGGGGCTTGAGGAGCTGCGTGGAAAGCTCGAGCTTCATCGTCTCGCCGATTCTCTCATTCGGAGAGGTCGTCGACCAGCCAGTAGCTTGGTTAAGAAAGTTTGGGTTTGTTATAAGGTTGCCATCGTCACCGTACGCGCGCGAGGGCAACCCCCCCCCGGCCATAACGAACACGCATAAGGCCGCTGCCAACATCATAAAGGTGCGGCGCATCGACGCAATATGACCGAAAGGACCCTGCACGGGCGCATCCCCCCAGCCGCAGCCCGAGCTTTCGCGCAAGCCGCACAAGTAGTTCGTTTAAGCTTTTTGATTCTACAACCAGCCCAGGGCAAAAGCAAAATCATGCGTGACCGATTTGCAGTCATTTTTCGCATCATTTTTCGCATTGTGCTGGTAGTGCGGCGAAAGTAGCTAAAAAGCCCCGTCCTAAATTAGCTAGTTAAGGAGTTGGGCCATGGCGTTGACGAATTTTTGTACTTGGAGGGTGGGCTCGAGCGGGTAGTGCAGAAAGACCGGTACCTCGCGACCGCACAGGAACGGCACGCCCACAAAGGCCGGGTGCACGCCCGACCATGCGCCGCAGGTGAGCACCGCGTCGCCCTTTTCCTCCGCCTCGTTAAAGAGCGCAAAGTCGAAGCTATCCACGTCAATCACGTCCACGCCGCCGTCGGCCAACAGGTCGATGCGCAGGCTGTCCATGGCGTCGTTGCCGTGACGGAGCACGCGCAGGCGCATGCCCTCCAGGTCGGCAACCGTGATGCGCGTCTTGCGCGCCAGCGGGCTCGTGCGCGGCACGTCGATATAAAACGGCACGTTGACGATGCGGAGCTTTTGGCAGGTGTCGCCCCAGCGTGGGGTAGAAAAACTCGACTGCACCACATCGACCTCGCGGCCCAAGCTACGCATGACTGTCTCGCGCTCGTCGTAGAGGTCGCTTATCGGCACGATCTCAAATCGCAGCGACGGCTCCAGATCGTGGATGCCCGTCCACATCGACAGCGTTTGGCGCCCCGGGCACATCATCGACACGCCCAGGCGCACGGCACCGCCGTCACCCGCCGCACGTCGAGCACGGCGCAGGGCGTCCTCGGACTGGCGCATGATCGAGCGTGCGTCGTCCACCAGCAGAGCACCCGCCGGCGTCACCTTGACGCCCGAATGCGAGCGCTCAAACAGCGTAATACCGAACTCCGCCTCGAAGCCCGATACCTGCTTGACGAGCGCCGGAGTCGACACGCGCAATTTTGCCGCCGCACGCGAGAAGCTTCCCAGCTCCGCGGCGGCCGATATGGCCTCAAGTCGTCGATCGTACACGTCAATCTCCCGTTTTCGCACCCGTGACCGCATGGTGCCACAGGGGGTTGTTTTCGCAGGTCACGCGCTCAATTGAGAATAGCCTGCATCGCACAGTATAAACCTACAGTTAACGCCATTCTAACAAATATGCAATTCACCTGCGCAAATGCAAAGCATACGATAACCAGCGGAAACCACGTGGGTCGGTTAATGGGAGCGGCCCACCGGGAGGCACAAGAAGGGAAGTTCCTATGAGCAATTGGCTTAAGCTCGAGGGCGATGTCTGCGCCGTGACTGGCGCGCTCGGCGGTATGGGCGCCGAGATTTGCCGCGAGTTCGCCCGCAATGGCGCCAACGTCGTCATGCTCGACCTGGACGAGGAGAAGGTCAAGGCCGCTGCCGCCGACCTAGCTGCCGAGTTTGGCATCCACGCCGAGGGTTACAAGATGAACGCCACCGACGAGGCCGAGGTTCAGGCTGCTGTCGACGCCACCATCGCCAACTTCGGCCGCGTCGACGTCCTCGTCAACACCGCCGGCATCCTGCGCTTCGCCGCCATGGAGGACCTGCCGCTGAGCGACTGGGAGCAGGTGCTCAACGTCAACCTCACCGGCTACTTCATCACCTCGCAGCGCTTTGGTCGCGAGATGATCAAGGCCGGCCAGGGCCGCCTGGTGCACATCTCGACCGTCGCCAGCCACTCCCCCGAGACGTTCTCGGGCGTGTACAGCTCCACCAAGGCCGGCGTCAACATGATGTCCAAGATGCTCGCCGCCGAGTGGGGCCCCTACGGCGTCCGCTCCAACTGTGTCGAGCCCTGCTTCGTTAAGACCCCGATGTCGGCCAACTTCTACGCCGACCCCGAGGTCGAAAAGAGCCGCAGCCGTCTGATCGCCACGCGCCGCATCGGCGAGGTCAGCGATATTGCCAACGCCGTCATGTTCCTGGCGTCCAAGCGCTCGGACTTTACCACCGGCGACGCCATCAAGGTCGATGGCGGCTTCTCCAACATGATGGGCGACCTCACCGCCAAGCCCGGCGGCCGTCGCGCCTATGCCGACAACTACCTTAAGAACAAGGGTGTCGAGCTCTGGTCCGATGAGTCCGGCGTCGCCAAGCCGACTGACCAGTAAACCAACCTGACAGGGAGGTCCCGCGGATACGACCGCTCCTCCCCCGTATCGATTAGAAAGAGTCCAATGGCTTCCACCAACTCCAACAAGGGTCGCGCCGTCGTGCTTTCCGCCGCATGCGTCACCATGTTCTTCATCAGCTCCATCGCGCTGTATTCCGTCGTGAGCAAGAACCTGCTCGCCGTCTACCCCGAGTGGTCCAGCGCCCTTACCTGGGCCTTCCCGGTCTTTCAGACCATCATGGCCGTGACGGGCATCTTCGCCGGCCGCATCTCCGATAAGATCGGCCCGTGCAACGTCGTTATCGCCGCCGCCGTGTGCTACGGCCTGGGCTGGTTCATGTCCGGCACCGTCACCGAGCCGTGGCAGTTCTACCTGTGGTTCTCGCTCGTCGCCGCCATCGGCAACGGCCTGGGCTACAACCCGGCGCTCACCACCGGCCAAAAGTGGTTCATCGACAAGAAGGGCCTCGCCTCCGGCATCACCCTGGCCGCTTCGACCGCCGGCCCCGCCGTGCTGTCCCCGGTGCTCGCCTCGCTGCTCATCCCGAGCCTGGGCATCTTTGGCGCCCTTAAGGCGCTCGGCGTCATCTTCTTTGTGACGATCGCCGCTTCCGCCCTGTTCCTGAAGGCCCCCGAGGCCGGTTGGCTGCCCGAGGGCTTCGAGGCCCCCAAGGGCGGCGCGCACGCCGGCACCTTCGGCGACCTCACCCCGAGCGAGATGGTCAAGACCCCGCGTTTCTGGGTTCTCATCGTCACCTTCGCCTTTGCCGCCACCGCGGGCACCCTGCTCGTCGGCAAGGTTGCCTCCATCGCCGCCGTCCAGCTCTTCGCCGACCCCACGAGCGCCGCGGCCGTCGCCCTCGGCGGTGTGGTGGTCTCCGTCAACACCTGCGCCAACCTGGTTGGCCGTCTGTCCTTTGGCCAGATCATCGACAAGCTCGGCGCCTATAAGTCGCTGCTCATCAGCCTTGTCGTCACCATCGTCGCACTCGTCATCATGTCGATGAGCTTTACGCAGAGCATGTTCTTTGTGGCGCTCGCCCTGCTCGGCTTTAGCTTTGGCGCCCTGCTCGTCATCTACCCGCCGCTCACCGGTGGCGCCTTTGGCACCAGTAACATCGGCGTCAACTACGGCATCATGTTTTTGGGCTATGCCGCTTCCACCTGGATCAGCCAGCCCATCACCGCCGTGCTGTATCACGCCGAGGCCGGCAGCGCCGCCTACCAGCAGTCCTTCTACGGCGCCATCGTGATCGCCGCCATCGCCGTCGTGCTCACCGTCTACATGATGGTCTCCGACAGCAAGAAGAAATCCGCCTAGTTTTACCGACGTGACAAAGGGACTGCCCCTTTGTCACATTCCACCGGCCACCAGTATTAAGGAGTCGAAATGTCTGAGCTCAATCCCGTCCGCATTGCCGTTATCGGCGCCGGCGCCATGGGCCGCAACCACATCCGCTTTGTCACCGAGGAGCCCGAGGCCGAGCTCGTCGCCATCGCCGACGCCTTTGAGGGCGCCCGCGCCACGGCCGAGGCCGCCGGCGTGCCGTTTTACACCGATCCCGCCCAGATGATGGACGAGGTCAAGCCCGAGGCCGTCATTATCGCCACCCCCAACGACCTGCACCTGGGCGTTGCTCGCGAGGCTGTGAAGCGCAATATCGTGCCGTTGGTCGAAAAGCCGATCTCCAACGACCTGGAGGATGCCCAGGCTTTCGCTGCCGAGGCCGAGACCGCCGGCGTGCCCGTGCTCGTGGGCCAGCACCGTCGCCACAACCCCTTCGTCAACAAGGCCAAGGAGATCATCGAGTCCGGCGAGCTGGGCAAGCTCACCGTGTCGAGCTTCCACTACATGATCTATAAGAACGACGAGTATTTCGATGTCGAGTGGCGCCGCAAGAAGGGCGCCGGCCCGATCCTGGTCAACCTGGTTCACGACGTCGATCTACTCCGCTATCTGCTGGGCGAGCCCGTTGCCGTCCAGGGTATGCAGTCCAGCGCCGCCCGCGGTTTTGAGACCGAGGACTCCGCCGTGGTCAACGTCCGTTTTGCCGATGGCGCACTTGCGAGCATGACCATCTCCGACGCCACCGCCAGCCCCTGGAACTGGGAGGCAACCGCTCGCGAGGATCCGCAGTACCGCCCCTTCGACGCCGACGCCTACTTTATCGGCGGCACTAAGGGCGCCCTGTCGCTGCCCCGCCTGCACCAGTTCTCCTACGACGGCGCCTCTAACTGGCACAAGCCGCTGCAGATGGAGATCCCGGCTGTGGACCCGGCGCTGCCGCACAAGATGCAGCTCAAGCACTTTGTGAAGGTCGTCCGCCGCGAGGTCGAGCCCGTCGTGACCCCCGCCGATAACGTCAAGACGCTCACGCTTCTCAACGCCATCAAGGAGGCCGCCGAGACCGGCCAGCTCGTCGAGCTGTAATGCCTTAAGAGCGGGTCGCGGCAAACTCCCCGCCGAGCGCCTTGGCCCGCCGCCAACAAGCCCCTCTTCTTTGCCCCGCGAGCAGCCTCCTGCCCGCGGGGCCTTTTGCTACCTTGCCGACGATTTTTCTGGAGCGGGGGCTATTTTGCACCTCAGTCTGATTCGTTCGCCACGAAATGGGCCTATCTACTACGTTTAACCGATCACCCTCAAGCATGCCGAATTTCGAGAAATAAAAACCGCAGGTAGGCGGGTTGCGTATTTTCGGAAAACCGAGGGATGGTCGACCCATATGGTTCAAACGTAGTAGATAGGTCGTTTTCGTGGCGCGGCCCCAAAACAGTCTTTTGGGACGGGTGGTATCCTTGGTAGCCCTGTGCTGCAAACGCACCTTAAACGCAAGGAGTCCCATGGATCTTATCGCCCAGCTTGCCCGCGAGCTCAACCTTAAGGCCGCCAACATCGAGGCGGCCGTCAAGCTCATCGACGAGGGCAACACCATCCCCTTTATCTCGCGCTACCGCAAGGAAGCCACGGGCGGCATGGACGACGTCGCCCTGCGCGCACTCGACGAGCGCCTGTCCTACCTGCGCAATCTTGAACAGCGCAAAGAGGACGTCATTCTGCTCATCGACGCCCAGGGCAAACTTACGCCCGAGCTCGAACAGCAAATTCGCGAGGCCACGCAGCTCCAGCGTGTCGAGGACCTCTACAAGCCCTACCGCAAAAAGCGCATGACCCGCGCACAGAAGGCCCGCGAGGCAGGCCTGGAGCCACTTGCCAACATGGTCATCATGCAGGCCTCGGCCAAGGGCAGCGCGCTCGACGCCGCCGCGGCATACGTCAACGAGGAAGCCGGCTTCGACACGCCCGAGAAGGCGCTCGCCGGCGCGGCGGACATCGTGGCCGAGACGGTGGCCGAGGACCCCGAGAACGTCGCCGACCTGCGTGCCTTTACGCAAAACACCGCAGACATCGTCGTCGAGGCCACCGATCCCACCGAGAAGACCCCCTACGAGCCGTACTACAGCTATGATGAGCCGCTGCGCCGTATACCCAACCACCGCGCGCTGGCTATCGACCGCGGTGAGCGCGAGGGCAAGCTCCGCGTGCGCGTGAACGTTGACGGCGCCGCCGCCACGGCACGCCTCGGCAGCCGTTGGCCCCGACGCCAGGGCGTCTTCGCGCCCGTCTTTGACGCCGCCATCGCCGACGGCTACAAGCGCCTCATGGCCCCCTCGCTGGAGCGCGAGGCCCGCGCCAAACTCACCGTCCGTGCGCAGACCGAGGCCATCAATGTCTTTGCCAAGAATCTCGAGGGCCTGCTCTCGGCACGCCCCGTGCGCGGCGCCCGCGTGCTCGCGCTCGATCCGGGCTACCGCACCGGCTGCAAGGTCGCCGTCATGGACGAGACCGGCAAGCTGCTCGACCACGGCGTGGTCTATCCCACCAAGCCGCGCCACGACGTCGCCGGCACCAAGCGCGAGCTCGCCCGCCTCGTCAAAAAGGACAGCGTCAACACCATCGTCATCGGCAACGGCACCGCCAGCCGCGAGACCGAGGAAGTCGTCTCGGAGTTCATTGCCGAGCAGGCGCCCAGCCTTCGCTACACCATCGTTAACGAAGCCGGCGCGTCGGTGTACTCCGCTTCCGAGCTCGCCAGCCAGGAATACCCCGACCTGGACGTCACCGTGCGTGGCGCCATGAGCCTGGGCCGCCGCCTGCAGGACCCGCTGGCAGAGCTCGTCAAGATTCCGCCCCAGTCCATCGGTGTGGGCCAGTACCAGCATGACCTTGACCGGGCCGAGCTCTCGCGCACTCTGGGCCACGTGGTGGAGGACGTCGTTAACCGCGTGGGTGTCGACGTAAACACCGCGAGCGCAAGTCTGCTGGGATACGTATCGGGCATCACGCCGAGCGTGGCCAAAAACATCGTGGCCTACCGCGAGGAAAACGGCGCCTTTACCGATCGCCGCCAGCTCAAGAAGGTCCCCGAGCTGGGGCCCAAGGCATATCTCAACGCCGCGGGTTTCCTGCGCATTAGCGGCGGCAAGAACCCACTCGACGCGACAAGCGTCCACCCCGAGAGCTACGAGGTGGCCACGGCCGTCCTGGAGCGTGCCGGCGTTGCGGCAAGCGAGCTCAGCCGCGGCGGCGTGCCCGACATCGAGCGCCGCCTGGGCAGCATCTCGGCGCTAGCAAGCGACCTGAACTGCGGTACCCTGACGCTCATCGACATTGTCAACGAGCTCAAGAAGCCCGGCCGCGACCCGCGCGACGACGCGCCCGAGGTGGTCTTTAGCCGCTCGGCACTTTCCATCGACGACCTGGAACCCGGCATGGAGCTCAAGGGCACGGTGCGCAACGTCGTCGACTTTGGCGCCTTCGTCGACGTGGGAGTGCACCAGGACGGCCTTGTGCACATCTCCAAGCTGGCCAACCGCTTTGTCAAGCACCCGAGCGACGTGGTGCGCATCGGTGACACGGTCAAGGTGTGGGTCGAAAAGGTCGATCGCGACCGCAAGAAGATCTCGCTCACCATGGTACAGGGCAAGTAAACCGCCAAAGCAAAGGTACCCCCTGTAGCGATGTGCAAAATCGCGAGTATTCTGCAAATTCCACCGTTCCGGATGCCCCTCAGAGACGAAAAAGCATGGAACAGCCCCCGTTTTAGCGTCATCAGAGCCAAAACGGGGGCCGTTCCATGCTTCGGTTAACTGATAAAGACCTTTACCTTGCTGAATACTCTCAATTTTGCACGGCGCAGGCGGGGGTACCTTTGCCCACGGCAGGATATGGAAGCCAAGCGCCAACTTGCTGGCAAGCTCGTGTCGGCAGCCCCGGCCTTTCCTTTGCCTAGCGCGACCCTCGCGGAGCGCGTGAGCGATAGGGAAAGGAAAGCCGGGGCGAGCAGCCCGCGGCGTAGTCAGTGTTCGCGCTACGGCAGGATATGGAAGCCCAAAGCGGCGATATCCTTGGCAAAGCCGCGCACGGTGTCGAGCGAGACCTCGTACGGGTCGCGACCGATGTTCTTGCGCTTGGCCAGGATGCTGTTGGGCACCGTAATGATCTGGCAACCGCAGGCTTCTGCCTGGTAAATGTTGATGAGCTCGCGCGTGGACGCCCACAGGACCTCACAGTTGGGCTTTGCGGCGGCCTTCTTAACCGACTCCGTCATAAACGGAATGGGGTCGACGCCGGTATCGGCGATGCGGCCGGCAAAGAGCGAGATGATGGACGGCGTCTCGGCGTCAACGGCCTCGACCATCTCATCGACCTGCGTAGGCGTAAAGATGGTGGTGACGTTGACCTTGATGCCGTCGGCCGAAAGCTTGCGCACCAGCTCGGCGGTGGACCCGCCCTTGGTGGTCACGCACGGAATCTTGACGTAGACGTTCTCGGCCCAGGTAGCGATCTCGCGCGCCTCGACCTCCATGGTCTCGACGTCGTCGGCAAAGACCTCAAACGAGACGGACACATCGGTGATGTGGGTCAAGACCTCTTTGGCAAACGCGCGGTAATCCGTCACGCCGCCCTTCTTCATAAGGGACGGGTTGGTCGTGAAACCCTGAACGTTGCCGTTCTCGTACATGTCGAGCATGCCCTCGAGGTTTGCACCGTCAGCGAACACCTTGATTGCCATCTGCCTGATTCCTTTCGCTTGCATAAGGCCGGTAAACTGCTAAACACTTTACCTACGTTTATCAAGGCGTGAGCTGCGGTTTTTTATCTTCTCGGCGAACGGTATAAACACCTCAGTGTTTGGATTGATAAATCGATTGAGCATGCAAAAGCAAAGAGTCGCAGTTTGGGCAAACGTCAGAACGCGGGATTCATTAGATGAGGCCGAAATGCTGCATCGCTGTGACGGTGCCGTCGTGTGCGACATCGTCGGTCACGTAGTCGGCGACCGCCTTGACCTCAGGCATGGCGTTGCCCATGGCGACAGCCGTCTCGACCGCAGCGAGCATGCCCAGGTCGTTGCCGGAATCACCAAAGCCAAAGGTGCGCGCGTTGCCGGTGCGACCCAGGTATTCCAGCGCTCGCGCCACGCCCACGCCCTTGTCAATGCCCTTGGGGCTCAGCTCGCGATTCTGACCACCGGTGTTGCACAACTCAAACTCGCGATCGATAAAGCCATCATCGTTGGCTACGCGAGCCAGGTCGCTCGCGACGATGCACACCTTGCCCACGCGCAGACTGCCGTCGACGCGCATTTCCTCGGTGCTGTGCACCACAGAAGTGCCGATCAGAGACGACTGCTCAACACCCGCGGGTTCCAGGGCAAAAGTAGCCACGTTGGTCTCGAAAAAGGCCTCAATCCCTGCCGCGGCCATACGGCGCGCAAGCTCCTCAATAACGTCCTCGTCAAAGCAGTCCTCATGCACCACGCGGCCCTCGACCTCGAGCGTCGCTCCCGCCATGGCAACGACACCCGCCGGGTTCAGCGCGCGCAGGCCATCGGCAATCAGCCACAAGGGACGACCCGTGCAGATAAATGCCTGGTGACCCGCATTGCGCAGGCGACCAAATGCATCGACAACAGCCTTCGACGGATGGACTGCATTGAAGTCCTTATCGGTCATATCGTCGGGATCGAACGACGTCAGCGTGCCGTCCACGTCAAAAAAGAGCACGGCGGAATCGGGGCACGCATCAATCATATGAGTTCCTTTCGAGGATAAGGGCAGACGAGGCATCCATCATATAATGGAGCGACGCAACCAGAGAGGTCACCCATGGAATTTTACGCAAGCTGCCCCGAGGGCTTTGAGTCCGTACTCGCCGATGAGCTTAAACGCCTCGGGCTTTCGCATGTTCGCCGGCTGAAGGGCCGCGCCACGTTTGAGGGCGAGCTCGAAGAAGGCTACCGCGCCTGTCTGTGGTCGCGCCTAGCGAGCCGCGTGTTTGCGGTGCTCGGGCGCTTTGAGGCGCAGGATGCCGATGAGCTGTACGATAGCGTTTACGACATCGCCTGGGAGAACATCGTCCGCCCCGGCGCCACCATTGCCATCACCGCCCGCGGCGTGACCGAGCGGCTGCGCAACACGCGCTTCTCGGCCCTGCGCGCCAAGGACGCATTGTGCGACCGCTTGGCCGAAACCACGGGCCGTCGCGCCGATGTCAACGCCACCGATCCCGATGTTCACCTGCTGCTTTCGCTGCGTCAGCGCCGCGCGAGCATCAGCCTGGACCTTTCGGGCGATCCGCTGTTCAAGCGTCTGCCGCCCGCAGCGACCCGCGCCGGCGAGGGTACGCACGTGCTGCGCCCCGACTACGCCGCCCTGGTGCTGGCGCAGGTCGGCTGGACCGCACTGTGCGAGCGCGAGTTAACGGCTGACGATTACGAGAATGAAGCCCTTCCCACGCTGATCGATGCCTCATGCGCCGGCGGCGGTCTGCTGCTGGAGGCCGTGAACATTCTGACCAACCGCGCCCCGGGCGCCGCACGCGAGCGCTGGGGCTTTGAGGGCTGGCAGCTACACGACGCCGCCCTGTGGGAGCAGCTGCTTGCCGAGGCGCGCGAGCGCGAGACGGCAGCGCGCGAGCGCCAGGCGCGCATCGTGGCCGTAGACATCGACCCCGCCGCCCGCAAGACTGCCGAGCGCATGGTCAAGTGCGCCGGCTACAAGCGTTTTGTCGACTTTTGCGCCGCCAAGTCCGCCACCGTGCTGGACCATGCTGGCGCCGTCGCCGGAGCCGCCGTAGTCGCAGACACCACCGAGACACCGCTTTCACTCATGCACGACGCCATGACGCTGGTCGGCGAGCTGCGCCGCGCGCCCGAGCTTATCGCCGCACCGGTCGCCGCGCTCACCCGCGATGGCCTTATGGCCCGCGCACTCCATGCCGAGCCCGCGCGCTCCATTGCCGTCATGCCCAATAATGAAGAGGCAACTATTGAGGTTTGGCCCTCGCTCGACCACGCCGCCGCGGCATTTGAAGCTGCGACCAGCGCAGATGTCGAGGAGCAGACCGTAGACGCTCAAGACGAAGCCGCCGGCACCCCCATGCCCGAGCCTGCCGCCATGCTCGACCTGGGCGACGGCAAGCCGCTGCCCGTGCTCATCCCCGAGTCCGAGCAGTTCGCCAACCGCCTGCGCAAGAATGCCCGTCTGCGCCGCAAGTGGGCCAAGCGCGAGGGCGTGAGCTGCTACCGCGTCTACGATGCCGACCTGCCCGACTACTCCGCCGCCATCGACCTGTACGAGGGCTGCCCGCAGACGCCGGGCCGCTGGCTCGTCATCGCCGAATACGCCGCGCCCAAGACCATCGATCCCGCGTTGGCCCAGGCCCGCATGCTCGACATCTTGGCCATCGCGCCGCGCATCCTTGATGTTCCGGCCGAGCATGTGCACGCCAAGGCCCGCATGCGTTCGCGCGGCGGCTCGCAGTACGGCAAACAGGGCGCCGGCAAGGGCGCGTCGGGCGAGCGCGCCAACATCGCACGCCGTCGTCTGCCGCTCATCGAAGAGGGCGGCCTCACCTTTGCCGTCAACTTTGACGACTATCTGGATGTGGGCATCTTCCTGGACCACCGCGTCACCCGCAACCTGGTGCGCGAGCACGCCAAGCAGGCGCGCCGCTTCCTCAACCTGTTCGCCTACACCGGCACCGCCACCTGCTACGCAGCCGACGGCGGCGTCGAGGAGACCGTGACGGTCGACCTTTCCAACACCTACTTGGACTGGGCCGAGCGCAACATGCGCCAGAACGGCTTTGTGGGGCCGCAGCATCACTTTGTGCGCGACGACGTGCTCGCCTGGATTCGTGACCAGCGCCAGACGCGCAACCGCTGGGACCTGATCTTTGTCGACCCGCCCACGTTCTCGAACTCGTCCAAGATGGGCCGCCGCACCTGGGATGTCCAGCGCGACCATGTTGAGCTTTTGGCCGGCGTATCGCGCCTGCTCGCACAGGGCGGCCACGCCATCTTTAGCTGCAACCTGCGTGGCTTCCGCCCCGAGACGCGCAAGCTCGCGCGCGCGGGCGTCGTGCTGGAGAACATTACGGCGCAAACCATCCCAGAGGACTTCGCGCGCAACCAGAAGGTGCACCATTGCTATATCGTGCGCCGCCTGCCCATCGAGGACGCCATGGCCGAGGTCGGCTTTAGCGCCGAGGAGATTGCCGAGCGAACCGAGGAGCTGCGCAACCCCGAGGCGCGCAAGCCTCGCGCAACGGCGCCCGCGCACGCGCAGACCGGCAACGGCAAGCCCAACTTTGTCGGCAAGCCCTCCCCCGCCGGCAAGCCCAAAAAGAAAAAGTTTTACGCCAGCAAGCCCAAGGGCAAATAAACAAAGTTGCGGTGGAATACGGACTGTTTTGCCCAATTAGGCAAATTTAGACCGTATTTCACCGCAACTCATATTGGGATGGCGGATGCCGACCTATCCCTGGATGACCAATCGGTAACCAATACCCACGTGCGTCTGGATATAGCGCGGATGCGCGGGGTCGGACTCGATCTTCTTGCGCAGCGTGCCCATAAAGACACGCAGGCTCGCCAGGTCGCTCTTGGTCGCCGTGCCCCAAATCTCGTGCAGGATAAACTGGTGCGTCAGTACCTTGTCGGCGTTATGCGCCAGCAGGCACAGGAGCTTATACTCGATCGGCGTCAGATGCAGTTCCTCGCCATCCATCGTGGCGATGCCGGCATCAAAATCGATATGCAGCTCACCGGTATCGAACGAGCCCTCGGAGACAACGCCGCCCGTCTGCGCATACGAAAGGCGCCTGAGCGTCGTGCGAATGCGCGCGAGCAGTTCCTCGACCGAAAACGGCTTGGTCAGATAGTCGTCGGCACCGGCATCGAGCGCGCGGATTTTGTCCGCATCCTCGCTGCGCGCCGAGACCACGATAATCGGCATGCCCGACCATGCGCGCACCGACTCCACCACCTTGACGCCGTCCATATCGGGCAGGCCCAGATCGAGCAGCACAATGCTCGGCGCCTGCGATGAGGCGGCGGCGATGGCGGCATGGGCGGTCTCCACAGCCATATGGCGCAAGCCGTGCGCCTCGAGCGCGGCAACAATAAGATTGCGAACGGCGGGGTCGTCCTCAACGACCAAGATGAGCGGTTTTACGGCAGAGTTCGGCACAGCGCTACTCCTTATCAAACGAAACGTCGGCGGCGGGAAGTTCAATCGTAAAGACCGAACCGTGCGGGTCCGCCGCGGCAACCTCTATGCTACCGCCATGCGCCAACGCAATGGAACGGCAGAGCGAAAGACCCAGGCCAACGCTGCGGTGGCTGTCGGCCAGACCATGGTTGGCGGTATAGAACGACTCAAAGATCCGCTCGCGGTCCTCGGATGCGATGCCCGGACCATCGTCGGCCACCGAGCACGCCACGCGTCCATCGTCGACGTTAATCGAAATCATGATATGCGAGCCCGCGGGCGTATAGGTGATGGCGTTGTTCACCAGATTGACCACCAGCTGCACCATCAGGCGCGCATCGACGTTGACAAGCGCCGGCTCATCGCACGCCACCACCTTAAGGTCGTGCTCGCGCACGGCAGGGTTCACGTGGCGCAGCGCCTCCTCGACGATATCGTCCATGAGCTCGAGCGTAGTCGACAGACGCATACCGCCGCCCTCGAGCTTGGTGATGGCGAGCAGATTCTCGACGGTGGCGTTGAGCCACAGCGCATCCGAGCGAATGGATAGAAGCAGGCCGCGGCGCGTCTGGGCATCGAGCACGGCGGTGCCGGTCGAGCCCTGGTCGAGCAGCACGTCGGCATTACCCGAAATACTGGTAAGCGGTGTGCGCAGGTCGTGCGAGATGGAGCGCAGCAGGTTGGCGCGCAGCTGCTCATTTTTGGCAAGCACCGCCGCCTCCTCGCGGGCCTCCATGGCGCGGGCGCGATCGAGCGCCAGCTCGCCTTCGCTCACGATGGCATCGGCAAGTGTCCGTTCCTCGTGCGTTAGCACGTCGGGTTCGGCAACGATAGCCAGCACGCCCACCACCGAGGCGGGGTCGCTCGAGCGCACGAAGCCGTCGCCCGTGCGAACCGTCAGGTAGATGCCATAAAACGCCGAGCCGCCATAAGTGGCATCGAGCGGCGTTCCCACATAGGCGGACGCCGAGAGCCGCGGCGGCATCTGCGGCGCCAGTTCATGCACCGGCGCGGCATCGCCCACGGCCGTGTATGTCGCACGCGGCAGCAGGTCATCGCCCTCGGCGTCGGCGCTGTACCACACGACCGGACAGCCCGAAAGACGCGCCAGCTGCGTTGCCATGGCATGGACAATCTGCTGCTGATCGGCGCACCGCTGCAGCATGCGGTTGGTCTCGAGCACCATATGCGTTCGGCGGTCACTAGCGGCAGCCTGTGCCAAGGCGCGGCGCAGGGCCAACGCAATCGAGCTCGACACGAGCGAGACCACAAACATGATGAAGAACATGCCGGGATAGACGCGGTCGATAAGCGACAGCGAGTAGCGCGGGTCGACAAACAAGAAGTTGTAGAGCGCCACGGCGGCAGCCGAGCTCAGCAAGCAATACAGGCGACTCCAGGTAAAGAATGCGCACAGCTGAACGGCGAACACATAGACAATCATGATGCTCGGCGCGAGACCCGGATGGTCGAGCAGCGCGCCCACAATCGTCGCCGCGACCAACAGCCCCACCGACACGCAGGCGTCATACAGAGGAGTGCGGCGCGTCAGCGTTGTGCGCCGCCACCAAAAGCTATCGGCAATATCACCGTCCGTACGGACGTCCATCAGCGTCCCGCCCCTCTCTCAAAAACAAAAACCACCACAAAGGGGACAGGCACCTTTGTGGTGGTTTCCCTTGTGGTGGTTCCAAGTGTATAGCCTTTGCAACCGGCGGTCGCTAGACAAACAGCACGTGCGCGAGCAGGGCACACACGCACACCGCGACAAGCACCGTCACCACGATCGAAATCACGCGGTCGGCCATGTCCATGTTGGCCCGATTCGTAAAGAACCGATCTTCGGCGGCGTCGACACGCGCCTCACGCACCATTTCGACCACCGCCTCACGGCCATCGAGCGCCTTTGTATCCATGTTTACCTCCCCGGCCTCAATCTTGTCCATCGAAAACCAACTCCGTGCAACCCGTCGGCGCCTACGGCCGCTCGTTGGGGGCCAGGCGCTGCATCTTGTTCACGGCCTTGAACTTGGTGAACAGCGGCACGTACTCAAAGCTCACGTTGGAGTTCTCCAGGCCGTACCAGCGTGCAGGCGTGCCGGCGGCGCGGCGGATGATGTACTTGAGCGTGATGGCTGTACGCTCGCTCGGCTCCACATCGCTTTCGGGCGCCAGAAGCTTACGGATCAGGACGAACTTGAACGTACCGATGTTACCCGGATCCTTGTAGACCGAGTAGTCATGCGTCTGCGCAGGCAGTTCGCCGGTGGCAGCCAGGTCCTGAACGACCTGACGCAGGTAGGCATTGACGCGCTGGTTGATCTTGTAGCCCAGGTACAGATGCACGCGGAACACGTAGTCGGTGCCGAACGTCTCGACCGAATAGGCAAAGGTATGCGGCTCGTCCATGGTCTCGACATTCACGAACCACCAGGCGCGAGCGCGCTTGGGATGCTTGTCCAAAATCGAGTAGACGATGTCGCGGTCGATGTAGTCGGTATGGGTGTCCTTGGTCAGGTACACGACGTTGTCGCTCATGCGCTCGTAACGGTCGTCGTCGCGCAGGCGCTTGAGCTGCGGCAGGTAGCTACGCAGCGGCAGCAGTGTAAACTGGCGCTGCTCGACCGCCGTGCCGTTGTACCAGCACACCATAATGCCCATGATGAGTGCAGCCATGAGGATGGTGAAGTAGCCGCCGTGGAAGAACTTGGTGAGCGAGCTCACGAAGAAGAAGCCTTCGAGCAAAAGGAAGAAGGCCGCGAAGATCCACGGAGCAACCTTGAGCTTGCGCTCCTCGTGCAGGTAGAAGAAGAGCAGCAGCGTGGTGCACATCATAGTCAGCGTAATGGCAAGGCCGTAGGCGGCTTCCATATGCGCCGAGTTCTGGAACAGCAGCACCACGATGACGCAGCCGACAAGCATGACGTTGTTGACCATGGGGATGTAGAGCTGGCCCTTGGTCTCGGCAGGGTAGAAGACCTGCATGTGCGGCATGAGGTCCAGGCGGCTGGCCTCGGACACCAGCGAGAATGCGCCGGTGATGAGCGCCTGCGAGGCAATGATGGCCGCGACGGTGGAAAGGCCGACGGCAAACGGGCGCAGGCCCGGGGCGAGCATCTGGTAGAACGGGTTGAGGTCGGCAATGCCCATGAGCTCGGGGTTGGCAGCGTTGTTCATAAGCCAAGCGCCCTGGCCCATATAGGAAAGCAGCAGGCAGCACTTAACGAACGGCCAGGTAGCGTAGATGTTGCCGCGGCCGACGTGGCCCATGTCGGAGTAGAGCGCCTCGGCACCGGTGGTGGCGAGGAAGCAGCTGCCCAGAATCATGATGCCCGCGTGGTTGTTGGGGCTCAGCAAAAAGGCGATGCCGCGCACCGGGTTGAGGCACAGCAGCACGGCGGGGTGCTGGAAGACAAAGAACAGACCCGTGCCGCCCAGGAACAGGAACCACAGCGTCATGATGGGGCCAAAGGCGTGACCGATCTTGGCCGTACCGATGCGCTGTACCAAGAAGAGCACGATGATGATGGCGAGCGTAATGGCGACGACGCGGCCTTGGTCATCGCCCAGCACGGCATGGACCGCCGGGATGGTGCGCAGGCCCTCGATGGCCGTGGTAACGGTAACGGCCGGCGTGAGGATGCCGTCGGCGAGCAGCGCGGCGCCACCTAGCATGGCGGGGATGATAAGCCACTTGCCACAGCGCTTGACCAGACTGTACAGGGCAAAGATACCGCCCTCGCCATGGTTATCGGCGCGCAGCGAGATGAGCACATACTTGATGGTGGTCAGCAACGTGACCGTCCACACGACAAGGGAGAGCGCGCCGAGCACGAACTCCTCCGTGACGCTTCCGATGCCGCCGTTGCCGGCAACGAGCGCCTTGGTTACATACATAGGGCTGGTGCCGATATCGCCGTACACCACGCCCAGCGTGACGAGCATCGCCGAGATGCTCACAGGAATCGCAGCGTGCGAAGCTGCCTCCTTGGCCTTTTGTTCCATAAGCCGGTTTCCTCCCAACTTTAATGTTCGAAGGAATTATAGGTAATCGGCCCATGTTTGAATGGCACTGTTTTCCCAGCTAAATAAACATTTATACGGCCTTTAGGCCACCTCGGCGATATGGAATGTGACAAAGGGACTGTCTCTTTGTCGCATCCGTCATTTTCCGAGCCAATTTTTGAACCACCACTCCATGGAGCGGCTCATCTCGGCCATAAAGGGACTCGTGTGCTTGCGGGTATAGATGTCCACGACGCGCTCCCCCACCACGCGGGCATGCGGACGGAACATCGCGTCCATCTCGGCTACCTGCGCGTCCATAGTCGCAGCATCGGCGCGGCAGTAGCGCTCCTCGTGCACCAGGTTCACCACGGGATGCGCAATGGCCGGACGCTCCTTACGGGGCGTGCCGATGATGAGCATCGACAGCGGCATGGTATACGGAGGCAGATCGAGCAGCTCGGCCACTTCCTCGGCATTCTCGACGATATCACCGATGTAGCAGCTCCCCAGGCCCAGGGCCTCGGCGGCGACCACGGCGTTTTGCGCAGCGATCACGGCGTCCTGGGCCGCGATGGCAAAGTCACCCAAACCCGGTGCACGGCGGGGCGCCTTGCCCGTGCGCTCGACAAACTCGGGCTCAAAGCAGCCCACGTGCTCAAACAGATCGATCCACTTGGCATAGTCGACCACAAATATAAGTGCCCAGGGCGCCTTGGCGATCATGGGCTGGTGGTCGCACAGGTCGGCCAGGCGATCCAGCGTAGCCTGCTCGCGAATGCTCACGATGGAATACATCATCATGGCGCCCGCCGACGGCGCGCGACTCGCCGCATGCAAAATTGCCGCCCGCTGCTCGTCGGTCACCGCCACGGGACGGTCGTCGTCATCACGCGCGAAGGCACGCGTGGAGGAACGGTGCTCCAACGTGTCCAGCACCGCATTGCCCGTCGTCTCGACCGGATAGCCGCCCGCGTCCATGCCAGCGTCCACGTCACCCGCACTCGTCATACAAGCCCGTTCGTTCATCGCCTCATCCTCGCCAATTCTTTAAGAAGCCTTTACGTTTCCGTGTAATTCCCGTCCATTATCGCGCAGGTCGCCACTACATTGCGCCACACCGTCACACGTGCGCGTTAATATGGCTGGTTGTTGTGCGCAGACACCAATTGCAGCGCATATCTTGGTAACAATCGGGTAAACCCCCGCTTTCGTACGTTTTAGTTTGTGAGGAGTCTCAGCATGTTCGCTGCCGCCATCTCGCTCGTCGGTCTTGCGGCGACCGTCTACCTTGTCTTGCGCGAGGCCAAGGCCATTCGCGCTCAGTCGGGCACCGTTGCCAAGGGCGCCTTCGCCTGGAGCGTCGCCTTTGGCCTGTTCCAGCTCTTTTTGACCGTCTGGGGCGCTATTGGCCTCGTCGCGCAGAACGAGCCGCTCGCCTTCGTGATGCTCATCCTGACCAACGCCATCCTCACCGGCTGCGCTTGGGCCAGCATCGCCCGCGACCGCATCGCCCCGCGCGTCTTTGCGTTCGCCGGGCCCGACGCCCCCGCCCCCACCGGCAAGCTCGCCCGCCTGCGCGGAGCCTTTGTGGGTAAACCGCTCGTCGCCGCCGTCCTGTGCCTGCTGCTCGCCGGCGTCTTTGCGCTGCTGGGCATGGAGGTCTCGTCCAACCACGACTTTACCTGGGTCTACCCCCTGTGCATCCTGCTCGAGTGGGCCATCATCACCACGCTCATGGTCGGCCTGTTCTTCCTGTTCCAGCGCCACGGCGCAGCCCCCGCGGTCTTGGCCTTTGCCCTCTTTGTCCTGGGCATTGCCGAGTTCTTCGTCATCACGTTTAAATCCATGCCCATCCAGCCGGGCGACCTTTCGGCCATCTCCACCGCCGCCGCGGTCGCCGGCACCGGCTACACCTTCTCGATCTCGCTGTTCTGCGTGCTGTCCATGGGCTTTACCGCCATCGCCATGCTGCTGTGCGAGTACGCCGGCCTGGTGGCACCGCACCGTCAGAAGGGCGCCGCCAACGCCAAGCGCATGCTGCTCACCAACCTGCTCGTCGCCGTGCTGTGCCTGGGCGGTGTGACCGCACACGTCACGCTCATCGACTACTACAACACCCTCGGCATCACCGTCTACACCTGGCGCCCGCTCGAGAGCTACTGGCGCGAGGGCTACCTGCCCGCTTTCATTAGCGCAGCGCAGTCCATCAAGCCGCCCAAACCCGCCGACTACTCCGTCGACGATGCCAAGGCCACGCTCAAAAAGTACGCCAAGGCCTATGACAAATCCGACGCGGCTAAGAGCGATGAGCGCGCCGCCGCAAAGGAGCAGTTCGACAGCGAGAAGCCCACGGTCATCGCCATCATGAACGAGACCTTCTCGGATCTGTCGATCTACCAGAACATGCGCGCCGGCTACGAGGGCCCGCAGTACTTTAAGAACCTGTCCAACTGCCTCAGCCGCGGCAAGCTCTACGTGAGCGCCTACGGCGGCGGTACCGCCAATACCGAGTTTGAGTTTATGACCGGCAACTCCATGGCCAACCTGGGCTCGGGCGTGTACCCCTACACCATCTACAACATGGAAACGACCGGGAACCTGGCAGAGCAGTTCAAGTCGCTCGGATATTCCACCACGGCCATGCACCCCAACCACGCCACCAACTGGAACCGCGAGAACGTGTACAAGGACTTTGGCTTTGACCGGTTCCTGTCCATCAACGACTTCCAGGGAGCCGACACTCTGCGCGGTATGGTGACCGACCAGGCGACCTATGACAAGATTCTTGAGCTGCTCGACCAGAACGCCGATCCGCAGTTTATCTTCGACGTGACCATGCAGAACCACTCGGGCTACGACACGGGCCTGCTGCCGGTCGACAAGCAGATGCACCTGAACATCGACACGACCGATCTGGACGCCAAGACCGTCGAGGACGGCACGCTCTCCGATGTCGACGAGTACGTCTCGTGCATCGAGCAGTCCGACCAGGCGCTGCGCTACTTCCTTAACGCCCTGAGCAAGCTCGACCGCAAGGTGGTCGTGGTGTTCTGGGGCGATCACCAGCCGTTCTTCCCGTCCAAGTTCAACGACAAGTGGTTTACCGGTGAGGACGACGCCACGCATCAGGAGCGTCTGTGGCAGACCGACTACATCATCTGGGCCAACTACGACGTTGCCGGCTGCGACCAGACGAGCGAGGTCGACGACCTGTCCACCAACTACCTGTCCACGCAGCTTATGCAGCTGATCGGCGCACCCCTCTCCGACTACCAGAAGGCGCACATGACGCTGCGTGAGTCGCTGCCCGCCATCAACTCGGTGGGCTACGAGGACGCCAGCCTGCGCTGGGCGCTCTCCTCCAACGTCACCGGCGACGACGCCGCCGCAGCAGCCGCCACCAAGGCGCGCGAGGATTACGCCAAGATGCAGTACTACGAGATGTTCCGCGACGGCAAGAACGTCTACACCGAGCATTTCCAGACCGAGGCCAACGAAACCGACCCCAACCTGGCACCGGGTACGACCAAGATCAAGTAGCGGGTCACTCATAACTGGTTCGTCTGCCCGGCGGCGCGGAACGTAAGGTTCCCTGCTCGGACAGTCCTGCTCGCACGGAGAGCACATTAAGTGCTCTCCGGCTCGTGCGGAACTCGCGATGAACCTTACGTTCCGCGTCGCCGGGCAGACGCCTTGTTGTTGGAGCGCGGCTTGTCGTAGGGGTATCCGCTGAACATATATAAGTCGAAGGCCACGTCATGTGGCCTTTTTGCATCCGGAAACCGTGTCCCAGAATTCACGTCCGGAACGGGATGCAGTTTCCGCTTGGGAC
Organism: uncultured Collinsella sp.; assembly: GCA_905199225.1. Classification (GTDB taxonomy): domain Bacteria; phylum Actinomycetota; class Coriobacteriia; order Coriobacteriales; family Coriobacteriaceae; genus Collinsella. The sequence goes on along the minus strand of CAJKFS010000015.1, from coordinate 4,996 downwards.
CTGATTGGGAAAGTGTGCCCCACTATTCAGCTGGATTCCGGGATGTATTTTCCGGTTGAGGCTCGTTGGGAAAGTGCGTCCCGGTCTGGGCGCTAATTGTGGGATGCAGTTTCCGCTTGCGGAGTCTCCACTCAACAGAAAACCCGGGTGGCCTGTTTTTTGGCTACCCGGGTTTTTGGGTTGTCGATATGTTCGACTGGCTACTAGTGGGTCTTGCGGCGCTTGATCAGCATGATGAGGGCTATCACTACGAGCGTTGCTCCCGCTGCTGCTGCGGTGGCGACTAGGGCGAATGTTTGGTCGCCGGTGTTTGCGAGGTTCTTCGCTGTGGTCGTAGTCTTGACCTTGGTGTCGGTCTTAGCTCCGTTGTCGGACTTGGGCTTGTCCGGGTTCGTCGGGGTCTCAGGAGTCTCGGGGTCCTTTGAGCCTTCGGAATCGGTTGGGCCGGCGGTGTTTACCAGCGTATGGTCCAGGAACTTCTTGGCGCCCGCACTTGCCTGTGAGAACAGGCGGCGCGTGCGGATCGGGGTGGCGTTCACCGTTGTGGGCGCCGTCTCCTCGGCCTCGATATTCACGAGCGTCGTGCCGGTGTCGAGGCCCACGTCGTTGTATCCCACGTGGCAGTAATACTGCGCACCGTCATCGTCTGCGGTCAGGTCAATCTCGAGCTTTGAGGCCGTTCCAGCCGCGAGGTTGCCATCGGCACCCACGAGCTTAAACTCTGTCTCGCCGCGGCCCTTGCGGTACCACATATAGGTCGGTGCCAGCCCTGTTTCGCTATCGTCGGCACCGAGTTGCTTCACATGGCCAATCGCCGAGAGCGTCAGGTGGCTTCCCGCCGCGCGCTCAACCGAAGAGTCGTATCCAAGATCCGACCCCTCCGCAGCATCCGCCGCAGGTCCGCTCACGGTCATCGTCATGCCATCGGGCATGGTCTTGACCGTGATGATTGCCGAGCGAATACCTGTTTCGGTCGTGGATCCGTTCTTAACGGCGGCGATGGCGAATCGATACTCCGTATTGGGCTGCAGCCCATCCCACTTGAGCGAGGTCTGCGTGTTGTCGGCAATCTTCCAGCTATTGACGACCGCATCCGCCGCATTGCTCTGCAGCATGCCCACGCCGTAGCTAAAGCCACTCTTGTTTGCGAGTACATCGTCCCAGCTAAACGTAACGCTGGTCGAATCGACGGCGTTTGCCGTAAAGCCCGTCACGGCCGGCGCGTCGGGCATCTCGACGTCCTTAACGTCATAGCCCACGATCCAGAACTGGTCGGTGTCCTTGGTGCCGAGCTTGTCGCCCGAGTCTGCCTCGAACTTGTCGACATCCACCGCGTTGACGCCCAGACGCCACACAAAACCGTACTTGCCCTGCGCGGCCTCGGGCAGGTTGTCGACGGTGCCGCCGTATTCGGTCGATTCACTCGAGGAGTTACCCGTAGTAAAGCCGGCGTTGGCACCAAAGCACAGGCCGCCAAACAACTCGTGCTTTGCGAGCTTCGCGCCCATGACAACGCTGCCGTTCAGCGTCAAGCCGAGCTCGAGCTCCTGCTCCTTGCCCTCCTCGACTTCGATGGTCTGCTCAATGCTCGCCCCCGACTGCGCGGCGGCGCCGTTAAACCCATCGTGCGTGTAGGCGCGCGTTACGCCAGGCTTGCCCAGGCCAAAGGAATCCCCAACGGGAGTCTCGCCGTTGAACGTCGCTTGATAGGTTCCGGGTTCTCCCGACCGGTTGGTCAAAAAGTAGCTGAGCGGCGTCATATTGTGCTGTTTGGCAATGCGGTCATAGGCCTCGACATTAACGACCGAGGTCTGCGCGCCGAGCGACACGGGCGCCGCCATCACGCCCTTGCCACCAGTTTCCTCATTTTCGATCTCATACTCGTAATAGACCATCGGAATCGTGTAGAGCACGGCCTTGTCACCCTCGCCGGCATGCGACTCATAGCTTACGCTTGCGCTGACCGTGCGCTCGCTCCGGTAGTCATAGCATCCCTCGGCGGCAAAATCGACTGAAGCATTCATCGCGACCAGGGGCGGACCGGTCTGCACCTCGACGGCAACGCCCAACTCGGCGCCAATGGTATAGCCCTGGGATGTCCCCGTGCCCTTTTCCTCTCCGTATGACGTGCCGCCCAACACCAGATAGCCGTATGCCTGCTCCAGATCCTCAACATAGGGCGCATCCTGCAGCACGGCAAGCACGCGCGGGTTGGTATAGACCTTGTAGCGGTCCTTGTACGTGATCTTGACGCTGTCGTTGTCGACATCGGGCAGCGCGAGCGAGATAAATGTGCCGTAGGTAGTGCCGCGACGGTTGCTCTCGCTAATCACCTGCTCCTCGCCGCGGCGCACCTTTCCGTTCTCGTCGAGCGAAAAATGCGAGGCGGTCATCCAATAGTAGTCATCGTTCTTGCGCAGGTCCTCGTCGCGGTGCTTGCCCACCACGGCGATAAAGCTCTCGTTATAGCGGTCCGAACCCGAGACGCTGCCCGCCTTGACGTCGCTGATCCACACCTGTTCTATACCCTTGTGGTCATGCTTGTTGCTGCTGTTGTATTGCTGACCGCTCATGCTCATGGTTCCGACCATGGACCCCAAGCCCTGAGCCCCGCTCTGTGCCGTGTTGCAGGCAAAGTCGCGGAACACATCGCCGCCCACGAGCACCTCGTCAACCGCCAGCTGCTCGGACAGGCCGTCAAGGTTGGCAGTGGCAAGGGCAATAGGCGCCAAGGTGCACGGATAGCGCTTATCCTGAGCGCTATCCTTCCATGCGCTGTTGGGCACATGCATCAGCCCATAGGAGGCGAGGAGCCCGTCTCTGTATTCCTTACAATCGGAAAGCTTGAACTCGCCAGACTCCGAGTCAAAATACGCGTAGCGGTACAGCGCGCCGTACAGCCCCTTGCTGCCGTCAGAAGCGCCGTAATCAAAAGCGCTGCGTTGCCAGTCATAGCCCGCAAGAATAAGGCCCGTGACGGTTTCACCCGTCTTCTTTCCTTCTTCATCGTAGGCGGCAAACGTGCCGAACGTCGCATTCGCAGCGACCATGGTCTTGCCGTTCGCGGAGAGGGAGATTGCGCCCGCGTCGCCCAGAGCATCGACATGGACGAGCGCACCCTTGGATGCATCCCACGAAAACAGCTCGCAATGCGTCGACTTATCAATATTCTTCTTGCCGTAGGGTGCCGAGACCACGATGGCGAGGTCATCGCAAAAATCGCGATCGAGGTCGCCGGCCGCTAGCGAAACGACAGGAGCTGACTGAAGCTGCGTCCAGGAGTCGTTCCCGCCCTTGTTGTGCGTGGTGTAGTCCGCGGCGTTACCGGCATCGATCTTGACGACGCTTTGCTTCCAGTTGCCGCCCTCCAAGTCATACATGTCGACTACAGCCTTGCGCACGCCGTTCTCGTCGACATAGCAGCCCGCGTAGACAAAAAGCTCGTCGACGCCGTCGCCATCGACATCGCCCGCCTCGACATCAAAGACGGCGTCGTGCTCTTGCAGGTAACCGGCATCCAGGTACTTAAAACGGCCTTCGTACATCATACTAGTGTTGACCGTCACCGGCAGGTGTGTGTCGAGAGTGCGCGTACGCCCGTTGCTAAACGAGTAGAGGACCAGCTCAACCTTTCCGGCGTATGACTTGCCGTCAATCGTCGTGGAGGAACTGTCGCCGTAGGCACGGAGCTCGGCAACGCGGCTCTTTTTGCCCGTGCTGGCGTCGCTGCAGAACTCAACACTCGTGGCGTGAATGCCCGAGAAACCGTTGTTGTCGTTGGCGAGTACTGTTGAGGACTCATTGTTGCTTAGGTACGACCAGGTGCCGCCACCGTAGTCGCTATGCTTGTAGAGATCGCTGTTCGTATCGAAGTTGTTGACGTTTTGCCAGAACTTTGCGGCGCCCCACACACTTCCATAGCCATCGGTGAGTTTGCTGCTGCCGCCAATGTCACCGCGCTCGACGTTCTCGAGCTTGTCGCGCAGAGTGTAGCGATTGCCATGGCTACCGTTAGCTGCCATATAGACCTCGCTGCGCGTGGCAAACGTCGTGGGGGTATCAGTGGAATAGGGGCCAACGGTATCGGCCGGAATGTCCTCGCTCGCGCCCAGACCCAGGGCTTGATAATCCTGCTCGGTCATATCGGTGATTGCGGGCGCGTCTGCCGCCTGGGCAACCTGGGGCGTGGCCGTGAAGCAGGCGACGCTCATGGCGATCAACGCAGCAAGCGCCGCCGTCCCAACAAGCGGGATTTTCGACAGCCTACGGATACGGGGGTGTGGAACGTACATGAGGGACCTCGCTTTATTCGAGTGGAGTGGACTCATTTTTACAAATGATACGTCCGATGCCCGATATCACGTGTCTCGTTTTCGCCAACGGCGTGTCTCATTTTTGAGAATCCGAGATGCCGCGGAAATCTTATCCCAGCTCAAAGGCCATTTCTGGGATGTATTTTCCGTCGAGTGCCTCATCGGGAAACTGCATCCCATTTCAAGCGTCGATTCTGGGACGCACTTTCCCCTTAGACCCTCAACCGGAAACCGCATCCCACTTTGAGCGCAAATTCCGGGATGCATTTTCCGCTTGAGCCTCATTGGGAAACGGCGTCCCACTTTGAGGGCTGATTGTGGGATGCATTTTCCGGTTTTGCTCTCATTGGGAAAATGCATCCCGTTTCTTGACCGAATAATGGGACGCAATTTCCCGTTGGAGCGCCTTTGGGAAAGTGTGTCCCACTTCGACCGCCCAGAGTGGGATGCACTTTCCGCAAAGCACCTCAACAGGAAACTACGTCCCATTCCAAAGGCAAATTCCGGGACGCATTTTTCGAAAGCCTGCCCATCCGGAAAGCCCGTCCCACTTTGGACGCATCCGGGCACGGAACCATCGACCTATCAGGCCTCCCATCAATAAAGAGGCGTCCTCCCGGACGGCGGGGCACGAAGTTCATCGCGAGTTCCGCACGCAAAGAAGGCCACTTAATGTGGCCTTC
>CAJKFS010000014.1 GCA_905199225.1 uncultured Collinsella sp. | reverse complement strand
GAGACCGAGGGGCAGTGGTCCCAGCAGCGCGTGTTCTCCGAGGCCTCGGCCGCCGAGGGCTTCGCCGAGCCCGCGGACAGGCCGGCCCCGACAGAGGGGAGGCGCCGCGCGCTCGGGCGGCGCGCCAGGGAGATAGTGGACGAGATAGTCGAGAAGCGCGGCCTCAAGAAGGAGTAACATCGGGACTTGCAGCGACGGACCTCAGGACACTCTTACACCATGTCTGCGCGCGCGACCAATTCCACGTCTTGCCAAGGCTCAAAATTCCGTGTTTAGTGGGTTAGATATATAGAATAATGTGGAATTGGTATTCTATTCTTACCAAATGTTATGAGACTACATTAACAACAGTACTCATATTTGACGTTATTTGACCACGGAGTCATTCGAGGACCCCTCCCCACGCCGCCAACACGCCCCATAGCCGCCAAAACACCTTTAACAACAGCCGCCGCACGTTTTGGCACCGGCTAATTGCCACTCACGGATCGGTACCCCACTATTACCGAACCAAAATCGAAGTCGCATATCTCATAAAGCTGAAATGACGTACCCTCATCCCAATGAACGCTGACAAGAATGGCATTCAAATGAGCAACGCCGTGCATCAATACGCCCTTTTCGGGAACGCCTTATTCAAACTCAATAAAACGGTTGTCCACGCTTCAGATCCGCGTAAGCAGATCGTAATCTGTAGCAACGGTCCAGACATCCGTTACGCAACACTCGAAGAATGGGACAAAGCCGGCAAATCTTTCGGCGAACGTGCACAGACCGAGGGCATCGTTACCAGCGCGAGCCCAGCGCGCGACAAACTCGAGCTCTTTCGCAATCTTTTTACCGGCCGCAAAGATGTGCACGCTCACGGGTATCGCAGAAAAGACGGGGGCATCGGCTATACACCCGCCTGCGCAAATGAGTGGAAGCCAGGCATTTGCCCCAAAGCAAACCATCACAGAATTAAATGCGCTGAATGTCGCAGCCGCACATTCCTTGAGCTGAACGATGCCGCCATTATCGCCCATTTCAAAGGCAGCGACGACAGGCTCCGGGACGTCATAGGTCAATATGTTCTCGACAAAGACTGCAACACAAATGTCCTTGTCATTGATTTTGACAAAGCCGATTGGAAAGAAGCGACAAACGCTATCAGGCTTGTCGTAAAAAACCATGGAATTAACGCTGCGGTCGAGCGATCAAGGTCAGGCAACGGCGCGCATATCTGGTTTTTCTTCCTAGAACCTATAAACGCAAAGACAGCACGAGATTTCGGTAGCTGCCTTATCGCCGAAGCAGCGGCACTCAACAAGACAATCACCTTCGAAGCCTTTGACCGAATGATACCCGCGCAGTCCACCATTCCTGAAGGCGGCTTTGGAAATCTCATTGCGCTGCCCTTTCAGGGAAAAGCGCAGCGGGAAGGAAACAGCGTATTTGTTGACGAACGATTCGAGCCCTTTCCCGACCAATGGCTTTACCTTTCGCAAATCCAACTAATCTCGCGTGCGACGGTGGATCGTCTGATCGAGGACACCAAAAACAAACCGCTTGGAATAGCAACAGCTGCAGCGACAAACAAAACCAGGCGCAATGTCCAAAAGCCACGAAAGCGGCTCCCGCTCACGCCACGAGACTTCCCCTCGAACCTGCTCGTCACACAAGCCGATATGCTCTACATCCCCGAAAAGTCTCTGAGCCCGGCAGCTCAAATGGAAATCCGCAGGCTTGCGACATTTGCCAACCCGGAGTTCTTCCGTGCGCAATCTATGCATCAATCAGTATTCGGCAAACCGCGACTCATAGACCTCAGCGAACTTAGAGATGGCCGCGTCGCGATTCCCAGAGGCTGCAAAGTCCAACTTGAGCAGCTGATTCAAGAAGCCCACGTTACTGCCCATTATTCAGACGAACGTAGCACAGGCAATCCAATTGAGATGGCATTCAAAGGGACCCTTCATCCCGAACAGCAAATTGCCGCCGACCAGATGCTTGAATACGAAGACGGAATCATGTCTGCGCCAACGGGCTTCGGTAAAACCGTCATCGGAGCTTATCTTATTGCCGCCGTTGGTCTTCCGGCGCTCGTCATTGTTCCAAAGACCGCGCTCATAGCCCAATGGAAATCGCAGCTCGAACGATTTCTCGACATTACGGACACCAGAGAGCCGGTCCGAACGCCAAAAGGACGAATCAGCAAAAAGCAACCTCCCCTTATTGGACAAATCGGAGGGGGCAAAACCGCCGTCAGCGGCCTTATCGACGTCGCTTCCTTTCAGTCGCTATCTGGCAAAGACTCCCAAACCGGGGAGCCGATAGTTAAGAACCTTGTTCGTAATTACGGCCTCATTATCTGCGACGAATGCCACCATGCTGCCGCGCCACAGCTCGAGCTCGTCCTCAAGTCCGCTCCAGCCAAATATATATATGGCCTCTCCGCGACACCCGAGCGCTCCGACGGACTCACGCGGGCGCTCTCGATGCTCTGCGGCCCGCTTCGCTATGTCATCGATCCAAAAACGCAGGCAATTCAGCAGGGCATCCAGCGCATCGTTCGACCGAGATTTACCGGCATTCGGCTATCCGCCTACGAGCCGGATGCAAGCTTCAATCAGATTCTCGATATGCTGTGTGCACATGCGGCAAGAAACGAATTGATTGTCGATGACGCCCTCGAAGCAGCGTCAAACGGTCGACATCCGCTCATACTATCCAAAAGGAAAAAGCATGCTGAGGAACTGTTCAGGTTGCTTAATGATCGCAGACACGAGCCCATACTCTTAACCGGAGAAATCGGCGCCAAAGAAAGAAAAGCGATACTGAACAGTCTTCCCGGCTTTGAGCATGAACATCGAATCATCGTCGCCACCGAAAGCCTTCTGAGCGAGGGCTTCGATCTGTCCTACCTTGACACCCTTTTCATTGCCACGCCGATATCTTGGGACGGCAGCGTAACGCAGCAGGTGGGCAGACTGCATAGAAGCCACGAGGGCAAGCAACAGGTTGAGATATTCGACTACATTGACCTGTCGATACCCATGCTCGCCCGCATGTACCAGAAAAGACTCAAGACGTACGCCAAGTTGGGGTACGAAATTTATTCAGCAGAGGACAGCGAGCAACCCGATTGCAACATTCTCATAGAGCCGGCAAACGCTATTGAGGCATTAATTAAAGACATCACCGGTGCCACAAAGAGTGCCTTCATAGCCGCATCCTACGCATCCGCCGCATGCCTCACGAAACTCACCACCACACTCGCAGGCGCAGCCGCCCGTGGGATTACCCTTGAGGTTTATGTTGCCTCACCTCCGCGCGATGACGCGAAAGCGATTTTTGCCGAGATGAACGTCGACTATTCCGTCAAGGCCAAAGGGCGGCTGTGCGCGGCCGTGATTGACGAGGAAACTGTCTGGTACGGGACTATCCCGCTGCTGGCATTCCCCAAGAAAGAAGACCGCAGCATCCGTTTCAAAAGCAACGAAGTCGCCGCTGAGTTTTTGAGCGAAATCCAGCAATGAGGAGAACCGGGGGCCGCAGCAGCGAACGGGGCGCGCCTATCAGTTGCGGTGAAATAGGGACTGTTTTTGGCCAATCGACCGCAAATCAGTCCCTATTCCACCGCAACTTGGAAATCGGCGATCAGCCCAGCGGACCCTGAAACAGTTCCTCATGCGAGCCCATTCTCACCAGCCTAATCACTGGGTTAGTCTTATGGGGAAGATAAAGAACGACCACATCGACCAAGCCATCGGATAGGTGGAAATCGATGTGGCCGTTGTAGTTTCCGCCCGGGTTTGAGAGCTCGTGGGCGCCATACTCCGCCGGAAGTGACCCATGAGCCACAAGCTCTGCAACCGCCGCTTTAAACTCACTTTTTAGCTGCGGATGCATGCGCATCGTTCGTTTGTAGTCCGCCTTAAATTGAGCCTCGACTTTAATCTCGAACATCGCTATTCCTCATCGAGGAATGACATAAGCTCATCAGCGTTATTGAATGACGGGCTATCGTCCGGCAAAATCCCCAACTCATGAGCCTCGGCGATCACCATGGCACGCCTCGTCGCCTCGTTGGGCATCTCCGCCCTTCCTACAATCTCAAAAGGAATCTTTCGCTGATTTACCAGCTGCCGAACGGCAAGATTGAGATAGGAATTGAGGCTGAGGCCGACCGAATCCAAGAACTCAGTCGCCTGCTCCTTGAGCCCCTCTTCGAGGCGAACCGTCGTAGGCTTAACCGTTGCAGTAGACATACGCGACCTCCTTGCCCTCGTCTTTTGCATCAGTATACCCAATATAAATGGCAACCTGACGTTAGATAGCATCAGATTGCCATGCATATTCATGTCGCGGTAGACACGATTGCTCTACATCAACCCGCTGAGCGCAATGTCAACGGCCTCGTTGAGGTCGTCGGTAATGTGTACCAGATCCGGGTCGAGCGGGCTAATCATACTGGCGCTCATTACCGGGCCGTTAAGCCAGTCGAACAGGCCCTGCCAGTACTCGGTGCCCACCAGCACAAGCGGCATGCGCTTGACCTTGTGCGTTTGCACCAGCGTGAGCACCTCGAACATCTCGTCGAGTGTGCCAAACCCGCCGGGAAAAACAATAGCGCCCGAGCTGTATTTGACGAACATGGTCTTGCGCACAAAGAAGTAACGGAAGTCCATACCAAGGTTCACGTATTTGTTGAGCCCCTGCTCGTGCGGCAGCTCAATGCCCAAACCAACTGACTTGCCGTTGACGCTCGCCGCCCCCTTATTAGCCGCTTCCATGACACCAGGACCACCGCCGGTGATAACCGCCACGCCGCGCTGGGCAATCTTACGGCCGACTGTGCGCGCCGCCTTGTAGAGCGGATCGGTCTTGGGCGTGCGGGCGCTGCCGAAGATGGTCACCGCAGGACCAAGCTCGGCAAGCGCGCCAAAGCCATCGACGAATTCTGCCTGAATACGAAGGACGCGCCACGGATCGGCATGCAACCAGTCGGTTGAATCTTCGGGCGCCAGCAGGTTGGCGTAGGTGTTGTCCTTAGGAATCATGGGGCCGCGCATAACCACGGGGCCGCGGCGGTACGTCTCGTCGTAGGCGGGCTCGCCCTCGACGTTCTCATTCTTAATCATGGGTACTCCTATCGAGAAAAAGAAAAGCGGGCGGGGTCGACGCCATGCGCCAAACACCCGCCCGAACATCAACTATTCGGTATGGTACCCACGTTGCATCAAGCGCTTGCAAGGCATCGGTCAGCGGTCGCGCAGCCGGCGTCAGCGAATGTGACGAGCAGCTGCCGCTCAACCTTTGCCGTTGCCCACGCTCTGCAAGCGTGCCTGTCGCCCTTAGTAATCCACCGCAGCAGGACTGTTCATCCAGTCGCTCACGAATGCACCGTAACGGCCCTCGATAATGGCCTGGCGGGCACGCTGCATAAGGTTGAGCAGGTAGTAGATGTTGTGCATCGACAGCAGAATGCCGCCGAGCATCTCCTTCTGCGTGACCATGTGGCGAATGAGTGCGCGGCTGTAACCGCCCGTGCACACCGGGCAGGTGCAGGTGGGATCGATGGGGCCGTCGTCGTGCGCAAAGCGCGCGTTGCGGAAGTTGAGGCGACCCTCACTCGAAAACGCCGTGCCCATACGGCCGGTGCGCGTCGGTAGCACGCAGTCGAACATGTCGATGCCCACACCCACACCGCGCACGAGGGTGGTGGGGTTGCCGACGCCCATCAGGTAGCGCGGCTTGTGCTTGGGCATGTACTCGCTTACGAGCGGTGCCAGGGTCTCGAACATGGTCTCGTGGTCCTCGCCCACCGAGTAGCCGCCGATGCCGTAACCGGGGAAGTCGCCGCACTCCTCCAGATGGCGCAGCGAGCGCAAGCGCAGGTCCAGGTGCATGCCGCCCTGAACGATGCCAAAGAGTGCCTGGTCGTCGCGGGTATGCGCCTTATAGCAGCGCTCGGCCCACATGCTCGACAGCTCAACGGCGCGCTCAACGTAGGCGCGCGTGGCGGGATAGCCCGGGCACTGGTCCAGCTGCATGCAGATGTCGGAGCCGAGCTTCATGGCGATCTCCATGTTGTCCTCGGGTGTCCAGAACACGTGGCGGCCGTCGTAATCGTTGACGATAAAGCGCACGCCCTCGTCGGTGAGCTTGACGGCATCGTTGTGGCTGAACACCTGGAAGCCGCCCGAGTCGGTGAGGATAGGGCCGTGCCAGTTCATAAACTTGTGCAGGCCGCCCAGCTCGGCGATGGTGTCCTCGCCGGGACGCATGGACAGGTGATAGGTATTGGCAAGCACGATCTGGGCGCCGAGCTGTTTGACGGTCTCGGTAGGAATGCCCTTGACGTTTGCCTTGGTGCCCACGGGCATGAAGATCGGTGTCTCGATGTCGCCGTGCGGGGTGTGCAGCACGCCGGCACGCGCATGCGTCGTCGGGTCCTCGGCGATCAGGTCGAATTTAAAAAGGCTCTGGTCCATAAACTGGAACTCCTTGGTTGCGGTTCATACGCAAACCATTATACGGGCAACCCGCAAAGAGCACCGACTCGACAGAAACTGGCGCAAAGGGGTCATAGTCATTGGAATCATTTCCAACAGCCAAGGCAACGCCGATGCTCTGGCAATGCCAGCGAGCGGTCGCCAGGGCGAACAAATTGGCATGAAAAGAGGGCGGCATAGACCTTCTGGTCATGCCGCCCTCTTTGAATGACAAGTTGTCGCCCTGGCGGCCGCGCAGCGTCGGCCCGTTACGGCGTTTGGTAAAACGCCGTAACTCTTAGGGCCGCTGGCCCATGCCACCCTCGAGGGTGACGGTCTCGCCGTTCATGTACTTAAAGTCGGGACCGCAGAGCTGAACGACCACGCGGCCGATTTCCTTCTCGACGTCGCCGTAGTGACCAGCCGGCGGCATGTGGACGTTGGCCTTGAACGCCTCGGGATAGGCATCCTGGAAGTTCTCGAGCGCAGCGGTCCAAGCAAGCGGGCACACGATGTTGACGTTGATGCCGTCCTTGCCCCACTCGTTGGCGGCAACGCGGGTCAGGCCGCGGATGCCCTCCTTGGCGGCAGCATAGCTGCACTGGCCATAGTTGCCAAACAGGCCGGCGCCCGAGGCAAAGTTGACCACGGAGCCCTTGGTCTCCTTCAGGTGCGGATAGGCCTTCTGCATGTACAGATAGGTAGCATACAGACCGGAGTAAATGGCCAGGTTAAACTGATCCATGGTGTGATCGGCGATGGTCACGCCCGAGGCGCTAGCCTGAGCATTGTTGACGACGGCGTCGATGCGGCCGAACTCCTCAATGGCCTTGTCGATGACGTTCTGGACGACGGCCTCGTTGTCCTGACCAGCCGAGACATCGGCCTGAACAGGCAGAACCTTGACACCGTACTCGGCCTCGAGAGACTCCTTGGCGGCCTCGAGCTTGGCGACGTTGCGGCCGGTGATGACGAGGTTCGCGCCCTCCTTGGCAAATGCGATATCGATGCCGTAGCCGATGGAGCCAGCGGAACCGTCCTTAAGCGTGGCCTTGCCGCCGCCGGTGACGATCACGGTCTTACCAGTGAAAAGTCCCATACAAAGTCCTTTCAAATCGCGACGGGCACGCCCGCCGACTGCGCGTATCCAACTTCACGCGCCAAAAGCTGAGATGCAACTTTAGCGTGTTCAAGCAAAAATAAAAGACCGCGGTAGGCGAACGGCACCACGTAGTTCGGCGAAGGGATTGTCAAGTACAAACTGGATAAAACGGCCGAGTTATTGTTATCAGATCGAGCCATCGAACACGTTTTGAAACTTTGCTGCGGCGCGCGGGATGTCGGCGCGAGACCTTATCATAGGGTGACAAACAACGATGAGGAGCACATGCCTATGACAGACGAGCTGGACCCCCAGACTCAAGAGCATATTGATCATTCCGCAGACGCCGTCGACGACTGCGATACTCCTACCTGCGTCGACGCCTCCACCGATGCGCCCGCCACCGCAGATGCGCCCGCTGCCGCAGATGTGCACGCTGCCGCAGATGTGCACGCCGATGCGGATAAAGCAACAGACACAGACGATACTGTCGAGCATGACGAAAGCGAGCAGCCGGAGCCGAGCGATGCCGAACCCGACACAGACCCCGCGCCACAGGCGGCAGGCCCCATCGAGGTGTCTTCGGAAGAAGAGCTCGATGCCGTCATGGACTCCATGATGGATGCCGTCAAAGCGATGAAAGACGCCGTCGCCGATGCCGATATTGATGCCGAGGAAGAGGAGGCCGCCGAGGCGGCCTCGACCTTTGTGCCCGGCGAGACTCCGGTTGCCGACCAGGGCAGTACCATGCCCTCGTTTCTCCAGCTCGAGCACCCCACGATTGGCGCCGATGCGGTCGATCCGCACGCAGCAGGCTTTTCTGTGGTCGAGGGCGGTACCGGCAATATCGCCGCGCCGCAGACTGCCGATGCGGACGCTGCCGACACCACTCGCCCGACCGCCCCGCACTCCCCCGCCGCGAGCCGCGATCTGGGGACCGCTGTCTCGAACACCGCGAACGCCGTGGGCACCTTTATCGCCCAGGGCGCCTCGGCCATGCGCGAGATGAACGCCGCGAAAAAGGCACTTGCCGATGCCCGCGCCCACCTGACCGAACTTGAGCAGCGCATTGCCGATCAGGCCGAGGAACTCGAGACGCGCCAGGATATCGAAGGCCGCTACGACCAGATCGTCGCCGACCAGCGCCAAGCGATTGCTACAGCGCAAAAGGCCGCCGCGGCAGCCGAGATTGACCGTGATGCCCACGCCGCCAAAGCGACAGAGCTCAAGGGTCAGTTCGAACAAATGAAGACAGAGGATGACGCGACTGAGCTCCGCCTGAAGGCCGCGCTCGACGCCGTGGAGGCCCGCGAGGCAAGCTCTCGCGAGACCGGCAACCGCCTCGTTCGACGTCTTGAGGATTCCAAGCGCATCCGCGACAAGGTGAAGGCCGAGCGAGACGCCGGCATTGCGGCCGCACAACAAACCGTCGACGCCACGCGCGCCCAGCTCGAGACGCTGCGTCATGAGTATGCCGAGCTGCAACGCAATCCCTCGGCAAATCCCGCCAACTATACGGTGCGCACCAGCGAGCTCTCGATGCAGATCTCCGACACGGCAGATGCCCTGCGAAAAGCCGAAGAAGATGTCCCGCGCATCACCGCCGACCTTGAGCACTCGCTTGCCGCAGCCGAGCAGGCCGTCGAGCAGGCTCAAGCCCCCATTGCCGAAGCCAAACGCGCACACCAAGCCGTGACGACTGAGGCCGATGCCGCGCGCGACGAGCTGCAGACGGCGAAAACTGCCGCCACGACGCGCCAGCGCGAACTGCGCGAGAAGATAGCCGCCGAGGACAAGGCACGCCGCGACCAAGAGCAAAGCATCGCCAACGCCCAAGCAGATGCCGCACATGCACAGTCGATCATCGAGCAGGCGACCGAGGTGCATGACCATCCAGAGATCACTGAGTCGCTTGCAGGATCCTTGGCCCGAGACAAAGCCGAACACGCCGAGACCGAGCAAGAAGTCGCCCAGCTCGAGGCCACCGAGGACGCGGTGCGCGAGCGTACCCGCGACTCACGCATCAAATTCACCGGCGCCATCGTCTGCATCGTCGCCACAATCCTGGTGATCATCCTAGTCTGGCTGTTCGCAAGCAAGTAGGCAGGGCACTGAAAACACCCTCACCTCAACTTTTGATAGTCATTGGGGACGTTCTTAAACGACTAGTCAAACAAGAACATCCCCAACGACCACCAATCTCTTGACATAAGGACTGTCCCCAGGTGCCGGCACAAAAGGAACGTCCCCAAGTGCCAAGTGCCCAATGACTACTCAACAACCACGGCAACACCGATGTTATGGCAGAGTCAGCGAGCGGGTCGCATTTGAGACAAGGTGACGTGAAACGAAAGGGCGCTGACCTTCTGGTCGCGCCCTTGAAGTTGAACGTCAGATTGTCCAAATGCGGCCCGCGCAGCGTCGGCCGGTCCGCCGTTCAGTAGAACGGCGGAACCTCCTAACCGCCCAGATAGGCTTTGCGGACGTTGTCGTCGTGCAGCAGCTCTTGGCCGGTGCCGGTCATGGTGATCTTGCCGGTCTCGAGCACGTAGCCGCGTGTGGCGATGGAAAGAGCCATCTGTGCGTTTTGCTCGACCAGGAGCACCGTGGTTCCGGCCTTATGCAGATCCTCGACAATTTGGAAGATCTGCTCAATCAGAATCGGTGCCAAGCCCATAGAGGGCTCATCGAGCATGAGCAGCTTAGGGTTACTCATAAGGGCGCGGCCCATAACGAGCATCTGCTGCTCGCCGCCCGAAAGGGTGCCGGCGACCTGGCGACGACGCTCCTTCAGGCGCGGGAACTGTTCGTAGACGCGCTCAAGGCCCGGAGCAACCGTGGACTTGGGCTGCGTGTAGGCGCCCATCTCCAGGTTCTCCTCGACCGTCATCTGCAAAAACGCGCGACGGCCCTCGGGCACCTGGGCCAGGCCCTTGCCCACCAGCTTGTCGGCAGGCGTATGGGTAATGTCCTCGCCCATAAACTTGATGGAGCCGGTCTTGGAGCGCAGCAGGTCCGAGACGGTCTTGAGCGTTGTGGACTTGCCGGCACCGTTGGCACCAATCAAGGCCACGATCTCACCCTCGTTAACATTAAAGGAGATGTCCTTGATGGCGTGGATAGCGCCGTACCAGACGTTGATGTTGTAGACGGAAAGCATCGGCTCTGCCATTTAGTTCTCCCCCTTATCCTGCTTACCCAGATACGCCTCGATAACGGCGTCGTTGTTCTGGATTTCCTCTGCCGTGCCCTTGGCGATGACCTTACCAAAGTTAAGCACGCAGATGCCCTCGCAGATGTTCATAACGAGCGACATATCATGCTCGATAAGCATGATGGCGATGCCGAAGGTGTCGCGAATCTTGACGATGTTCGCCATGAGCTCTGCGGTCTCGGACGGGTTCATGCCGGCGGCAGGTTCGTCGAGCAACAGCAGCTTGGGGTTGGTGGCAAGCGCGCGGACGATTTCCAGACGACGCTGAGCGCCATAAGGAAGCGAGCCGGCCTGTTCATTTGCCAGGTGCTCCATGTCAAAAATGGACAGCAGCTCCATGGCGCGCTCGTGGGCGGCCTTCTCGTGCTTCCAATACGTCGGCAGGCGCAGCACGCCCTCAAAACCGGAGTAGCGCTCCTGATTGTGCAGGCCGACCTTAACGTTGTCCTCCACCGTCATGGTATTGAACAGGCGGATGTTCTGGAACGTACGGGCAATACCCATGCGGTTGACCTGGTAGACCGACTTGCCCGAAGTGTCCTCACCGTCGAGCAGGATGGTGCCGTGCGTAGGCTGGTACACCTTGGTGAGCAGGTTGAAGACCGTGGTCTTGCCGGCACCGTTGGGGCCGATGAGACCGGCGATCTCAGTCTTGCCGATGGTCAGGCTAAAGTCATCGACTGCCTTAAGGCCGCCGAATTCAATGCCCAGGTGGATGCACTCGAGCGCCGGGCGCTGGCCCAAGTCGCGGTCGGGAACGATGGCGCCAGAAGGATACGGGACCATCTTGCCCTTGTTGAACTCAAACTTACTGGGCATCGGCTGCCACCTCCTTCTTGGAAGCAAAGCGGTCCTTAATGCGTGCGAAGAACGCCTTGAGCTGTGGGTTGTTAGTAAAGACCATGACCAGAATCAACACGATGGCGTAGATGAGCATGCGGTAGTCCGAGAACTGACGGAGCAGCTCGGGGAGCACCGTGAGCAGCGCCGCGGCGATAACGGAGCCGCGCATGTTGCCCAGGCCGCCCAGGACCACGAACACCAGAATGAGGATGGACGTATTGAAGTCGAACTTAGTGGCGGAAAGCTGCGAGAAGTTACCGCCGAACAGGGCTCCGGCAGCACCGGCGAGGGCAGCGGAAACCACGAAGGCGATCATGCGGTACTGGGTGACGGAGATGCCCACAGACTCGGCAGCGATCTTGTTGTCGCGCACGGCAATAATGGCACGACCGGTACGGCTGCGAACCAGGTTGAGCACAATCACGAGCGCGACCATAACCAGGATTGCGCCGGCAAGGAAGGTCGAATAGGTCGACACGCCCGATGCGCCCTGCGCGCCCTTGATGATGGCGGTGCCGTCCTCGAGCAGGTGCAGGTCGTCGATCGTAGAGTTACCCGTGATGTTAAAGATCACATGCAGGCCGCGGGAATCGACGCCCACAATGAGGCAGGTGACGACCTCTTTGATGATCTCGCCAAAAGCCAGGGTCACAATGGCCAGATAGTCGCCGCTCAGGCGCAGGACCGGGATACCGATCAAGAAGCCCAAGATGGCAGCGGCGATAGCGCCGACCACAATGCTGATGATCAGACGCATCGGATCGGACGGAACGGTGCTCTCCAGCGCGACGGCGGTGACGATTCCCGTATAGGCACCGACACTCATAAAGCCCGCGTGGCCCAGCGACAAGTCGCCCGCGATGCCGACGACGAGGTTAAGGGAAATGGCCATGACGATATAGGCCGTGATGGGAACCAGCTGACCGGCGATCATGCGCGGAATCATGTGGTTGGACTGCATAAAGAACACGATGGCAAACGCCACAAGGCACATGGCGTACGTGACAAAGTCGTGACGCGTCTGCTTGTCTTTAAGAAACTTCATAACGCTCACCTACACCTTCTCGGGGACGTACTTGCCCAAGAGGCCGGCAGGCTTGACGAGCAGGACGATGATCAAAACACCAAAGACGATGGAGTTGGCAAGGCTCGTGGAAATGTAAGCCTGCGCCATCGCCTCGATGATGCCGATGAGAATGCCGCCGACAAAGGCACCGGGGATGGAGCCGATGCCGCCGAAAACGGCAGCGTCGAAGGCCTTGATGCCAGGCATGGCGCCCGTGGTGGGCTGCAGGACCGGCGAGTAGGAGCACAGGAGCACGCCGGCGATGGCAGCGAGGGCGGAGCCGATGGCGAACGTCATCGAGATGGTGCGGTTGACGTTGATGCCCATGAGCTGAGCGGCGGCCTTGTCCTCGGACACGGCGCGCATGGCCTTGCCCATCTTGGTCTTACCTGTAAAGAACATCAGGCCGGCCATGATAACCAGGCAGGCGACGATGGTGACGAGCGAGACGGCGCTTACGTTAAACTTAGCCAAGAACTCCGGCACCGGGAAGGTGACGAGCGAAGTGAAGTTCTTGGGCGTGGCGCCCCACAGAAGCTGCGCGGCGTTCTGCAGGAAGTAAGACACGCCGATGGCCGTGATCAGAACGGCCAGCGGGCCCGCCTGACGCAGCGGCTTGTATGCCAGACCCTCGATGAGAACACCGAGAACGGTACAGACCACACAAGAGAGAATTACAGATGCCCAGCCCGGGAGGCCGAGATACGACGTGGCGCAGAACGAGACATAGGCACCGACCATGATAACGTCGCCGTGAGCGAAGTTCAGCATCTTGGCGATGCCATAGACCATGGTGTAGCCCAACGCGATGATGGCGTAGACGCTGCCCATGGACAGGCCGTTGACCAGGTATTGGATAAAGACCGTCATGTTCCACATCCCCCTTTCGAATAGGTTTCCAGTTAATGTATGAAACAGGGACGTTACACTGTCCCTAGATACCAAGCAAGCAGGGAAGGCCAAAACCTCCCCTGCTTGGGATCAAAACCGCTCTATGTAAGGCGGCTTATTAGGCCTGTACGTACTTGCCGTCGGTGATGACGTACGCCGTGGGCTCCTTCTGGACCTGGCCCTTATCGTTCCAGGTGAGCTTGCCGGTCAGACCGTCAACGGTAATCTTGAGCATAGCCTTGGGCAGCTTCTCGGCGACCTCGGTCGGGTCGGCGTCGACACCAAGACCGGCCTCCTCGAGGGCCTCGGCCACCGCGTGCACGCCGTCGTAGGCGTCAGCGGCAAACTGGTCCGGAGTCTCGCCATACTTATCCTTGTAAGCGTTGACGAAGTCGGCGTTCTTCTCGTCGTCGGCGGAGAACGGGGTCATGAGCAGCAGACCCTCGGCAAGAGAGGTGTCGAAGCCCTCAACGCCCAGGATGCCGTCCATGCCGTCGCAGCCCATCATCTTGACGTCGTAGCCCATGTCCTTGGCGTTCTTGAGCAGGACGGACGCCGGCGTGTAGTAGATCGGCGCAAAGATCATGGTAGCGCCGGCCTGCTTGGCCTTGGTGAGCTGGTTGGTAAAGCTCGTGGCGGAGTCGTCCTTAAAGGTCTCCTCGTCAACAATCTCGAGCTTGGATTTAGCGGCCTGAACCTTAAAGGAATCTGCGATGCCCGAAGAATAGGCGTCGCCGGAGTTATAGAACAGCACGAACTTCTCGTCCGCATACTTCTGCGCCAGGAACTTGGCAGCGTTGACGCCCTGGTTGGGATCGGTAAAGCAAACCTGGAAGACGCAATCCTTGCCCTTGGTGACGTCCTCGGAGGACGCGGACGGAGTGATCATGAACGTCTCGGGGTCGTTACCGCACTCGGCGGCAACGGCAACCGACGCACCCGTGGTGGTCGGGCCGACGAGGGCCTGCATGCCCCAGTCGAGCAGGGTGTTAAAGGCGTTGACGGCCTTCTCGCCGTCGGCCTGGTCATCCTCGGCCTTGCTGGCAAGCGGCAGCTCCTTGGTCGAGAAATCCTTGCAGCCAAGCTCGACACCCTGGGTAACGGACTTGCCGTAGGACGCGTTGGCGCCGGTCAGCGGGCCGATGGTGCCGATCTTAAACGAAGCGTCGCCCGAAGCGGAACCGCTGTCGCCGCCGTTGGAGGAGCAGCCAGCTAGAATAGACATCGCCCCCAGACCTGCTGCGCTCGCGATAACGCTCCTGCGATTCATAACAGGGTTCAATGACTTACCGGTGAGGCTCGACATGCGGCTCTCCTCTCAAATCTCGTCGGGTTTTGGTTGCCCGACAGGCCATCCTTCGCCGTGTTCGGCGTTCGCAAAATAGTAGACGCTTTAGTTGAGAAAAGTGGCGATTATTTCAACTTTTCTTTTGCTTTGTCCATTTATCCATATTTATGTGTATTTCTATCGGTTTATGCAGTTTAGCCACTTTATTATGTGAAAGTAATGTTTCTGTTCTGTTACAAGCGTCCTTGCCCTGCATAAAACGGCCCCACCGGTCTCGTTATATGCACTTAGGCGGCGATGTACTTGCCGTCCTGGATCACATAGGCTGTAGGTCGTATGTAGTGAGCATGTTTCCAATGTTTCTGCAGCGTTTCGGGGGTGCCGTTTTGTGCGACTCCTGTTGCCTGGCGAGCACGCGCCCTCGGTTCACGCTAGAATGCACTCAACCTTTAAGCGGTTAATCCATCCATAAGATGCACGAAGGAGCTATCTATGAGCGAACCCCTGCGCACCGTGAACGTCGGCCTCATCGGTCTGGGAACCGTCGGCGGCGGCGTGGCCCGTCTGATCAAGAGCCACCACGATGAGTACCTGGCCGCCTACGGCATCGACCTTAAGCTGACCCGCGCCTGCGCGCTTGCCTGGGAGCAGGCCGAGGCGGCAGGCATTGAGCGCGAGGCCTTTACGAGTGACTGGCACGACGTCGTCACCGACCCCGCCGTCGACATCGTCGTCGAGCTGATCGGCGGCGAGCATCCCGCAACCGAGATATTCACCACCGCCTTCGAGAACGGCAAGCACGTCGTCTCTGCCAACAAGGCCCTGCTGGGCCGTCATGTCGAGACGCTCGCCGAGAAGGCGCGCGCGTGCGGCGTGCAGATTAAGTGCGAGGCCAGCTGCGGCGGTGGCATCCCCATTGTCAGCACGCTCGAGCACGACCTGGTGGGCAACAAGATCCTGACCATCGCCGGTATCCTTAACGGCACCACCAACTACATCCTGTCGCGCATGGACGCCGAGGGCGCCGATTACGCTGACGTGCTCGCCGACGCCCAGGCAAAGGGCTATGCCGAGGCCGACCCGTCCGCCGACGTCGACGGCTTCGACGCCGCCAGCAAGACGGCAATCCTCGCTTCCATCGGCTTTGGCACCCGTGTGACCACCGACGATGTCTACCAGCAGGGTATCCGTACCATCGGCGCCGAGGACATTGCCCAGGCCCGCGAGCTCGGCTACACCATCAAGCTGCTGGGCATCGCACGCAACACCGACGCCGGCGTCGACGTCCGCGTGCACCCCACGCTGATCCCCGCCGACCACATGCTTGCCAAGGTCAACGGCGCCATGAACGCTGTCTACGTGGTAGGCGACGCCGTGGGCGAGACCATGTTCTACGGTGCCGGCGCAGGCTCCTTCCCCACCGCGAGCGCCGTCGTGGGCGACATCCTGTCGCTCTCCGAGCAGATCAGCCGCGGCGTGGCTCCGCTGCCCGAGATTGAGCCCTATGGTCACAACCTCGCCTTTAAGCCCATGGACGAGCTCCAGACCAAGTACTATGTGCGCCTGAAGGTCGCCGACCGCGTGGGCGCCCTGTCCGAAACGGTCGACATCTTTGCCAAGCACAACATCTCGATCTCGCTCATCAACCAGGTCGAGGACGGCAAGTCGGGCGTCAGCGATGCCTGCTCGGTCATCTTCCTGACGCACCGCGCGCTCGAGAAGGACGTCCAGGCTGCCGCCGCCGAGCTTGCCAGCGTCGATTGCGTGGCCGAGGTCGCCAACGTCCTGCGTATCGAGGACGTCGAGGCCTGGACCGAAGGCGTCATGGCGAACTAGCCCGATTCTCGGCAAATCAAATAACGCATGAGGGGCTCCCGTCCGATTGGATGGGAGCCCCTTTTAGTTACATCTTTTGCACGAAGTGGTCGACTAACGTTTGAACAACTTGACCGTTCGTCAACAACCGTGGATACCGTTTACCGATATGCAACGGCAGCTGTTTTTTGCCGCCGCTATGCTGTGCCGTGTATGTCCGCCCGCGATGAGAGGAAGCACCATGTTGCTCGAGGGCAAGAAAGCAATCATCACCGGAGGCACGCGCGGTATCGGCTATGCCATCGCCTGCCGTTTTATCGAGGAGGGTGCCGCCGTCACCGTCTTTGGCTCGCGCCAGGAGACTGCCGATGCAGCCGTTGAGAAGCTGACAGCTGTCTATCCCGACGCCAAGGTCTGGGGCCGTTCCTGCGATCTCACCTCGCTCGAGGCCGTGACCGAGGCCTTTACCCAGGCTGCAGCTGACATGGGCGGTCTCGATACGGTCGTCAACAACGCCGGCATCTCCCAGCGCTCGCCCCTTTTGGACTACACGGCCGAGGAGTTCGCAAAGGTCATGGACCTTAACGTCGTCGCTGTCTTTAATGGCCACCAGGCTGCCGCCAAGATCATGACCGAGGCCGGCCACGGCGGCACCATCACTACCACAAGCTCGATGGTCGCCAAGTACGGCCAGCCCTCCGGCGTCGGTTACCCCACGTCCAAGTTTGCCGTCAACGGCATGGTCCAGTCGCTTTCGCGCGAGCTCGCCCCCATGGGCATTCGCGTCAATGCCGTTGCCCCTGGCGTGACTAAGACCGACATGGTCGCCAACCTACCCGAAGAGGTCATCAAGCCCATCGTCGCCACTATTCCGCTCGGCCGCATGGGCGAGCCCGAGGATGTCGCCAACGCCTTCGTTTTCCTAGCGAGCGACATGGCCTCCTATGTCACGGGCGCCGTGCTCCCCGTCGACGGAGCCGCCCGCTCCTAAAGGTCGCAAGCCACGACTTCGAACCTCAACGAGGCCCAACGCAAAAGGCGCGCTGCTTGCATCAACCGCAGGCAGCGCGCCTTCTATTATTTGGACGGAACCCGTATCCCGGCATTCCTTACTACTTACCGTCGTCGTCTTCGGCTTCTTCGCGCGCATAGAGTTCCAGCATGCGGCGGCGGTATTCGTGCACGGCGAGCTTGGCGCGCTCCAGGCGGCGACGCTCGCGCGGAGTCAGCTCGGACGGGTCGACCTCGTCTCCATAGGTCTTATCGGCAAGCAGGTGCGCCGCGTCCACGATGCGGGCATCGATGTGGCCGCTCGCCGCCTCGGCGGAAAGACGCTCGGCAATCGTATCGAGCGTAGGCAGGCCCTCGAATACGCGACCATGGCCATGCGAAGTCAGCAGCTCATGCTCGCGCGCGAGCAAGCTCGCTAGGTCGTGGTGGGCGCGCAGGATGTCGAGCGCATCGGATGGATGCTCGGCAACTTCTGCCACGGCGGCGACCGGCGCGGCGTCGACCACGCGGTAGAAGAGCTGCGCGAGCAACGGCATCAAGAACACCGTGATGGCACCGGCAGCAACCATGACCGACGCAATATCTTGCGACAGCGCGCCCGCGTTGACGGCAACGCTCGTCACGGCAACGATGATCGGCAGCGCCGTGATGCAGTACAGGGCCACGGTAATGCGACCATACGCCGACACATCGCGCGTCGCAGGACAAATGCTCATAGAAATAAGTATGGGCACGGCACGAATAATCAACAACGCCACGATAAAGCCCACGAGCAAACCCGGGCGCGACGCCACGGCCGTCAGATCGATCTTTGCGCCCGATACGGTAAAGAATACCGGAATCAAAAAGCCGTAGGCCAGGCCATCAAGCTTGGTCTCGAGCGTATGGTTGCCCTCGGGGATGATGTAGCGCAAGACAAAGCCGGCGGCAAAAGAACCCAACACGATGTCGAGATCAAAGACGGCCGAGAACGCCACGAGTGTGACCAGGATGAGCACCGTCAGGCGCACGAAGGTCTGCGACGTGGTATCGGCGCGTTCCTCGACAAACGCAAAGAAGCGGCTGCCGACACGCTTGGAGCGGCTTGGGACCACAGCCAGCAACACGCAAACCACCGCAAACAAGCCAAGGATTACGAGCGTTTGGATGCCAGTGCGGGCAGACAGCAGCACCGACATGGCGAGCACAGGGCCGAGCTCACCCCAGGTGCCATACGCGAGAATCGAGTCTCCCACACGCGTGCCAGTGAGCGAGCGCTCACGCATGATGGGCACGAGCGTGCCGAGCGCCGTCGAAGTGAGGGCAAGCGTCACGGCGATACCGTCGAAATGACTGACCGAGAACCACGGGGTAAAGCGCACGGCAAGCCAGGCGATACCAAACGTGACGGCCCACGTCGCCAAGCCGTAGCGCCCCTCGACGCCCGTGATGCTCTTGGGGTCGATCTCAAAGCCGGCAAGCAGGAACAAAAAGGCCAGGCCCAGCTCGGACACAAGCGAGACCTCAGCATCTACATGGATGACGCCGAGCATATGGGGTCCCAGCACCGCGCCGAGCACGAGCAAAAAGACCGTCTCGGGAACAGGTTTTCCGGGAATCGCCGAGGCGATAAAAGGACTCGCAAAGGCCACGAGTGCGATGATGGCGAGCGAAACGAATGCCATGTGATGCCTTTCTCTTGTTTGCGCTTCACTGTAGCACCCTCGCCGTCCTCAACGCGCCGCGAGCTGTCGTATCATAGTGAGGTTTACAAACATGTGGCTCAAGGCGACCGCGAGGCTTGCCCCGTTAACCGACCGCTGCCGCATACCGTACCGTACGCCCAACCGATTAGGAAGGCAGGAACCAATGGTCTCTCGTATCTACGTGGAGAAGAAACCCGGGTTCGACGTCGAGGCTCAGCAGCTCAAGGGCGAGCTGACCGAAATTCTCGGCATCAAGGGCATCGAGGCCCTGAGGATCATCAACCGCTACGACGTCGAGGGCATCGACGAGGAGCTTTTCCGCTCCTGCGTGCCGACCGTCTTTAGCGAGCCCCAGGTCGATATGACCTATGACGAGCTCCCCGCAAGCGATGGCGCCGTCTTTGCCGTCGAATTCCTGCCTGGCCAGTTTGACCAGCGCGCCGACTCCGCCAGTGAGTGCGTGCAGCTCATCAGCCAGGGCGAGCGCCCCGCCGTGCGCTCCGCCAAGGTCTATATGATCTCGGGCGCTCTGGACGAAGCCGCCATCGAAGCCATCAAGCACTACGTGGTGAACCCCGTCGAGGCCCGCATCGCCTCGCTCGACCTGCCCGAGACGCTGTACATGGAGACCCCCGAGCCCCAGCCCGTCGAAGTGCTCGACGGCTTCCGCGAGCTCGATGAGGCCGGCCTTGCCGCCTTTATTTCCGATCGCGGCCTTGCCATGGACGAGGCGGACATCGCCTTCTGCCAGCAGTACTTCCGCGATGAGGATCGCGACCCCACCATCACCGAGATCCGCGTGATCGACACCTACTGGTCCGATCACTGCCGTCACACCACCTTCGGCACCGTCCTGGATGACGTGACGATCGACGACGCCGTGGTGCAGCAGGCCTTCGACCGCTACATGGAGATGCGCCACGAGCTCGGTCGCGACGCCAAGCCCGTCTGTCTCATGGACATGGGCACCATCGGCGCCAAGTACCTCAAGAAGACCGGCGTCATGACCGATGTCGATGAGTCTGAGGAGATCAACGCCTGCACCGTCAAGGTGAAGGTCGATGTCGATGGCGAGGACCAGGACTGGCTGTTCCTCTTTAAGAACGAGACTCACAACCACCCGACCGAGATCGAGCCCTTCGGCGGTGCCGCCACCTGCGTGGGCGGCGCCATCCGCGACCCGCTCTCGGGCCGCAGCTATGTGTACCAGGCCATGCGCGTCACCGGCGCCGGCGACCCCACCGTCCCGGTTTCCGAGACGCTCGAGGGCAAGCTGCCGCAGCGCAAGCTCGTGACCACTGCCGCCGCCGGCTACTCCAGCTACGGCAACCAGATCGGCCTTGCCACCGGTCAGGTCAATGAGCTCTATCATCCCGGCTACGTGGCCAAGCGCATGGAGGTCGGCGCCGTCGTGGGCGCTACCCCGGCAAGCCACGTGCGTCGCGAGTGCCCCGCCCCCACCGACAAGATCATTCTGCTGGGCGGCCGCACCGGCCGTGACGGCATCGGCGGTGCCACCGGCTCCTCCAAGACCCAGAACACCGAGTCCATCGAAACCTCGGGCGCCGAGGTCCAGAAGGGCAACGCCCCGGTCGAGCGCAAGCTGCAGCGTCTGTTCCGCCGCGGCGACGCCTGCCGCCTGATCAAGCGCTGCAACGACTTTGGCGCCGGCGGCGTCTCGGTCGCCGTAGGCGAACTTGCCGACGGCCTGTATGTCGACCTAGACACCGTGACCAAAAAGTACGACGGCCTGGACGGCACCGAGCTCGCCATCTCCGAGTCCCAGGAGCGTATGGCCTGCGCCGTCGCCGATGGTGACGTCGAGGAGTTCATGGGCTACGCCGCCGAGGAGAACCTGGAGGCGACCGTTATCGCCGAGGTTACCGCCGAGCCGCGCATGCGCATGGCCTGGAACGGTGTCGCCATCGTCGACCTATCCCGCGAGTTCCTTAACTCCAACGGCGCGCCCAAGCACCAGGTCGCCCACGTGTGCGCCCGCAGCGTGTGGCAGCCCAGCTGGGCCGGCACCACGCTTGCCGAGCGCATGACCTCGCTTGTCACCGACCTCAACGTCGCCTCCAACAAGGGCCTTTCCGAGCGCTTCGACTCCACCATCGGTGCCGCAACCGTGCTCATGCCCTTTGGCGGCAAGACGCAGCTCACCCCGAGCTCGGCCATGGTCGCCAAGTTCCCCGTGGACGGCGAGACCACCACGGCGAGTGCCATGGCATGGGGCTTCAACCCCTACCTGATGGAAGCCGACCAGTTTGCGGGCGCCTACCTGTCCGTGGTCGAGTCCATCGCCAAGCTCGTTGCCGCCGGCTTTGAGCACAAGCGCGCCTACCTCTCCTTCCAGGAGTACTTCGAGCGTCTGCGCACCGAGGCCGAGCGCTGGGGCAAGCCCACGGCAGCCGTCCTGGGCGCCCTCATGGCCCAAGTCGACCTGGGTGCCGGCGCCATCGGTGGCAAGGATTCCATGAGCGGCTCGTTTG
The DNA here is from genome assembly GCA_905199225.1 of uncultured Collinsella sp. GTDB lineage: Bacteria > Actinomycetota > Coriobacteriia > Coriobacteriales > Coriobacteriaceae > Collinsella. The sequence continues at coordinate 30,456 of CAJKFS010000014.1, read as the reverse complement.
AGGACGAGGCCGGCGAGCTCAACGTTCCGCCGACTCTGATCAGCTTCGCCGTGGCCGTGGGCAAGGCCGCCCGCGCCGTCTCGCCCGAGTTCAAGGGCCTCACGCACCGCGTCGTCCGCATCGCCCCCGCCACCTATGGCGAGGACTACCGCCCCGACGCTCAGCAGCTGCTCGCGGCGTTTGACGCCGTCGAGGCGCTCACTGCTACCGGCAACGCCCTGGCCATCTCCACGCCCGGCTACGGCTGCGGCGCCGAGAGCCTCTTTAAGATGTGCGTCGGTAACCAGATCGGCATCGAGCTTGCCGAGGACGTGGACGTGGAGAGCCTCTTCACCCCGCTCTACGGCAGCTTTATCGTCGAGCTCGCCGAGGATGCCGAGCTGCCCGAGGTCGCCGACGGCGTTGTCGTCGAGCCCCTGGGCACCACCGTCGAGGGCTATGTCATCGACACCGGCTCCGAGGTCATCGAGCTCTCCGAGCTCCAGGAGGCCTGGGAGAGCGGCATCGAGGGCGTCTTTGCCTACCGCAGCGCCGACGAGACCCCCGAGGTCGAGACCATCGACTTCCGTGCCAAGGACATCCACGTGTACAGCGGCGCCAAGATCGCCCGTCCGCGCGTGATCATCCCCGTGTTCCCCGGCAACAACTGTGAGTACGACAGCGCACGTGCCTTCCGCGCAGCCGGTGCCGAAGCCGACACCTTCGTGATCAACAACCTCACGCCCGAGGCCGTCGCCGAGAGCACCCACGAGCTTGCCCGCCGCATCCGTGCAAGCCAGATCGTCATGATCCCCGGCGGCTTCTCGGGCGGCGACGAGCCCGATGGCTCCGCCAAGTTCATCACGGCGTTCTTCCGCGCTCCCGAGGTCACCGAGGCAGTTCGCGACCTGCTCAAGGCCCGCGACGGCCTGATGCTGGGTATCTGCAACGGCTTCCAGGCCCTGGTCAAGCTCGGCCTGGTGCCCTACGGCGACATCGTCGACGCCACGCCCGATGCGCCCACGTTGACGTTCAACACCATCGGTCGCCACCAGAGCCGTCTGGTGCGCACCCGCATCTCGTCCAACTTGTCCCCGTGGCTGTCGCAGTGCAGCCTGGACGACCCCTACACCGTCGCCATCAGCCACGGCGAGGGCCGCTTTGTCGCCAATGACGAAGTGCTCGCCCAGCTGATCGCCAACGGCCAGGTCGCCACGCAGTACGTGGGCGAGGACGGCAAGCCCAGCATGGATCTTTCCGTCAACCCCAACGGCTCCGCACTCGCCATCGAGGGCATCACGAGCCCCGACGGCCGCGTTCTGGGCAAGATGGGCCATGCCGAGCGTCGCGGCGACAACCTGTACCGCAACGTGCCCGAGCATGTCCCCGGCGACAAGTTCATGCCGATCTTTGAGAGCGGCGTAGCCTACTTCGCTTAAACCTTTCCCATCGGGTACAATCCCTTCGGGTAACAACACCCGCCACCGGCACGCCCGGTGGCGGGTTCTTTTTATTTGCGCGTATGGGAGAAGAACATCATGGAAAGCCGCAAGCCGTATCTCGCCACTCTGCCCGGACTCATCCTGGGTTGCCTCGTCTGCTGCGCGCTCTGGGGGTCGGCTTTCCCCTGCATCAAGATCGGTTACGAGCTGTTTGGTATCCCGGCGCACGATAGCGCCTCGCAGCTACTCTTTGCAGGTTTGCGCTTCACACTTGCCGGTATCCTGGTTATCGCCGGTATGAGTGCAGCCCAGCGCCGCCCGCTCGTCCCACAGGCACGCGATATCAAGCCCATCTTTATCTTGTCGCTCTTCCAGACTATCGGGCAGTACTTCTTTTTCTATCTGGGTCTCTCGCGCGCCAGCGCCATGTCGAGCTCCATCATCGAGGCCAGCGCCAACTTCCTCGCAATCCTCTTTGCCGCCCTGGCATTTCACACCGAGAAGCTCAATACGGCCAAGGTGCTTGGCTGTGCGCTGGGCTTTGCCGGCGTCGCGCTCGTCAACCTCTCGGGCGCAGATGGCACCTTTGGCTTTACGCTCGATGGCGAGGGCTTTATCCTAGCCTCCACTGTCGCGGGTGCTCTTTCGACCTGCCTGATCGGTATCTTCTCGCGCGAGCACGACGGCGTCTTGCTTGCCGGGTGGCAGTTCTTGGTCGGCGGCCTGATCCTCACCGCCATCGGCTTTTTGATGGGTGACGCGCTCTCCCCCACAGCGATTGTCCCCGCCATCGCGCTCATCATCTACATGGCGCTTATCTCCGCGGTCGCCTACTCGCTGTGGTCGCGCCTGCTTGCCGTCAACCCCGTCAGCCGCGTCTCTGTCTTTGGATTTATGAACCCCGTCTTTGGTGTGGTGCTGAGCGCGCTGCTGCTCGACGAGGGCGCTGGCACGAGCCTCGTTACCGTCATCGTTGCCCTGCTGTTGGTCTGCGGCGGCATCATCATCGTCAACAAACCCAAAAAAGCCTAGCGAGCTCACCTTTTTAGGGAGGGCCTTCAAACACTTTAGCTTAATGGAGTGCACTGGTTCTCGTTGATTTCGTACCGAGTCGCAGCGGCAGACGCCCGCCTTGCCGCACCGCGCCCGGGCATTATGGCCGGCGGCCCCCACAAACGCAAAAGGGGCGCACGACCATCGCAACGGTCGTGTGCCCCTTTTCCTAGCGTATCTGAACGCCGGCTTTCTTTTTCTCGGCCTTGACACGGTAGAGTTCCGTGTCGGCGGCGCGAAGCAGGTTTTGCCAGGTATCAATACCATCGCCGACCCGCGCGCAACCGATGGACATCCGCAATGCATACGGCACCTCGGCATGCGCGAGCTCGTCGTTGATTGTCGCGCACAGATGCATGATATCCTGTTCCGCCGCTGCCTTTTGGAGCACCACGAACTCATCGCCACCATAACGCGCGATAAAGCCACCAGACGCCGAGCAGACCTCTTTGAGCGCAGCGGATATTACCTGAAGAGCATGGTCGCCCTCCACATGTCCATAGCGATCGTTAATCTGCTTAAAGCCGTCAGCGTCCATCATAAGCAGATACACATCTTCGGCCTGATCCACATTTGAAAAGAGCGACAGCATATAGGTCTCAAAACGGTTGCGGTTGTTGAGTCCAGTCAACGGGTCAGTCGAGATCAGTTGCTCCTGGCAGATGATATAGAGCAGCAACATGCTAATCATTATGCCGACACAAAGGCCAGGCACCGAGTATACGATCTGAAAGGTACCGCCCACCAGAGCGGGAACCGCAAAAAAGGCGAGGGTGCGATAAATGGCCTTCTTTTGCAGGCTTTCGACTTTTCGAGCCTGAATAAAGGCATGCAAGGACGTATATATGACGTAGCAGTAGCTAACGATAGGCTGAATCATATAAAGCGCTCCGCGACGATATACGCCCCGCGCATCGATATAGAACATAGCGTGCGTCCAGTAGCTGGTAAATGCCAGAACGACCACCAATGCGGTTGGCAACGTTAAAAGTACCACCCTATAGGGCGTGGTCAGGAGCCGTGAGCCCTGCATCGTCTCGGAATAGAAAAACCAAATGAGGCACGCGATGGCGAACAGCGAAAACGAAACCGCGTTGGAAATCCAGTTGGCCGTGATGCCTACAGGAGTGCTCACGCCGTCCGAGAGCGTCCAGATCATATCGAAGAAAATGTAGGCAGCAGACGTGTAGCCCAGCATGCTAAACAAAAGCTGCTGGGTGCTCGAGAACAGGGAGCGACGGCTTCGTACGGCAAGTCCGATAAGAATAATCATGCACAGCAGGAATATCTCGATCTTGAGTGCCTTTACCACTAGACGCCCTCCCTTCAATATCCAAGTGGCCAGAATCGCCCAATTCGAATCTGGGCAACAAACACCCCCTACTCCGCAGGGGTAAGGGGAATAATAGCAGAGCGCCCGAACGTCACTGCAAGACAGCTCTCGTTCGGGCGCTCAAACGGCGCGAGTTGCACGCCGGAATCATTGATGGGTATCGATTGCTACTCGCCATAGATGTCGGTCGCGACAGCCTCTTCGATGGCCTCGACACCGGCAGGCGACAGGTCTTCCTTGCCCTGGCAGAACTTCTTATCGACCCAGCCGGTTAGAATCGGGGCCATGATTGCCGTGATGATGACGGCAGTGGCGATCTGCGCATACGCAGTGGGCGCAAGCTCGGCATAGCGCGGAGCGACCTCGGCGAGGGCGACCGGCGTGGTCATGGCCGTGCCGGCAATGGTGGAACATGCCACAGCCGCCTTACCGTTGCCGCCACACAGACGCTCAAAGGCAAAGGTAATGGGACCGACGATAAAGAGCGTGATGAGACCCAGCAGGATGCCCGAAATGCCACCGGCGATGAAGCTCGAAAGGCTCATGGACGCACCGAGCTGAAAACCAATTACAGCAATCGCGGGATTGGCGCCGGGAACCAGCAGGTTCTTGATAAACGGGAACAAGTTGCCCAGGACCATGCCGATAACAAGCGGCAGGATGGATCCGATGATGGTGCCGACAGGGATGTTGGCAAGACCCGAAACACCAAGGATGATCATCGTGACGGCGGGGCCGGCCGTAAAGAACAGGATACCGACGGCGCCCTGCTCGGACTCATCGCCGAACTCGCCCATGATGCCCGTATAGAGCGCCATGTTGCAAAACGTAATGCCGCCGATGATAGACACGGAGCTCAGACCCAGGAAGTTGTCGTTAAAGAAATATGCCACGCCTAGGCCGAGAGCCGCTGCGACGACCAGCTTGGGAATCAGCACGACGATGCCGGTCTTGATGGCACCCGGCGTGGACTTAAAGCTGATGCCGGCGCCCACAAACAGCAGGATCGCGGCGACGATGGTATTGGAGCCACCGCGGCAGGCAGCCGTAAAGAAGCCGCCGATCTCAAAAACCTGCGGGCAGAAGGTGTTGAGCAAAAGGCCGACGATCATCGGATAGATCATGATGTCACCCGGGATGCGCGGGACCTTGAATTTCTTTTGCTCGTTGGCGGTTGCTTCCTGTGCCATGAAACCCCCATTTCCGCTGACGGGGTACAAAAGCCCACGTCACGCTTTGCTACAGTAAAGTTTGACCATGGTACCAGAAGAAGCAGACCGCCTCGGTGAGAAATTCGATTCGATAGGCCGGGACGATAACGCGTCCTGCTCCTATACGAGGCTCAAAACGATATAGAACACGATGCCCGAAACGCAGCACCACAACATCGACTTTGTCTTGATTGCCACCGCCACGACGCCGGCGGCCGCAATCCAGGGAACCAAGGCAGGCCAGAGTCCCGCGTCGAACGCGCCGGGGTTCACCAAGTCGTTGGCGACCAGCGCGGCAAAGGCAGCGGGCGGGATATAGCCTAGGGCCTCGGTAATGCGGGGCGACAGGGTCCGCCCGCGCAAGGCGAACGCCGGCGCGATGCGAAAGAACGCGATAGCAGCCCACGACGACAGCCACAGAACCAAGAACTCGTTAACGGGCATCGCGGGCACCTCTTCCGTCAAATACAGCATCGCACGCCAGCGCAATGGCAATGCCGACCACGACGCTTGCCGGCACGGCAATATTCGTGAGGCCCAAGAACTTGCATACGGCGACGGACACCGCGCCCGACACCGCCGCGACAACGTTGCCGCGCGACAGCCGCTGCGAAAAGAGCAGGCAGATAAAAAGCGATGTGCAGACAAAGCCCGCAATAGCGGTGGAGACATCGACAACAGTGCCGACAACGGCGCCCATCGTGCACGAAACGCCCCATGTCGCGATGAGGATCGCGTTGAGCACAAAAGACTCGAGCGGACCCCAATCCTCCCCTTCAACCAACTTGGCAAGCGAGATGCCATATGCCTCCTCGGTAAGTGTCGCGGCAACAGCCAGCGTCTGACGCTTCGAGGCACCCCTCAGATGCGGCGCGATCGATGCCGAGTAAAGCGCAAAACGCGAGGAGATGGCGGCAACGCTCGCGATAATCGAAGGTGCCGGTACGCCCGCCAGCCAAAGATTGCAGATCATAAACTGGCCGCTGCCCGTCACAAACGTGCTGCTCAGGGCAAAGACCATCCAGGGCTCCATTCCCGTCTGCCCCATGATCATTCCGCACGGCGCGCCTATTGCAACATAGGTAAGCATCACTGGCCAGACGGTTCTAACGATTTTGAGCACCATACGCTTCTCATCCTGACAAGGTCTCCGAGCCGCATGTAGCGACACGGCAGAATCATCATCCGACAGCAACCGAGTTCGCCTACAATTGCCACCGGATCGAAAGACACAACTTTTTAGGAAGTCATTATGACAGCTATCGATCAAGACCGGGCGCGCGCGGCCTTCAAAAGCTACACCGATGCCTACGACGCCACAAACCCACGCATCGCGCTCAAAATCGAGCATACGTACCACGTGGCCGAGGCATGCGATGCCGTAGCGCGCGAGCAGGGCTGGTCGTCAGAAGATATTGACCTGGCATGGCTTTGCGGCCTACTACACGATATGGGCCGCTTTGAGCAGCTGCGACGCTGGGACACCTTTAAAGATGCCGAGAGCATGAGCCATGCGGCGTTGGGCGTCGAGGTCCTCTTTGGTGAGAACCCCGCCGACGCGCCTGCCACGACGAGCATCCGAGATTTTATTGAGGCCGACGAGAACGACGAGCTCATCCGCGCGAGCATCGCCTATCACAGCGACTTTCGACTACCCGAGGAGCTCGATGAGCGCACACGGCGCTTCTGCGATATCGTGCGCGACGGCGATAAGGTCGACATTATGCGCACCATCGCCGACAGCACCGTCGATACCATCCTCAAGGTGGACGAGAAGACGTTTCTTTCCAGTCATTTCTCGTCGCCGACACTTGCCGCCTTTGACGAGCACCGCTGCGTTGCACGCGATGAGCGCGACGAGCCGGCAGACTTCCTGGCAGGGCTCATCTGCTTTATGTTTGAACTTGTCTATCCCGCAAGTCGCGCGCTGGCGCGCGAACAAGGCGATATCTACCGCCTGCTCGACGCACCCTTTGGCATTAAACGGCCCTTTACCGATCCCGCCACACAGGCGACCTGGGAGCGCCTCAAGAACGAGACGCGCTCCTGGCTGGCGCGTGCCTAGCGCTCAAGCTGGGCCAGTAGCTCCTCGACAACCTCGACGGCGTCGCCGACAACCTTGTACTGGGCGGCGCCAAAGATGGGGGCATCCGGGTCCTCGTTGATGGCGATAATGCACTCCGCTCCACCGATGCCGGCAAGATGCTGGATGGCACCCGAGACACCGATACTTACGAGAAGCTTGGGCGAAACCGATACGCCCGTCTGGCCAATCTGATGGCGATACTCCAACCAGCCGGCCTCCACGACAGGGCGCGTGCAGCCAAGCTCGGCGCCAAGAGCCTCGGCGAGCTTTCGCATCAGAGGCAGGTTTTTCTTGGAGCCGATACCGCGACCCACCACGACCAGACGCTCGGCATCGGCAATCGAGGCCTGCTGCCCCCACTCCTCGGCGGGAATCGAGATCTCGACGCGAGCTTTAACGTCATCCGCAAGCGTTACCTGGGTGATCGTGCCGGGACGGCCGTAGTCGAAGTCGGGCGCCTTAAAGATGCCGGGACGTACCGTCGCCATCTGAGGGCGGTGGTTGGGACAAACGATGGTAGCCATCAGGTTGCCGCCAAACGCCGGGCGCGTCTGCTGCAGCAGGCCCGGCTCCGTATCCATCGAAAGCACGGTGCAATCGGCCGTAAGACCCGTCTGCAGGCGCACGGCAACGCCAGGTGCCAGCTCGCGGCCAAAGGCGGTCGCGCCGTACAGAATAGCCTCGGGCTTGCGCTCGGCTACCAAATCGCAGATCAGGCGGGCGTAAACCTCTGCATCGTTTTGGCGCAGGCGCTCGTCGCGACAGACCATAATTTCGTCGGCGCCGGCGCAAACCAGATGCTCAAGCTCCTCGAGCGAGCTCTCGGGGCTCATGCCGACCAGCGCCACCAAGCGGCAGCCGCGGGCATCGGCAAGCTCGCGCCCCTTGCCCATGAGCTCGAAGGCCACGGATGCCACGGCATCGTGCTCGTCAGTTTGCACGAAGACCCAAATGTCTCGATATGCGTCAAGGTCTGCCGCACCGGTGGCCTCATCGCGCTCGATCGAGATGGCGTTGACGGGACAGGCGTCGACGCACCCGCCGCACAGGATGCAGCCGTCGGTTACGTGGGCACAGCGATTGGGGCGCTCACCCTCCACCACAATACCGCCCGAGGCGCAAGCGCGAACGCAGCGACCGCAGCCGATACAGGCTTCGCTATCGATAATCAGTCCGCTCATCTATGCCATCTCCTCGATAATCTTGGCGAGTTTTGCCGCCTGCTCGGACGCCGTGCCCTCAACGGCCTCACACGTTTGGTCGCGGTCGGGCACAAACGAGCGCACGACCTGCGTCGGCGAACCGGCAAGACCGCAACGCGAGGGATCGGCGTTCACGTCGGCAGCGCCGACCACGCGCACGTCCGCTTCCTCGGCCGCGCGAATGCCAGCAATACTCGGCATGCGCAGCTGGCCAATCTCCTTGGCAGTCGTCATCGCGCATGGCATCTCCAGATATACCGTTTCCTCGCCGGCGTCACAGCCGTGGACAAGCGCCAGCGAGCCGCAAGTCGTAAAGCCCGCGCTCTGCACGCAACTCACGTCGGTCACGCAGGGAATCTCAAGGGCACCGGCAAGCTCGGGACCAATCTGGGCCGTATCGCCATCCACCGCCATCTTGCCGCAGATGAGCAGGTCGAAGTCCTCGTCGAGCGCCTCGATGCCGCATTTGAGAGCATAGGTGGTCGCCAGGGTATCGGCACCTGCAAAGGCGCGATCGGTCAGCAGCAGCGCGTCGTCGGCGCCTCGGGCGATGCAGTCGCGCAGCAGCGACTCGGTCGCGGGGATGCCCATCGACACCACCGTCACGCGCACATCCATGCCAAAGCCGATAAAGTCGTCCTTGAGCGACAGAGCGCATTCCAGAGCGCTTGCATCGAACGGATTGATAACCGCCTGCTTGCCGTCACGCACGATGGTATTGGTTTTGGGGTCCATCTTGACCTCGGTGCTTCCCGGCACCGCCTTGACGCACACCACCATATGGAATTCGCTCATCTTCACGCGCCCCCTTTCTGGACGAGCTCATCCAAGAGCTTCTCCGAAAACAGGTTGCCGCGACCCAGCTGCCCGTCGGGATCGAGCTGGAGCTTGAGCCGCGCCGACTCGACCATGGCCTCGTGACCGTACATCGTCTCTAAGAAGCCCGCCTTGATCTTGCCGACGCCGTGCTCGGCAGAAACGGCACCGCCCATAGCCGTTACCTCCGCAGCCCACTGGGCAAACAGCTCGCCACCGCGACGGTAGTCCTGCGCATCGCGCGGCAGGATGTTCACATGCAGATGGTTGTTACCGATGTGCCCCCAGGCAGCAGATTCAAGCCCGCTTTCGGCCAGTGTGCGGCGATAGAGGGCCACGACATCGGCAAGGCGTGCATTGGGCACCGACATGTCCGAACCCAGTTTGGTGATGGTGGGATCCGTGCGGCGACGCTCGTCGATAAGCATGTTGACGCTCTCGGGGACCGCATGGCGGAAGAACCGCTGGCACTCGCGATCAACCTCGGTGCGCGCGACCCATGTCGCATCGTCGCGGCCACCCGCAAACTCGAGCACCCATCCCAGGTGGTACAGTTCCTCGGTCGCCTGGGCCTCGTCATCGCAGTCGAGCTCCACGTAGACACAGACCTTGGCCTCTTTGTCGAGCGCCGGCAGCGAGGCAAACGCCGTCGACTGCTCGCGCTGGCGACGTAGAATATCCAGGGCGCCAGCGTCGAAGTACTCGATGGCAGCCGCATGGGACAGGACGGGACGCATGGAATCGGTAAAGGACACGGCCTTGTCTTCGCTATTGAAAAAGCAGCTCACACCCCAAACGACCGCAGGCGCCGCCTGCAGGGCAATCTCGAGCTCGGTGATAACGCCGAGCGTGCCACAAGCACCGATAAAGAGGTCGATGGCGTCCATTTCGTCCGCAACGAAATAGCCTGAGGCATTTTTTGTCTTGGGCATGGTATAGCCGGGAAGATCGAGCTCGAGCGTACGGCCCACTGCCGTCACGAGCGACAGGTGGCGGCCCTGGGCAAAAGCCTCGCCGCGCTGAAGCTCAAGCAAATCGCCATCAGCCAGCGCGACGTGGAGTCCCGTGATATGTGGGCGCATGGGACCGTAGGCGTAGCTGCGGGCACCAGAGGCGTTACATGCCGCCATGCCGCCCAGACAGGCAGATGCCTCGGTGGGATCGGTGGGAAAGAACTGCTCGGGGGCCTCTTGGAACTCCTCGTAGGCCTCAAGCGATGCCTGGTCCCAACCAGCAGTCGGCAGCACCTTCTTGCTCAGCTGCTTGCGCAGCTCCGAGAGCACAACGCCCGGCTCCACGCGCAGCAGAAATTGGCCTTGTTCATCGCGGCGAAGGCCCAAGTAGCGATTCATACGGGAAGTATTGAGGATATGCCCGCCGTGGGGCACGGCACCGGCGGCAAGGCCGGTTCGGGCGCCCTGAACCGTTACCGGGACACGCTCGGCATGGAGCTTTTCCAAAATGGCACGGACCTCGTCTTCCGTTGTCGGAAACGAGATGCTCGATGCTTCGCCCGATGCGCGAGACTCATCGCGACCATACTCTTCGAACTCGTCGGTGAAGGGTTTGATGGTTGCAGACACGCGAACTCCCCCTTTAGCTAACTACAGTGTTTGCAGGGAGATGTTACCGCATCGTTTCGTCGACGCGTTCGAGACCGTCTCCATAATTGGCGATTTTTACGTTCGTACAATTCGGCGAGCGGCTTGATTTCCTCGGCAGACGATGCTTTTGACACATATGGCCCCGCCGTCGCCGACCGCGCGATTGTCGCTTGAAAAAAGTTGGAGTATTTTTTGCCGCCTTTTACCTGCGGAGACACCAATCCGTCAAGCATTTGGTCAGCAATTGGTCAAGTAGTGGCTGATACCGTCGGCATCGACAGCCAAAACCGACAGAAGTTTTGGCCCCAGAAGCAGGGAGGTTCCCATGGCATATTACTGGCCCCAGTACGGCATCGCCATCGAAGTCGACGACGATCCCCATCTCCTGCCTTTCGACGAAGAGGCATTCCCCGATACGACGGTCTACCACGTTACCACCGATGTGATCTGCGACCCCGAGTCGTTCTCGGCGCTCGCCCACCGCATCGCGCATATCCACGACATCGAGCTCCCTCCCGACTTCGACGAGCTTGTCTACTCACGCCGCCTGATGCTTCACATGCTCTTTGGAGCGAACCCGTCCACCTTTGCGCGCATCTATACCGCCAAGGATGCCGCATGAGCGCGAAGAAGCCACCCCACTTTGCAGGCCTGGGTCGTCGCAAGAAGCTCATCCTTGCCTGTTTGGCCATCGTCTGTGCCCTTGTCGCCGTAGGACTATACGCTTGGCAGTCGCAGCCCGTACCCGAGGCGGGCGCTTCGGTTACGACGGCCGAGGGCAAAACGCGTCAGGAAATCCAAGATGAGCTCGACGCCATCGTCCGCGACAACATGATGACGATTTCGGTCGCACCGGTCGCTCAGCTGCAGGAGGACGGCAAGCTGCGCGTCAACGTGCAAAACGTCCAAGACAATAAATTTCCCCAGCGATTCCGCGTCATCCAAAACGACGAGACCATGTACGAATCCGGTGTGGTCGAGACCGGCAAGACAATCGAAACGTGCCCCGCCGGCGACATCAAAGAAGGCGAGGCGTACATCGAGATCCAGGCACTCGATGCCAAGACCCTCGACAGCCACGGCAATCCGACACGTGTCAAGGTGCGGGTTGAGCAAGCCGAGAACTAGCTTTTCCGGCCGACGCGGCACCGCACGCAATTCACCAGCATTCGTCCAATCATCGCGGGGACGGCCCGCGGCGAATAGAAAGGAACGACCATGGACATCACCAGGAACATGAACGGAGCCAGAGCGCTCGTCGTGGGCGCAGGGCTCGCGCTCGCGCTCGCAATGGGCGCCGCCCCGACGCCAGCTATGGCAGCCGGGCGCGTTGGAACCACGAAAGTAATGGTCAGGACCGAGATCGACAACGTTGAGTTCAAAGTTCCGACGGTTATTCCCTTCGTCGCCAAGGCCGACGGCACGCTTCAGGGCCCCTCAGAAGACGCGACCACCATCGACAATCATTCGGCCTACGGCATCCATGTCACCAACATGAAGATCGACGCCATGAACACCTGGACCATTGCTGCCGACGCCAAAGCCGGAACCGCACAGAACTCCATCGACTTTAAGGTCGGCCCCGACGGCGCACTCCAGAACGCCAGCGCCGCAACGCAGGGGACGGGCCTCGATCTTTCCAAGAATGCAGCCTTCGACATGGGCTACCAGGGCATTGCCGGCAGCAAGGACAAAATTAAGCTCAAGACAAGCGGAAACGTCGCCCGCGTCACGCGCGACATCTTCCGCGTAACCGGCGAAGGCGATCAGGTTGCAACGATCACCTGGACGGTCGAGCCCGGTGCGCACACGGCATAAGGCTGTCGCCCTGGCCGCCGCCGTCAGCATCCTAGCGTTTGGGCCAGCCATGGCCTTTGCCCAGCAAGAACAGGTGCAGGCCGCCACGCAAGTGACGGTCGACCTCTCGGAGCTCGACCGCGGCGACCGCGAGGAACCGTTGGCGCAGACAGGCGACAGACGATGGCTCTTGGCAGCAGGCGCCGCAGCAGCAGGCGCGGGGACCGCCGGCCTCGGTCTGCACATCAAACGCAGCCAGAAACAAAACACGGACAGGCCGCACTAAATTAGCTAAGGAGACCCCATGGCATCAAAGAACCTTTTGCCCGTCGTCGCACTCTGCGGCGCGCTCGCAACCGGAACGCCCGTCGCCGCCTGGGCGACTCCCGTCATGGCAGACTCCTTACCAGCAGCCCTAAGCTCCGCACCAAATCCGTCGAGTGCCATTGCGTGTAAGCGTTTTTCGATCGCACAAGCCGCAATCTCAACCTCGGGATGCCTTCGTCGTAATACGGACGGCTCGATAGTCGTGGATATCAATCGTTCGAACAAGGCAAACGGCTCCCAGGCGGGGTGCGCCGTCTGCATGTGGCGCTCGGTTGTGCTCGATGCGGATGGCGATCCATGCAATTTAGAGCTGCGCATCGACATCGCTTCGGTCGATGACTCGGCGAACGGAGCGAAGGTCGCCTTCGACGGTACGTTTTTCGAGAAAGGAGGCGGTATATGTCTGGGCTGCGCCGCCGCGAATGCAGACGATGCGCAGCCCACCCTCTCATTCACGGCATCGTTGCGACTGACCAAAGCCGGCACCGATGCCATCGCGACGGGAGAAGCGTCCCTGCTGTTCTACGCCGTCAGCGCCAAAGACACAAACGCTCATTTCGAGAAGCCAGCCGGATCACTCAGTCTTACACGAGGGATAGAGGCAGGCCCTATTGAAATCGATGCCCACGCGCAAAGCAGGCAACGCATTCTTGCCGACCCGGCGCTTCTCGAAATGGAGTGGAACGGATCCGGAGCCATCGGAATTCTCCCCTCCGCGCTTGACGCCAAGACGCTCCCCTCAAACGACGAACCCATCAACGCAACCATACAAGAAGAGAGCGCGGATAAAGAAGCAGGTGCGGGCGACACGCCGTCGCCGACAAACAGCGCCCCAGCTTCTTTCGAAGCACCGAATGAGCCCGCTGCCGATCCAAACGATCCCGAGCTCGCGGACAGGCTGGGGCTTGCTGATCCTCAAGAGATCGATGAAGGTAACTGTTGCGTGCTTGCCGCACTCGACCACACAGAGGTCATCGACGCTGCGAACATCGAAGTTGCCGCCGCCAATCAGCCCGTCCGCAAGTCGGCTATCATCGCATTTCCCGAATCCATCGAAGTCGTCTTTTTGCCATCGGGCGAGGTCGTGGCCCCAACACTGCTCACCTTGTTGGGCGCCAAGAATACTCGAAACGAAATTAAAAAGGTCACGGTTGTCGACCCTGCAACCACCGCCAAGCTGCGTCTATACGCCGTTGCTCCAGACGGAGGCAAGACCTTGGAATTCGATGGTGACACACTCCTAGCCTGGCGACGTCTGGACATTATGCAAGACGTCTCGTATCAGATCGAACTCGAAGGGTTTGATCGTGCCCGCGATGCCAATATCATCGCCGCGGCTATTGAATCCCCGCAGCGGCTTATGACACTGCGCTTTGAATACTATCCCTATGTCCCGACAACCACCTGAGGCTTAAATGCTGCACATCATTCCTAACACCACTTATATAACGTATTAGATGAGTCGCGATGTGCCTCGCATTTCGTTCTGCTACGATTGCCACGTTGGCATCAATACAGGAGGGCTCATGCCGGGCTTGGGAACAATCATCAACGTTGTGCTTTTAGTTGCGGGCGGTCTTTTGGGATTAGCGGGCGGCCGCTTCATCACACCGCGCATCCAAGACACACTCATGAAAGCATCGGGGCTGTGCGTCCTGTTTATCGGCCTTGGCGGCACCATGCAAAAGATGCTCCTTATCGATGGGAAGGCGCTAGCGACCACCGGCACCACCATGCTCATCGTCTCATTTGCGCTCGGTTCGCTCATCGGCGAGGCCGTCAACTTGGAAGCCGCCATCGAGAACCTTGGCGAATGGCTCAAGCGCAAGACCGGCAGTGAGGGCGATAACGAGTTCACCAACGCTTTTGTCTCGACTTCACTCACCGTGTGTATCGGCGCCATGGCAATTGTGGGATCGATCCAGGACGGCCTGCTCGGCGACTGGTCAACGCTTGCCCTCAAGGGCGCACTGGACTGCATCATCGTCTGCACCATGACGGCGTCGCTCGGACGCGGCTGCATCTTCTCGGCCCTGCCCGTAGCCGTGTTCCAGGGGACGATCACGTTGTTTGCCGGCGCGCTCTCCCCCATCATGACCACAGCAGCCCTCAACAGCCTTTCGCTCGCAGGCTCCATGCTCATCTTCTGCGTCGGCGTCAACCTCATCCGTCCTCAGACCTTCCGCACGGCCAATATGCTCCCCTCCGTCGTCATCGCCGTCATCTACGCCCTCCTGTTCTAAATCTATCAACGCAGCGGTATCTCGAACACCTGTTTGATGCTGTGCTATGATATGAGGTCACCGTAGCTGCGTTCGAGAGGAGGAGCGGTGGCCGACCAGGACATCAAGATGCTCATCGAGCGCATTATGGCCGAGGCCCGGACCCATCAGTCTGCCCGCTTCTCACATGAAGTCTACGCAGACGAGCCGATTCTCAAAACCGGCCGACAGATGCAGAATTTCCTCCCCGACCAGTACCGTAAAATGCGCGAGATATCGCGCTGGCAGGATGACCCCAAGGGCGGTGCGGGCCGCTGGCTTTCGGAAGCCGAGCTTTTTTACCGCCAGGGCCTGCTGATGGCCGACTTTGAGGACGACTGTCCCTACAACGGCACCTTTAAGTCGTACTTTCCCACCTACAACGCCATGAGCGACCGGCAGCTGCGCGGCTACTTTACCTGGCGTGCCCAAGTGCGCCGCGGAACCGTCGAGGAAACGTCTACGTCCTTTGCCTTTCTGTATCTCTATGAGCTGATTTGCGGCATTGGCGTAGATGACCCGCTCGACGGTTTTAACAAGATCAAGGCCTTTTGGGATGTCTATCGCGCCTTCGAGCCCGGCATTGATCGGTTTGCACGCGTGTGGTTGCAGGATTACGCCGTATTCCATGGGCTCGACCCCAAGCTGCTCCGCGACTCTAAAACCGTCATGTTCGATAACGCCCTTATCGAGCTGCGGCGCGCGGCACGAGACCTTGTACCGGCACCGGCACCGTCCGACCAGACCCCCAAACGTCGCAAAACCTCCGAGCCCACGCTCCCCCTTCCGCCCGATGAGGTGCGCGAGGAGCGACTCATGGCCGCCATCAACGCCCTCTCCACGTACAACCTAAGTAACTCGCGGCTCGACCGCAGCCACCACCGCGATCTGCGCCACGTGGCATGCGCCGTGTATGTCCGCATGGCGCGCTACTATGACACGCACCGAAAGACCGGCATCGTAGCGAGCTTGTTTGGGGAGGAGACGGCCATGCCCTACACCATGTTTGCCTCGGCCGTATTCTTTGCGCCCGAGCGCCACGAGGACTGCGAATACCGCCTGGATCCCATCCACATCTACCGTTGCCAAAACGGCTTTTGGGAATGTATGCGTATCCATGGTAGTAGGCAAAAGAGCAGCAAGCTCGGTGAAATGATGCGCGCCTGCGACCAACGCCTGCGCCTGGCGCTGGACCCCGCCCATCCCCTTAAGGAAGAAAAGGTCCCCAAATATCTGGCCAAGATTATCGATGACGAGATCATGGCATGGCTTTCGTGGGACGCCGCACACCAGCCCGTCAAGATCGATATCGATCTGAGTCAGCTGGGGCACATTCGGAGCGCCGCTGCGCAAACGCGCGAAGCACTTTTAATCGACGAAGAGCGCGAGGACGGCGCACCTGTGGAAGCCGAGGCAGCGGACTCAGGGCAACCGGAAGCCGAGCCCGTAGCCGACGCGATTGTCGAGGCGGTCGCGGCACCCATTCGGCAGGACGAGACCGACGAGCCAACCATATCCACCGAACAGTTTGGTGTCGTGGCACCGCTTCTCGCGCCGACGCCCGCGTTCGCAGCTGTTGCGCCCGCTGACGCCACGAACGAACTCACGCCTGTCGCAGACGCCTATCTCCGCGCGCTGCTCGAGCACAACGCAGTACAGGCGGAATCGGCGGTAGTGCAATCGGGGCAGAGCGAGGACATGCTCGTCGACAGCATCAACGAGGCGCTCTTTGACCTGGTGGGCGACACCGTAATTGAATTTAGCGCGGCAGGGCCGCAGATTATCGAGGACTACGAAGCAGACGTGAGAGGATACCTAGACCATGAGTGATACCGCATCCGCAGCGCCCCGTGTACCCAAACGCGTCGCCGCCGTTATCCTTAACTCGCTCAAGGGCGGCGTGGTCCCGCGCATCGGCCTTCCCTATATCACCGTGGGTCGCGAGGTCGAGATTCGCGCCCTGCTCACCGATTTGAGTCTCATCGCCGATGGCGGCGCGAGCTTCCGCTTCTTAGTCGGTCGTTACGGCGCCGGCAAGAGCTTTTTGCTCCAGACCATCCGCACGCACGCCATGGGCGAGGGATTCGTCGTCGCTGATGCCGACCTGTCGCCCGAGCGCCGCCTGCAGGGCGGTCAGGGACAGGGCCTTGCCACCTACCGCGAGCTCATCCGCAATATATCGACCAAGACGCGCCCCGAGGGTGGTGCGCTCAACCTTATTTTGGATCGCTGGGTCGCCTCGTGTGCCGACGTCGACGAGTCGGTCGTCAATGCCCAACTGGCCCCGCTCGAGGAGATGGTCCACGGCTTCGACTTCACCCGCATGCTCCGCCGCTATCGCATGGCCGTATCCGAGGGCGATGAAGAGGCTATGAGCCGCGTGACCAAATGGATTCGCGGCGAGCACCGCACCA
Organism: uncultured Collinsella sp.; assembly: GCA_905199225.1. Lineage (GTDB taxonomy): Bacteria > Actinomycetota > Coriobacteriia > Coriobacteriales > Coriobacteriaceae > Collinsella. Next base: position 12,931 of record CAJKFS010000014.1, on the reverse strand, counting down.
AGAGCGAGGCACGCGCTGAGCTGGGCTCCTCGACCATCATCAGCGATGACGACTGGTACGACTACGTTAAGCTCATTGCACGCTTTTTGGTCTGCAGCGGATACAAGGGCATGCTGGTGCTCATCGACGAACTCGTGAATCTGTACAAGATTCCCAACGCGATCACGCGCCAATACAACTACGAGAAGATCCTGACTATGTACAACGACACGCTCCAGGGCAAGGCGCAGTACCTGGGCATGATCATGGGCGGCACGCCAACCTCCATCGAAGACCGCCGCCGCGGCGTGTTCTCCTACGAAGCTCTGCGCAGCCGACTCGCTCAGGGTCGCTTTGCGCGAGATGATCTCAAAGACATGCTCGCGCCCATCATCCGCCTGCAGCCGCTCACCTACGAGGAGCTGCTGGTGCTCATCGAAAAGCTCATGCAGACCCATGCCGGCTACTTTGGCTGGACGCCCACGCTTACCGAGAACGACTTGGTGAACTTTCTCAAGATTGAGTTTGGCCGCGTGGGAGCCGATACGCACCTGACGCCCCGTGAGGTCATTCGTGACTTTATCGAGCTGCTCGATATCCTGTGTCAGAACCCCGATGCAAATGTGGCCGAGTTGCTGCAAAGCGTCGGCGGCGACGCGCTGGCGCCGGCAGCCGCAACAGGCGACGCCGGCACCGCAGGCGGCGACCGCAACTTCGCCGAATTCACCATCTAACCTGCCAAAAAGGGACAGGTTTATTTTGGCAGGTTTTATCTGGGCAAACGTCGAGGCAGTAATGCAGCAAGCCACTGCCCACCGCATTGAGAGATTCGTTTTTGAAAGGAGGCCCCGTGAACGCCTTTGACCGCTACGCCCCGTTTATCCAAGACTTCATCTACTCCCACGATTGGGAGAGTCTACGCTCCATCCAGGTTGCAGCAGCTGATGCCATCTTTAACACTCAGGACAATGTGCTCCTGACGGCATCCACGGCTTCCGGCAAAACCGAGGCAGCCTTCTTTCCCATCCTGACCGAGTTTTGGGAGAACCCGCCCGCGAGCGTTGGCGCCCTCTACATCGGCCCCCTCAAGGCACTCATCAATGATCAGTTCGTCCGCCTCAACGACCTGTGCGAAGAGGCCGATATCCCCGTCTGGCACTGGCATGGCGATGTTTCGCAGTCGCACAAGGCTAAGCTCATCAAAAAACCGAGCGGTATCTTGCAGATTACGCCTGAGTCGCTCGAGGCGCTCCTGATCCATAAGCACATGGCAATCCCTCGTATGTTCTGCGACCTGCGCTATGTGGTTATCGACGAGGTTCATTCGCTCATGCGCGGCGACCGCGGCGGTCAGACGCTCTGCCTTATCGAGCGCCTCTCGCGCATGGCGGGCGTGCAGCCCCGCCGCATCGGCCTTTCTGCCACCATCGGCGACCCCGAGCGCACGGGCGCCTTTCTCTCACAGGGAACAGGACGCGATTGCATCATCCCCCGCTTTGAGGAACCGCGCCGCGTGTGGCGCATCTCCATGGAGCACTTCTACAACTCGGGTCCCCAGGCACAGCAGTGGGGATTCGAGAGCACGGGTCCACAAGAAGCCGAGATGCTTGCTTGCGAGCGTATTGAGCCGGCGGCGCCCGCGGCGCTGCCGGCTGGCGCCCAAGACGTGCGCCACAGCGGACAGCTTACACAGGAGGAACGCCGTCAACGTCGTGAGCGGGCACGGGGCAAGGCCGCTCCCAAAGACCGTCGCACTTCCTCGGCCCCCGAGGGCGAAGTCGACATCCCACGAGCGACCGAGCAGGCGCTTCTCAACCCCACCGACACGGCGCCCGACAACGCCGACCCCGGTATGGGCTATATCTTTGAGCATACGCGCGGCCGCAAGTGCCTGGTCTTTGCCAACTCGCGTGAGGAGGCAGAGGCCGTGTGTTCCATGCTGCGCAGCTACTGCGAAAGTCGACACGAGCCCGACCGCTTTCTAATCCATCACGGCAACCTTTCGGCATCGCTGCGCGAGACGGCCGAGGAGCTCATGCGCGACGAGGAGCAGGCGCAGACAACCGTCACCACCTCTACGCTGGAGCTCGGTATCGATATCGGCCGCCTGGAGCGCGCGTTCCAGATCGATGCGCCGTTTACCGTCAGCTCCTTTTTGCAGCGAATGGGCCGCACGGGACGCCGCGACCTTCCGCCCGAGATGTGGTTTGTCATGCGCGAGGAAGAGCCCGAACCGCGCACGATGATGCCCGAAACCATTCCATGGAAGCTCCTGCAGGGTATCGCGCTCGTACAACTCTATCGCGAGGAAAAGTGGGTCGAGCCGCCCGAGCTCGATCGACTCCCCTACAGCCTGCTCTATCACCAGACTATGTCGACCCTCGCCAGCACCGGCGAGCTCACGCCGGCCGAACTTGCCCAGCGCGTGCTCACGCTCAGCTATTTCCATCGCATCTCGGCCGATGACTATCGCGTATTGCTTCGTCACCTCATTAAGATCGACCATATCCAGGTCACCGAGGGCGGCGGACTCATCGTGGGTCTCGCGGGAGAGCGCATCATTAACAACTTTAAGTTCTACGCCGTATTCCAGGAAAACGAGGAGTTCACCGTTCGTAGCGAGTCGGCCGAATTGGGCACGATCGTCAACCCGCCACCGCCCGGTGAGCGCATCGCCATCGCCGGACACTGCTGGATTGTCGAGGAAGTGGACTGGAAGCGCCATACCGTCTTTGCTACGCAGGTCAAGGGCCGTGTGCCGGCCTACTTTGGCGACTGCCCCGGTGATATCAACACACATGTACTCGAGCGCATGCGCAAGGCGCTCAACGAGCACGCGGCATATCCGTACCTTATGGGTAACGCGCGGGCCCGCTTGGCGCAGGCTCGCCATACGGCCGAGATTTCGGGCGCAGGGACCAAGCCACTCATCAACCTGGGCGGCGATACCTGGGTGCTCTTCCCCTGGTTGGGCAGCTACGCCTTTCTGGCGCTCGAACGTATACTCAAGATTAAATGTGCCGCGGAGCTGGGCCTTCGCGGACTCGACCCATCGCGCCCGTACTTTATGCAGTTTAAGATGAAGGCTGACGAGGAGACGTTCTTTGAGGTGCTCGCCGCCGAGGCCGAGAAGGACTTCAATCCCATCGAGCTCGTCTATCCCGGCGAGGTGCCTTATTTTGATCGCTACGACGAGTACGTTCCCGAGGAGCTCGTGCGCAAAGGCTTTGCCGAAGGCGTGCTCGACATCGAAGGCATGAAGCAGCGCGTTCTCGGCTGGCGCGACCACGCCTAAGACCAGTCTTTTTGGGACGGGGAGACCTATTTGTCGTGAAGAACGGTGCCGATGAAGTCGGTGTCGAAGGGCACGGCTTCGGCAAAGGCGTAGTTGCCGTCGCTGGCGATGAGCAGGTAGTTCTCCTCGCCGCCGAACTCCGCATCGCCGCACGGGACCACCCAGGCATGGGCGAATACCTCGAGTGCCGTGGCAGCGCAGTCGCGCAGGAACGTCACGTCGCTCCCCTCGTTTGCGCTCACGATATTGGCGACGTAGACGCCCCCAACATTTAGGCTGCCCCGCACTAAACGCAACGCTTCAACGGTCGCCAGCTCGCGCACGGGCTCGGCACCGCCAAAGCAATCGCTCACGACCACGTCGTAGCGACGATGGCCCACGCTCGTCACACCCAGATACGAGCGAGCCTCAGCGGTTATCACCCGCAGGCGATCGCCCGCCGCGCGCTCCAGCTCGTCTAGGTAGAACCAGCGGCGCGCCAGGCGCGTAATCTCTCCGTCATACTCGATGACGTCCATGCGCAAGCCCTCGTGCGACATCAGGGCGAATTTAGGATAGGCAAACCCGCCGCCGCCCAGCATAAGCATACGGTCGATGCCGTGACCATAAGCGTCGCGCATCGCATCCTCGGACTCAAACACGTCGTCAAACGCACGATAGTACGCAAAGACGGGCTCGGCCCAACGCTCACCGACATAGCTCGCGCTTTGGTAGACGCCGCCTTGCACCAACACGCGAATCTCATCGCCGCACTCATCGTGCACGCGCTTCACACGCGCCAACCCATTGCGGGTTCGCGCAACTTGCAGACAGGCAGCACGAACAGCGACAGCGGCCGCACCAAGCGCCGCGGCCCCCAGAGCAACGCCGGCAACGACGCCGGCAGAAACACTTGGCTTGTTCATCTAGAGCTCCTTTTGCAGATAAAGGCCATGGTCATAAAATCCAAGATGGCGATAGTACTCGCGCGTACCAATCGCGCTGATCACGTTGATGCGCGCATAGCCGGCATCCCGGGCAATCTCGCACGCACGCTCTACGAGCAAACGCCCCAACCCGTGATGCTGCGCCGCCTGGCCCTGGTCACCCACGCGTGCCGCCATGCCATACACGTGCACCTCGCGAATCATCGCCTCGTCCGGCGTCGTCGGCAACTCGTCCGCATGCGCGGCAACAAACGAATGGTCGGGCAGCGACAACCGCAAAAAGCCGGCGATCTTGCCCTGTGGTGTCACCCACTGCAAAAAGCGCTCGCCCGTCACCGGGGTCTCGTAGGCGACCTCGTCAAGGGACAGCTCACCCAAGTCGGCACCCGCCTTACTGATCTCGCGATAACGAATCTCACGCACCGTCGCACCGTCACCCCGAGCAGCCAGGCGGTTCTCAACGAGCTGACGCAGGTTGGGCTTCTTGTTGCCCACCATGATGTCGTCGGAGCTAAAGTCGCGGATCATACGACTGATGCGGCAGAACGCCGGTGTCACCACGATGTCGTCGGCCAGCACATCGAGCAGCTCTTCCTCGGTATAGGGACGCCACTCGCCGCGCTCATAGCAACCCACCAGACGCGAGCCCTCGATAAGCGCACACGGGTAGACCTTGACCTCGTCGGGCATAAAGGCCCCCTCGGTCATAAAGCACTCGTAGTCACGCTTGTCCCCCTCGGGCGTGGCGCCCAGCAAGTTGAGCATAAAATGCGCGTGGATCTTAAAGCCAAACAGGCGCGCGAGCGAAAACGCCCGCTCGATCTGCTCCACCGAAATGCGACGCTCGTTGATATCGAGCAGGTGCTGGTCGAGGCTCTGGATGCCCATCTGGATCTTGGTGCAGCCCAGGCGGCGGATAAGCGTAAGCGCCTGCGGCGTTACAGCATCGGGGCGCGTCTCGATGACGAGCCCCACCACGCGATGCTTCGCCGTCTCGTTGATTCGTTGCTGGCGCTCAAGCTCTTCCATCGTGGCCGTCTGCCACTCGGCGACCTCGCCCCACGGCGTACCGGAACCGTACAGACGACGCACCGCGCGGTTATAGCCGCCCACGGCAGCATCCACACGCCCTTGCTCGTCGGCAACGCCGGCAGCAAGCTCGACCTCGTCTGTCGCAATGCCGGCAGCCCGATAGCGCTCGCGGCGCTCCGCTACCACGGGCGGCAGGGCATCGGCGGGAGCGTCATCGAGCAGGCGCCCCGCCTCGGCACGACTGATGCCCGGACGCGCCAACATGGGGTTTGCCGCCACGCCGGCGACGGCATCGTCATTGAGCGCACGGAAAAGCTCCGACATAAACCATGTCTGATAGCCTTCCGGATAGTCGCTCCAGGTACCGCCAAGCACAATGAGCTCGATCTTATCGGTCGCATGCCCCATCTGCGAAAGCGCCGTCAAACGGGCGCTCACCTGCAGATATGGATCGAAGCAATTTTGCTCCGCACGGGCGCACGCGGGCTCGGCATGCAGATAGCTTTTGGGCATACGCAGGTCGTTGGGGCAAAACAGGCAATCGCCCGAGCACGGCCACGGCTTGGTGATGACGGTAATGGTCGCCACGCCCGAAGCCGTTCGGCGCGGCTTCATACGCAGCACCTGCAGCAGTTGACGTTCCAGCTCGGCATCGACATTCCACCCAGCCCAACGAGCCGGCCCCTCACGCTTTACCCGCTGGTAAAACGGCAGCAGGCGACGCTTGGCCAGGTCGCGCTTATCGGCACCCTCGCGGCGCGCCTCGGCATGTATCAGTTTGACGAGCGCCTTGTCGTCCACGGTTTCGCCGCGACGCAGGGCCTCGAGTATGTTCAAGATAATCTGTTCCATGCCCCCATTGTAAAGGCAAAGGCGCCGGAGCCCGTCACGGCTCCTGCGCCTCCATCAAACAGCGCGTCTAAGCATCTATGCTTGCGGACCAGCCCGCAGCCATCACTCCGGATCAAACGACATGTCGCCCGAACCGACCTCAAAACGATACGTGGCAGACTTGTCACCGTTAGCGAATTCAAGATTCAAAATGGTCTCGCCGTCGTAGCCAAGCGGAAGGAAATCGCTCTCGAAGTCGCCGCTGCCCAAGGTGAGGCTCGCCTTAAAGCCCGTCGAGTTCGGAACCGTCATCTCCACATCGCCCGAGCCCACACTCACGTCCATCGACTTCGCGGGGGCCTGGTAAAGCTCGAGCGTCACATCGCCCGAACCGACCTCAGCGCTAAGCGCATCAGTCACGCTGCCCGTAAACTCTACATCTCCCGCACCCAGGAAAAGATCGAAACCATCACAGATGACACCGGCAATCTGCAGATCACCCGAGCCCACGTGCGCGTTGACTCCCTTCAGATGTTCGGCAACACGGCGCGGCAGCTCGACCGTAACTGAGCGATCGATTGCCTTACCGTCATCACTTCCAAACTGGGAAACCTTGAGCGTCGAGTCCTCGACGGATGCGATGTTTTGCGTCGCGGCCTTGGAGGCATCCATACCCTCGGCAACGCGCCCCCGCTCGATAACGCGAGCCTTGTTGCCATCAACAACCTTGACGTCCACCGAAGCCGCATTGATATCGAAATCGAGGTAGCGGAACTCATCGGCATCAAAAGTCGTGCTCGAAAGCTGCTGAGGCCGAGCGGAATAGTTACCGCTATTCAAGGAATCGTCCTCGTCAAACATATCGTCAAAATCAGACAAATGGCCAGATAGAATACCGGTCGTACGCACCATATCAGAATGAGCCAATAGCCGCGAAGTGCCAAAGACAAGCCCGATGATAAGCACGAACGCTCCGATGCCAACGCCCAAGCGTACCTTGGATTCATGCGAAAGCTTCATCATTCACCACCCTCTTTGGCAATCGGCTCAGCGGTGGTCGCGGTAGCCACGTCAGCATCAACCGAAGCGGAAACATTCTGAGCCCTAGTTGTCACCGACGCCGGGCCAACCTGAATATCCCCGCGCGCCCAATCGCCATCGAGCGCACGCGCCACCCAGTGATAGATGGGAATCGTAAAGAAGATCAGCGCGGCAAAGGGACCGGCACCAAACAGGAACATCAGCAAAAAGAACAGCAGCCAGCACACGGCCCAATACGGGAACGACTGGAACGGGCCCTTCACCGGAGTCGAGCCAACCGCGGTGCCACTCGTCGCCTGCGCCGTAGCGGCATTGGCGGCCTGCGCACTCCAGCTTGCCGCCTGCGCCGCCTTGGCCGCGGCATCACTTGCCTGCGTAGCTGCCTCCGTGGCGCGTGCCGCCGCCTCATGGGTGCGGGCGCGCTCTGCCGCCTCGGCCTCGCGCTGACGGGCGCGGTCCTCGTTCTCAAACTCGATATCGTCCTCGATCTCGTCGCTCGGATTGAGCAGCTCGTCCAGGCTCACGCCATAGAGTTTGGCGAGCGAGATTAGGTTCTCGGTATCGGGCGAGCTCTCCGCGCGTTCCCATTTACTGACCGCCTGGCGCGACAGCCCTAACTTTCGCGCCAGCCCTTCTTGGCTAAAACCCTTGCTGCGACGAAGGTCGGCGAGCCGCTGCGCAGTTTCTACATTCATGGTTCCTCCTATGTGATGCCAGCCGTGCCGCCGGACCGTTTTTGTTCTTAAGGCGCCTTGCACAGTTAAAAATCTATCCGCCACCGCCAAAAGCATGCCACCTATTCTAGTGAGATTTTTGACAACCGGCGGTTGCGGGTGCATATGAGCTGCGGAAATGTGTCCAAACAAAGCAATGACCCGTAGCTTGGTTGTCCCCGTTGCAGCGTTAACGGTAGTATGGTCGTACTGTTTATTCCGCACCGCCAACGGAGGGAGTTCCGCGCCGTGAACCGCGATTTCGCCTCATCGCTCATCCAGCTCAACAACACGTTCTATCGCGAGCACTCCGCCTCCTTCTCCGATACGCGCCAGGCCCCGTGGCCCGGCTGGGTGCGCACCATGGATATCGCGCTCGGGCAGCTCGACGTCGCCACGATCGAGCATCCCGTCCGCGTCTTCGATCTTGCCTGCGGCAATATGCGGTTCGAGAACTTTGCCGCCGGCGGCGCACTTGCCGCCAAGGGCGTCGACGGAGCAAACCCCTCGGCAGATGCCAGCTGTCCGTTTGAGTTCTATGGCGTCGACTCGTGCCAAGACCTGGCCATCGATGCACATGGCCACGCGCTGCGCATTCCCAACCTGCACTTCCAGGAGCTCGATGTGCTCGATGCCCTCATGAAGCTCAATCCCGCCGAGACGCCCGATGCGCTTTTCGATGCCCCGCTCGCCGACATCTCGGTCTGTTTTGGCTTTATGCACCACGTACCGTCGTGCGAGTACCGCGTACGCGTGCTCGACGCCCTGGTGCGGCAGACGCGCCCAGGCGGCATCATCGCCATCAGCTTTTGGGAGTTTATGAACGACGAGCGCATGGCGCGCAAGGCTGTTCGCGCCGAGGCCCGCGCCGAGCTCACCCCGCCGTTTGAGGGTTACGATTCCGCGCAGTTTGAAGCCGGTGACCACCTCATTGGCTGGCAAAACGACCGCCACGCCTACCGCTATTGCCATCACTTTGACGATCAGCAGATCACCGACCTGGTGCGCGGCGTGCGTACGTTCTACAAGAGCGGCGAGGTCCCCGTGCGCGAGCTTGAGCGCTTCCATGCCGACGGTCGTAGCGGCGATCTCAACCGCTATGTGATTCTCAAGCGCCTGTAGGCACCGACGACTCGCCGTCGAGCCGCACCGCGTCTTTCGGGCAAACTATGCCCACGCCTTTTTCAACCCATTGACGGAACGCGCAGCTATACGTTCCATACTTATGACCAAGGAGCCTCATGGGAGCCGTCCACGTTCGCACGCCTAAGAACTTTGTGCTCGAGGAGCGCCTGGAGCGCTACGCCGATGCGATTGAGACGAACCCCGAGGCCTATGTCGGAGATTGGCGCAAGGCCTGTGCGCCCGCAGGCAACAAGCCCTTCGAGCACCTTCACCTGGATCTTGGCTGTGGCAAGGGAACGTACCTTGTAGAGCGCGCGGCCCACGAGCCAAACACCCTCTTTATCGGTATGGACCAGGAGCCCATCTGTATCGCCTATGCCGCGCAGAAAATCTGCGAGCAGGAACTGACCAACGCACTCGTCCTGCCCCGAGGCGCCGCATCGCTGCCGCAGCTGTTTGCCACAGGCGAGCTCGATGCCATCACCATCAACTTTCCCACGCCGCAGCCCAAGGCCAAGTACGCCAAAAAACGACTCGTCCATGTCGACCATCTGATGCTCTATCGCCCGCTCTTTGCAGTTGGCGCCACCGTAACGCTGCGAACCGACAGCAAGCCATTGCGTGACTACGCCCTGGGGCAGTTTGCCGCGGCCGGTTACGACACGCTTTGGGTAAGTGACGACGTCCGCCGCGACCATCCCGAACATCCCGAGACCGAATATGAATGCCGCACGCGCGAGATGGGCGCCGCCGTCTATGGCATCTGCGCCACACCCGGCACGCAGCCCAGCGATGAACAGCTCGCGGCGGGCCGCGCGCAGGAGCAAAGCCTTGCGTGTTACCTGCCCGACAACCTCGATGAGCTCACCTATATACCTCTGGGCATGGAAGAAGCCGTCGAGAACTTTAGAAACCGTGCCCGCAAGGGCAAGAAGCGTCTACCGCAAGAGTCCTAGGGGCTTCTGATGGTCGCGGCGTTGGCAAACAAGCGCAAATAGGCGCCAGCGAACGGCCCTCAAACCTAAGTGAGTAGACTATTTTGCAATAGCCAAGCACAGCCCGCATAGCGAAACATAAAACCGCAGGTAGAACCCTTGCGCAAAAGCCATGTGCTCGCAATATCGCAAAAAGTCTACTCACTTAGCTAGCGACTACACTAAACGGCTGGGCAGAACGCCCATTTCCTGCATTTTCTCGCGCGCTGGCACCCCACGCCGCCGCTACGCCATAATAGTTGGCGGACAATCGCGAGAGAAAGCAACCACATGGCACAGACCACGACAGATACCGTCGCCGGCACCGTCTCCGGCGCCGGCGCCGCCAGTTCATTCTCGGGCGGCACGGGAACCGAAGCCGAGTTCGGCTCGCTCGGCGCGCTCTCCCCCACCTGGTGGGAGCCCGAGGATGGCAGTGAGCCCGAACCATGGCTCACGCCCGATCAGGCCTTCGAACGCTTCTTTGAATGGACGAGCGACCGTGGCATTGAGCTGTGGGATCACCAAGAAGAGGCCCTCATGGACCTGGCCGCCGGCGATCACGTCATTTTGGGCACGCCGACCGGATCGGGCAAGTCGCTCGTCGCGCTGGGCATGCTCTTTATGGGCATGGCACAGGGCAAGCGCTGCTACTACACGGCTCCTATCAAGGCTCTGGTCAGCGAAAAGTTCTTCGACCTGGTGCAGGTGCTCGGCCGCGATAACGTCGGCATGATCACCGGCGACACGCATATCAATACCAAGGCACCCGTCATCTGCTGCACGGCCGAAATCCTTGCCAACGATGCGCTACGCGAGGGCGAGGACGCCGATGTGGGCTGCGTAGCCATGGATGAGTTCCACTACTTTGCCGACCCCGACCGCGGCTGGGCATGGCAGGTGCCGCTGCTCACCCTGCCCCACACGCAGTTTATGCTCATGAGTGCCACGCTCGGCGATGTCACCGCCATCGCCGCCTCGCTCGAGGAGCACACCGGCGCTGCTTGCGACCTGGTTGTCGACGCCCCGCGCCCTGTTCCGCTGAGCTACGACTATGTGACGACCTCCCTCGAGGGCACCGTCGAGCTCGCCATGCGCCGCGGAGAGGCCCCACTCTACATCGTGCACTTTAGTCAGGACGCCGCGCTTGCCACGGCACAGTCGCTTGCCAACTTTGGCATCGCTAGCAAGGAGCAGCGCGAGGCCATTAAGGAAGCTGCCAAAGGCACGAGTTTCTCCACCGCCTTCGGCAAGATTCTCAAGCGCCTGCTCGGCTGCGGCGTCGGCGTGCACCACGCCGGTATGCTGCCGCGCTATCGCCTACTGGTTGAGCGCCTGGCGCAGCAGGGCCTGCTGCCCGTCATCTGCGGCACCGACACGCTCGGCGTCGGCATCAACGTGCCCATCCACACCGTGGTGCTCACCGCGCTCACCAAGTTCGACGGTTACAAGATGCGTCGTCTGCGCGCCCGCGAGTTCCACCAGATTGCCGGTCGCGCCGGCCGCTCGGGCTTTGACACCGAGGGTATGGTAATTGCCGAGGCGCCGGAGCACGAGATCGAAAACGCCAAGCTTATGGCCAAAGCGGGCGACGACCCCAAAAAACTCCGTAAGATTAAAAAGAAAAAGGCCCCCGAGGGCTTTGTCACCTGGAACAAGCAGACCTTTGAGCGCCTGATCGAGACGCAGCCCGAGACGCTCAAGCCGCGCCTGCGCATCACGCACTCCATGGTGATTAGCGTGGTCGAGCAGGGCGGCGATGCCCGAACCCGCGTACACGACCTCATCGAGACGAGCCTGCAGACTCCCGAGGAAAAGGCTAAGCTCGAGGTTCGCGCCGACGAAATCTTCGCCACGCTCATCGATTCCGGCGTCGTCGTTCGCACCGAGGTGCCGCCCGCGCCCGACGCCCCGACTGACGCCGCGCCGGACATCGACTATGCGCTGACGGTCGATCTGCCCGAGGACTTCGCGCTCGATCAGCCGCTCTCGCCGTTTTTGCTTGCCGCGCTGGAGCTGCTCGACCCCGAGAGTGAGACCTATACCATGGATCTGATCTCGATGGTCGAGGCAACGCTCGAGGACCCCAAGCAGGTATTGCGCGCACAGGAGCGCGCCGCGCGCGACCGCGCGATGGCCGAAATGAAGGCTGACGGCGTCGACTATGAGGAGCGTCTGGAGCGCATTCAGGACGTCACCTACGAAAAGCCGCTCGAGGATTTGCTCGATGCCGCCTTTGACAAGTACTGCCAGGAAGTGCCTTGGGCAAACGACTACCAGCTCTCTCCCAAGAGTGTCCTGCGCGATATGCTGGAAAGCGCGAGCGATTTTAAGGGTTACATTCAAAAGCTCGGCATCGCCCGCTCCGAGGGCATTTTACTGCGCTACCTGGCAGAGGCCTACCGTTCACTCGACCGTACCGTGCCCATCGAGAAGCGCGACGAGCGCCTGCGCGACATTATCTCGTGGCTGGGCTTTGTGGTGCGCTCGGTGGACTCGAGCCTGGTGGACGAGTGGGAAAACGCCGGCAACCCGGCAGCCCTCGATGCTGCGCCGCCGCAGGGCATCGACGAGGTCGTGGCGGACCGTCGCGGCTGCACGCTATTGGTGCGCAACGCGCTCTTCCGCCGCGTGACCCTTGCCGCCCGCGAGCACGTTCGCGAGCTGGGCGAGCTCGACGACGACTGGGGCATGAGCGAGATCCGCTGGCAAAAAGCACTCGACGCTTACCACGAGCAGCACGAGGAAATCCTCACCGACGGAGATGCCCGCAGCGCCGCGATGTTTTCCATTGACGAGTCCGACGAGAAGACCGCGCACGTATGGCACGTGCACCAGATCTTTGCCGACGAGGATGGCGACCACGATTTTGGCATCATGGGCGATGTCGATCTGGACGCCACGCAAGACGGCGGCGAGGTCATCTTCAAAAACTACCGCGTCGGCTTTATCGAGGACCTGCTCGAGGACTAGCCGGGCACAATGGAACGAAACGAAGCGGGGCCGCTGGCAATA